>NZ_JBYEIR010000020.1:0-5414 GCF_058386985.1 Fodinibius sp. GM108
GAACATACAGACGATCGCACGTCGAGCCCTTGTCGCCCCGAGTATTCGGGGTTAGATAAGAATTCTTGATGCAGGCCGGGAAGCAAAGTTATTGAAATGGTGTATTTACCATGGAGAGTTTGATCCTGGCTCAGGACGAACGCTGGCGGCGGGCTTAACACATGCAAGTCGCGGGAGAATCCTGACCTTCGGGTCGGGAGGAGACCGGCGGATGGGTGAGTAACGCGTAGGTAATCTGCCGCAGGGCCGGGGATAACATGCCGAAAGGCATGCTAATACCCGATGATGCAGCGGCCCCGCATGGGGACAGTTGTTAAAGCCTTCGGGCGCCTTGTGATGAGCCTGCGTGCCATTAGCTGGTTGGTAGGGTCACGGCCTACCAAGGCGATGATGGCTAGGGGGTCTGAGAGGATGATCCCCCACACTGGGACTGAGACACGGCCCAGACTCCTACGGGAGGCAGCAGTGAGGAATCTTGCGCAATGGGGGCAACCCTGACGCAGCCACGCCGCGTGCTGGAAGACGGCCCTATGGGTTGTAAACAGCTTTTGATGGGGAAGAACCCCGGAGTTTCGACTCCGGCTGACGGTACCCATCGAATAAGCACCGGCTAACTCCGTGCCAGCAGCCGCGGTAATACGGAGGGTGCAAGCGTTGTCCGGAATCATTGGGTGTAAAGGGTGTGCAGGCGGAAGTCTAAGTCGGAGGTGAAATCTTGCCGCTTAACGGTAAAAGTGCCTTCGAAACTGGATTTCTTGAGTTCGGAAGAGGTCGGTGGAATTCGTGGTGTAGCGGTGAAATGCATAGATATCACGAAGAACACCAGTGGCGAAGGCGGCCGACTGGTCCGATACTGACGCTGAGACACGAGAGCGTGGGGAGCGAACAGGATTAGATACCCTGGTAGTCCACGCTGTAAACGATGCATGCTAGTTGTTGTCCCGCCCGGGGCAGTGACGCAGTTAACGCAGTAAGCATGCCACCTGGGGAGTACGTTCGCAAGAATGAAACTCAAAGGAATTGACGGGGGCCCGCACAAGCGGTGGAGCATGTGGCTTAATTCGATGCAACGCGAAGAACCTTACCCAGGCTAAATCTGGCCTGACCGGCCCTGAAAGGGGTCTTCCCTTCGGGGCAGGCCAGAAGGTGCTGCATGGCTGTCGTCAGCTCGTGCCGTGAGGTGTTGGGTTAAGTCCCGCAACGAGCGCAACCCCTGTGGTTAGTTACCAGCACGTAATGGTGGGGACTCTAGCCAGACTGCCTACGCAAGTAGTGAGGAAGGTGGGGATGACGTCAAGTCATCATGGCCCTTACGTCTGGGGCTGCACACGTGCTACAATGGACGGTTCAATGGGAAGCGACCGCGCGAGCGGCAGCAGATCCCCAACGCCGTTCCCAGTTCGGATTGGAGTCTGCAACTCGACTCCATGAAGCCGGAATCGCTAGTAATCGCGTATCAGCAATGTCGCGGTGAATACGTTCCCGGGCCTTGTACACACCGCCCGTCAAGCGATGGAAGTCAGGAGTACCTGATGCGGCCGGGCCAACCCCTTCGGGGGAGGCAGGTCGTTAGGGTAAGCCTGGTGACTGGCGCTAAGTCGTAACAAGGTAGCCGTACCGGAAGGTGCGGCTGGATCACCTCCTTTTTAGGGAGCATCCTTGGCCTGCGGCTCGCCGTGTGATCGTCTGTATGTTCTTTTTGTTGTTTGGTCGCAAGCTGCCCCGCTCAGGCGGGCGCCGGCTGGCCACCCATGGGCTTGTAGCTCAGGCTGGTTAGAGCGCACGCCTGATAAGCGTGAGGTCGCAGGTTCAACTCCTGCCAAGCCCACAGCGAGGGGCTATAGCTCAGTTGGCCAGAGCACCTGCTTTGCAAGCAGGGGGTCCGGGGTTCGAGTCCCCGTAGCTCCACAGAGTGTTGTTGTTTTATTGATGGTATTCTCGCACGTATGTGCTCGCAGTCGCCGATGGCGGCGAGCAGATCCGTGCCGGAAGGCATGTGTTCTTTTATTTTGTTGTTTGTGAGATGCTGGACGTTGACGCGGGGTTTTATTGCTGGATAAAAGCAATTCCCGCCATCAGCAGACAGCCTCACCTGCAAGGTGTTCTTTGACGTAGTGATAGCTGATAGGTAAAAAGGTTTATGTTTAATAAACCGGCGTCATCCGTTTCGGATGGCGCGATATTGTAAGTATGATTTATACAGAACGAAACGCTCAAGAGTGGCTTGCCCCACCCGATGGTGGTGCAAGTCATATAAGTGAAAGCAACAAAGGGCGTATGGTGGATGCCTAGGCATAACCAGGCGATGAAGGACGTGTAAAGCTGCGAAAAGCTGCGGGGAGCTGCAAAAGAGCCCAGATCCGCAGGTATCCGAATGGGGAAACCCATCCCGGCTTCGGTCGGGATACTCCTTTCGAGGAGGGTCAACCCGCCGAACTGAAACATCTCAGTAGGCGGAGGAGCAGAAAACAATTCAGTGATCCCCCAAGTAGTGGCGAGCGAACGGGGGCCAGCCCAAACCCCGATGCTACGGCGTCGGGGGGTAGCAGGGCCCACAGAAGCCAACCCAAGCGAAGACGAAGCGGACTGGAAAGCCGCCCCACAGAAGGTGAGAGGCCTGTAGACGTAAGCGAGGCGCGGTGGTGGGATCCCCTGAGTAGGACGGGACCGGAGAAATCCTGTCTGAACCAGCCGGCACCATCCGGTAAGGCTAAATACTGGTTATGACCGATAGTGGACAAGTACCGTGAGGGAAAGGTGAAAAGAACGCCGAGACGGCGAGTGAAACAGTACCTGAAACCATACGCTTACAAGCGGTCGGAGTCCCGACACTTTGTGTCGGGATGACGGCGTGCCTTTTGCATAATGAGCCTACAAGTTGCGCCTGTCGTGCAAGGTTAATCCGCTCAGCGGAGCAGCCGAAGCGAAAGCGAGTCCGAACAGGGCGGCAGTACGGCGGGGCAGACGCGAAACCGAGTGAGCTATCTATGGCCAGGGTGAAGCGTGGGTAAGACCGCGTGGAGGCCCGAACCGACAGGCGTTGAAAAGCCTCCGGATGAGCTGTGGATAGGGGTGAAAGGCCAATCAAACTCGGAAATAGCTCGTTCTCCTCGAAATATATTTAGGTATAGCATCTGGTGCAGCGGCTCGGAGGTAGAGCACTGATTAGGCTAGGGGGCTTCACCGCCTACCAAACCTAGACAAACTCCGAATGCCGGGCTGTGTTGCCAGGTAGTCAGCGTGGGGGCGATAACGTCCTCCCGCAAGAGGGAAACAACCCAGACCACCAGCTAAGGCCCCTAAATCCAAACTAAGTTGCACAAAGAAAGTTGGGTTGCCCAGACAACTAGGAGGTTGGCTTAGAAGCAGCCATTCCTTGAAAGAGTGCGTAATAGCTCACTAGTCGAGCGGCCCGGCGTCGATAATTCGCGGGCATAAGTTTGGTGCCGAAGCTGTGGATTGTCCCGACATTCGTGTCGGGACAGTGGTAGAGGAGCATTCCAGGGCCACCGAAGCCCGGCTGTGAGGCCGCGTGGAGGGCCTGGAAGCGAAACTGTAGGCATGAGTAACGATAAGAAGAGTGAGAAACTCTTCCACCGAAAATCTAAGGGTTCCTGATCAACGCTAATCGGATCAGGGTTAGTCGAGACCTAAGGCGTAGCCGAAAGGCGAAGCCGATGGAAAACCGGTTAAATATTCCGGTACCGCTATACAGCTATAGATGAAGGCGTCACGCAGAAGTGACACTACCGCCTGCTGATGGAACAGCAGGTTAAAGGCCGTAGGTAGGCCCTCCAGGCAAATCCGGGGGGCCGAAGCCGAACGCCGACAGTACGGGGAGCCTGCGGGCAAACCGATAGCGTAGGTAATCTTGCTGCCAAGAAACCCGTCGTCATCTGCTGACATAGCGCTCGTACCAAAACCAACACAGGTAGATGAGGAGAGGATCCTCAGGTGCTCGAGTGAATCGTGGCTAAGGAACTCGGCAAATTAGATCCGTAACTTCGGGAGAAGGATCCCCCCGACACGTTCGCGTGTCGGGGGCGCAGTGACCAGGTCCAATCGACTGTTTACCAAAAACACATGCCTCTGCTAAGTCGCAAGACGATGTATAGGGGCTGACACCTGCCCGGTGCTGGAAGGTTAAGGAAGCCTGTTAATCCCTTCGGGGATGAAGCGGGCGACTGAAGCCCCAGTAAACGGCGGCCGTAACTATAACGGTCCTAAGGTAGCGAAATTCCTTGTCGGGTAAGTTCCGACCTGCACGAATGGTGCAACGAATTGGACACTGTCTCGGCCACGAGCTCGGTGAAATTGTGGTATCGGTGATGACGCCGATTACCCGCAGCGGGACGGAAAGACCCCGTGAACCTTTACTACAACTTTACATTGGCTTTAGCTGCCTGATGTGCAGGATAGGTGGGAGGCACTGAAGCCCCGGCGCCAGCCGGGGTGGAGCCGCCCGTGAAATACCACCCTTCGGGCCGCTGAATTCTAATGCCCCACCGCGGGCAGACAGTGTATGGTGGGTAGTTTGACTGGGGCGGTCGCCTCCTAAATGGTAACGGAGGCTCCCAAAGGTACCCTCAGCACGGTCGGCAATCGTGCGCAGAGTGTAAAAGCATAAGGGTGCTTGACTGCGAGAGATACAGCTCGAGCAGCTGCGAAAGCAGGGTTTAGTGATCCGGCGGTTCCACATGGAAGGGCCGTCGCTCAAAGGATAAAAGGTACTCCGGGGATAACAGGCTTATCTCCCCCAAGAGTTCACATCGACGGGGAGGTTTGGCACCTCGATGTCGGCTCATCGCATCCTGGGGCTGGAGAAGGTCCCAAGGGTATGGCTGTTCGCCATTTAAAGCGGTACGCGAGCTGGGTTCAGAACGTCGTGAGACAGTTCGGTCCCTATCTGCTGTGGGCGTTGGAATGTTGCGGAGAGCTGCTCCTAGTACGAGAGGACCGGAGTGGACGCACCGCTAGTGCACCTGTTGTCCGGCCACGGGCACCGCAGGGTAGCTATGTGCGGAAGTGATAAGCCGCTGAAAGCATCTAAGCGCGAAGCACGCTCCAAGATAAACATTCCCCAAGAAGCCTTCTGGAAGACGACCAGATCGATAGGCGGCAGGTGTAAACCTCGCGAGAGGCTCAGCCGAGCCGTACTAATAAGGCTACCGGCTTCCGCTTATATGGCTTGCACGACCAGCCGGTCGGCGGGCCACCCGGGCGTTTCCACTTGCACAACCATCAGCTATCACTCCGTCGAAGACCACCAAGGCATTTGTTGACATTTTGAGCAGGCGGGTCAAGCGCCGGGGCCCCACCCGTTCCCATCCCGAACACGGCCGTTAAGCCCGGCAGCGCCGATGGTACTGGCCCTCGAGGCCGGAAGCGTAGGTCCCCGACTGCTCTTTAAATTA
>NZ_JBYEIR010000021.1:0-1345 GCF_058386985.1 Fodinibius sp. GM108
TTACCTGTTCACCAAAGCTTTAGCGTCGGTGAACCTGCCGGCATCCAAACCTCCGACAGCTGTCGGAGCTTATCTTCTGTCAATGGACGGAAGCTGTCCCGAATACTCGGGACTATCCCAGATCTTTTAACCGGCCCACCAACCGATGTCCCAATCCCGCGCACGGGCTCACTTAACGTGTCCCGGTTAGGCAAACGGGCTTATCGGTTGGGGCCAGCAGGTTTGGGAGGCCGCCCGCACGGGCTGCCCCTTAAATCCTTTGTACTCTTCATCCCTGGTCAGCATATACCAGACTCCCTTGGCCAGTTCTTTGGCCACGACGGCTCGGGCCACGGGCCGACCGCTTCGGCGTTTAATCTTTCGATAAAATTTCTTCACCACTTTATAGTGCGTATAGGCGGAAACCGCCGCCTGCCCGAAGGCCGCTCTCAGGTACCGGTTCCCATCTTTGTTGCCTGACTTATGCCGGTGGGAACCACCACTGTCTTTGGCTCCCGGTACCAGCCGACAATAACTGACAAACTGCTTGGCACTGGGAAACCGGTTGATGTTCCCGATCTCTGCCAGAATCGTCCAGGCACCGACTTTTCCCAAGCCCGGCACAGCCATAAGCCGCTCGGCAGAGGCCTCGAAGGGTATTTGCTTCTCAATTTCTTCTTCCAACCGGTGAATATGTTGCTGTAGTTGACTAATCTGCTCAAGCATTAGCTGGGCCTGCAGGTTGGCTGCTGGTGGTAGTTGTGGTTGCAACCACTGCCCAAGCTTTTCCAACTCTCGCCACTGACTCCCGCTGATCTGTACGTTGTATTTAATGGCTTGGTTCCACAGCGTAGACTGTAGCCGGCCCCGCCACTGGATCAGCCGAAGTCGGCCACGGGTCAGTTCCCGGAGTTCTCGTCGGTCATGTTGAATCTGATAGGCCTCCGGAATAAGGTCAGCCCGCAGTAGTTCCGCCAAGGTCTTCGCATCCACTTTGTCAGTTTTTACTTTCGCATAACTGATGGCTTTGACCATCTTCGAGTGAGCCAGCGTGAGCTCGACTCCATTGGCCCGGCACCAGTCCGACAGCCAGTACCAGCTGCTGGTACATTCAACGACGGCTTGGACAGGCTCATCGAAATAGCTAAAAAAGTCTGCCAGTGCCCTCGTTGCTGTCGGCAGCTTCGCCTCCCGGATCACTTCCCCGTTGCCGTTTATCGCTACAATGACCATATTACTAGTATGTAAATCGATTCCTACGTGAATCATGAGGTCCTCCTTGGATTTAGTGATGGTTGAAGATCTCTAATCTAAGTGAGGACCTCCTTTTTGGAAAGATCCCGCGCATTAAGGGACGCACCTCGCC
>NZ_JBYEIR010000022.1:0-1192 GCF_058386985.1 Fodinibius sp. GM108
GTACCAGCAAGCGGAAGAAAGGCTAATTAGCCCATCGGAGATTGACTCCATGAAAGGAATCAGCCCCTTCCGCTTTTGGTATTACTCAAACCTAAATAGCATGTAAGCTAAACACTATTAACAGAGTCAGGTCCGGTAATACCGCGCTGGCATTAAAAATCTAACGAGAAAGATGATAATTATTGATGGAGACGACAAATATTGCATCCAACGATCACTACGTGGGAATCGATATTTCGAAACAGAAACTCGACTGTTGGCTTCGTCCGCTCGGAGAGCACCTGGTCTGCGGGAATGATCGGCGGGGCTTCGACCGGTTGCTTCGATGGCTGGAGGCCGAAGGATGCACCCCCAGCAATACCATCATTTGTATGGAGAATACCGGCATTTACGGGAAACGGTTGCTTGTGGTTCTGACCGAGGCCGGATGGCCGGCCGCTGTTGAGAAGACAACAGTAACCGATAAGGTCGGCCCCGAGCACGGCCGCAAAGAAGATGAGTATGATGCGAGTCTGATCGCTGAATATGCCGAACGCTTTGCCGACAAGCTTACGATTTCCACCCCACCCGATGTGGCCTTAGATCAAGTAAAGCAACTATACAGCGAACGTCGGCGGCTGGTGCGCCAGCGCTCGGCGACCAAAACCAAGCAAACGCAGTCGGCCCAGCAGCCGAACTGTCCGGAGCTGATCCGGGACGGCTGGGGGCGGCAGATCAGCTTTCTGGACCAGCAGATCAAGCGAATTGAAGATCGGATCAGCGAAATTGTGGAAGCTCACGAAGGCCTCAACCACTATAGCAAGCTATTGAAGAGTATTCCAGGCGTGGCCGAGATCACTACGTGGTTGTGGCTGATTCATTTTTACGGGCAAGCGAAGTTGAATCCGAAGAAAATTGCCGCCCGATTCGGGGTAGCCCCACACTGCCACAGCTCGGGATCGTCGGTGAAAGGCAAAACCCGCTCGTCCGGCCACGGAGCCTCCGAGATGCGCGCGACGCTGACGATGGCCGCTCGGTCGGCCAGCACGCACTGTGATCGATTTAACACCTATAAGCAACGAAAATTGGAAGAGGGAAAATGTTGGCCGATCGTACGCAACAATTTGGTAAACAAGTTAATTACTCTAATATGTGCTATATGGAATAGCGGCGAATCTTACGATCCGAATCACACCTCCCGGTTTGACCGGGA
>NZ_JBYEIR010000023.1:0-1073 GCF_058386985.1 Fodinibius sp. GM108
GCTATATATAACTGCTTTAAATTTGTTAAATTGCCTATCTCTGAGGGAAGACGAGTTCCAGAAAAGTCATTAAAGCTAAGATACAAACCCTCCAGCTTTGACAGCTTCCCTATCTCTGAAGGAATCGGCCCTTTAATATTAGGTTGATTTGCTATTTCAAGACGAAGTAGATTAGATAAGTGTCCGATAGTAGACGGAATATGTCCGCTAAAGTCATTCATGTTTGAATATCGCTTTCCCTGATGATAAGCAATATGGAAATCTTGCGGGGGCTCTTTAAGCGTACCACCGATCTCATAGTTACGACCGGCTAATATCAACCACTCAAGACTTTCCATATTTCCTATCGACGATGGTATTTCTCCGGTCAGCTTATTTTTCTTGACGTTCAGATACTTGACCTTCTTTAAGTTGCCGATCGACTCTGGCAGCTGTCCGCTAAGTCCGTTGTCATACAGATCCACGCGCGTCACTCGCCCTTCGGCGTCGGTTTCGATGCCGTGCCAGGAGTCCAACGGATCGCCACTGCCCCAGCCGATGTTGTTTTTCCAGCTGTCGCCGCCCGTCGCCTCATACAGGTCCATCAGTGTCTGGCGGTCGCCTTCTACGCTGTTCACTTCTTGTGGATATTCATAACTTGTCAACACAATTAAAAAAAGAACAAATAAACCCCCTATCATTTTTAATTTCATTCCAACCCCTCTTTTATTAGTTATTTTAAATAGAAAAATCTAAAAAATTTATACAAAAAAAGATTAAATAAATAAATCTTAATACCAATTATCTTTGATGAAACTTATCTCAAAATAAAAAAAGCCGTAACTATCTTTTTTTGATAATTACGGCTTAATGAATTAAGGTTTTTTATTTAGGAATTTACTCCACTAAAAGTCATTACCTCCTACTTGGGTGTCGCCCTGCGTATTATTCATTGAACTGGTGCAGTTAGAAGTAAAATTATTATCATTAAGAGCAGCACGTTGTAAATCAGAATTGTCTATTTTCTCCCAAAAATCACATGGGATACTCCCTGTCAAACCATTATTGTTTAACCGGATACTTCTCAATTGATA
>NZ_JBYEIR010000003.1:0-494520 GCF_058386985.1 Fodinibius sp. GM108
TGATGGTTGAAGATCTCTAATCTAAGTGAGGACCTCCTTTTTGGAAAGATCCCGCGCATTAAGGGACGCACCTCGCCAATTCTTTGCCGCTATTGGTTTTAAAGTAAATCTTTTGTTAGTTGCTAATTCAATAGTAATGCGCGTGCAGCTTATGCGCTATATCGTTATACAGCTTGCTGCGTCGTGGCTGGCACCAAGCATTTTTCTATGCACGACCGCGCTTCTTTTAATCAGACCATAGATCTTCCATGAAGCGACTTCTCGCAGGTATCCTCCTTGTTTGTTCCTTCACAGCACCGGCACTCGCTCAGAGCATTCCTTCTGTGGACAGTACCCATGTCGTCGCTGTCCACGCTGGCCAGCTCATTGACGGAACCGGAGCGGAGCTCCGTGAAGACGTCACGATCCTCATTCGTGGCGAACGTATTGCGGCAGTCGGCGCGGAGGTCGAGGTCCCCGACCAGGCCCACGAGATCGATCTCTCAGAGGCCACGGTTCTCCCGGGACTTCTCGACATGCACGTCCACCTTACCCAAGACCCCGGTTTGCGGAAGTCTTCACAAGGCGGACCCCGGGCTACAGCGCTCTTGTCGGGGCAAAAAACGTGCGCAAGACCCTACTTGCCGGATTTACCACGGTCAGAAACACCGCCGATTTCAACTGGTCGTCGGTGGGGCTCAGAAACGCAATTGAGGATCGTCTTCTGCCGGCCCCCCGTCTCTTTACGGCCGGCCGTTCCATCAGTATTTCCGGGGGCCACGGAGACCCTACCAACGGCTTTAGGCCGGGGACGGTGAAGGAGCTAGCCCCTAAGGAGGGAATTGCGAACAACGAGGCCGAAGTCCGAGAGGCGGTTCGCAAGCAGATCAAGCATGGGGCCGATCTGATCAAGATTCAGGCCACCGGTGGAGTGCTGTCTGAAGGCGATGAGCCGGGCGTCCAGCACATGACCGAAGAAGAAATGCGCGTGGCCGTCGAAACGGCCGAAATGATGGGAGTCAAGGTCGCTGCTCATGCCCACGGGACTACCGGCATCAAGGCAGCGGTCCGGGCTGGGGTCCACTCGATCGAGCACGGAACCTTGATGGACAAGGAGGCCATTCAGCTCATGAAAGAACACGGGACCTATCTCGTGCCGACCCGGATGGCTCCCCACACGGCCGTCCAAGCAGCGGAGGAAGGACGCCTTCCTCCCCACGTGGCCGAAAAGGCCCTGAAGATTGGGCCGAAGAGCCACGATCGTTTTCAAAAGGCGGTAGAAGCGGGCGTCAAGATCGCCTTCGGAAGTGATCCACCTCTCTTTCCCCACGGTGAGAACGCTGAAGAATTTGCGCTTATGGTCAAGGGGGGAATGGCGCCGATGGAGGCAATTATTGCCGCTACCCGGGAGGCGGCGAAGCTCCTTGGCGAATGGGACCGGCTCGGGAGCGTAGAGGTCGGAAAATACGCTGACCTTGTGGCCGTAAGCGAAAATCCCTTAGAAGACGTAAGCGCCTTAGAGGAGGTAGACTTTGTCATGAAAGGCGGGATCGTCTACAAACTGAAAGGACAACCTGTCGCAGCACCGGGCGGAACGCGAGGGCTGGGCCTCGAGAGGCGGGACGAATGAGAAGCAAAATGCACTGTATAACAAATCATTGCAGCCGACAACGGGCTGAGGCTGTTTTCGAAGGTTGGTGCCTCATGTGCTCTCTTCGTTCGTTTCGAAGTCCGTCGCGGCTGAATTAACATAAATCACTCATAGTGTATGAACATATTTGAAGTACTCAAATCAAGGTAATTCAAGATTACATGAACCCAGTATTTCTACAATGCTGGGATATTTACTTGATACCCATCGCGATCACGGTTTGGGGGATACTTTTTTTAGAGAATTTCTGTCTCTATTAAACAAAGAGAATAATGACAAAAGGATTTTTATGTAAATCGGTACACCGGAAAAGCAGAGTCGTTATTTGATGAAATTAAGAAAATAGAGAATGAACAATAGTAATTATTGTACCTAACCCCTTTAAAAAGGAAAATGTCAAGCAGATAGTCCTCACCCAGGGTTCTTCTTCTCACTTCTCATTCATAAATCCTCATTTCAAACCATTAGCTGGCAACCGGTGTCGCCGATCAAGCTCGGATTACCTGCCGGCATCCAAACCTCCGACAGCTGTCGGAGCTTATCTTCTGCCAATGTGAATCATGAGGTCCTCCTTAGTATCGTTTTGGGTTATAAGGTTGTCCATTTTTCCACAGCGCCCACCGGCGCCTGCCGGTTATACGCAATGTCGTTAGCGCTCGTAGAACTATCCAACTTGAATTTGCTTACTCAAAAGATGGTATTAATTTAAATTTCAGGCTAATACATAGGGAAAATTTCAAAAATAGTATGAGTAAACAACGATCTGAATATTTGTTTCCTTCAGGTTCCCGATTTGGGAAAGACAACCTAGTACTTCATGCAAGGGCCAAACGACACTCTGTTGAGAAGTTTGAAGGTACGTTATCTATCAAAACGGTTTTTCGGGGACGGGTTGCCTGGATTATCAACGGGCGCCCCCTTTACGTGGATTCCAACACATTTTTGATTCTTAACGAAGGAGAGAGATATTCCTTAAATATTGATGAACAACAACCAGTAGAAACCCGGTGTGTGTTTTTCCGACGTGATTTTATCGAGCAGATAGCCTACGAGATAACAAATCCCGTTGAGGGTTCTCTTGACGATCCTTCTGGAAGAACTTCTCCTGTGTATTTTCCAGCACGACTCCACCTAAACACAGATAATTTGCTATCCAAAGTATGGTCATTGGTTAAACAATATAGCTCTCAAATCCAGCCAAGTGGATTTCAGGAAGATCTTTTGAAGCTATCAGTAGCTCTGCTAAACCTGCACGACGGAATTACCGATCAAATTTCAAAGGTACCTGCAACGAAAGCTTCCACACGGGAAGAACTTTTTCGGCGGCTCCAGATTGCAAAGGAATATCTTCATAGTTGTGTAAATCAGACTGTCTCTCTAGAAGAAGTAGCTAAAACAGCTTGTTTGTCTCCTTATCATTTTCATCGAGTATTTCGACAGACCTTTCAAATAACCCCCCACCAATATTTAACAGACCTAAAACTAAAGAGAGCTCATTCATTATTAACCAGAAATCAAAGCGTGTCCGAAACAGCAAATGCAGTCGGCTTTAAAAGTATTTCTTCTTTTAGCAGGTTATTTTCAAACTATTTTGGGTTTTCACCCTCCACACTCATTGAAAATTAGCAAGATTCGACAAATCGTCTTTATGAGAAAAAAACTATAATTAGATGTTAACCATAAAGGAAAAAGAGCATCTATTATGAATCTTACACAAATTGGTCAAATATCACTTACCGTCGATAATGTTGATACTGCAGAACATTTTTATGAAAAGACTCTCGGTTTGCAGAAACTGTATCGTTTTAACCATCTTATTTTCTTTAATTGCGATGGTATCCGGTTGTTTATTACTGAACCGGAAGAGGGAGACTTTTCTCCTGCAAGCTCCATTCTTTATTTCAAAACATCGGATATAGCGGATGCTGTACATAAATTAGAGGCGAAAGAAGTATCATTCATTCAAGAACCTCACTTGGTCACCGAAATGGAAGATCACGATCTCTGGATGGCTTTTTTTGAAGATCCTGCCGGTAATACGCTCGCGCTTATGCATGAGGCCTCTAAAGGATATAATCCATCTTTAATACAACGGCGCTAACCCGCGCTTCAGCTCGTATGTGGATCGCCCTGCCTCTCCAGATACTGGTCGCTCTTTCTCGGCTTTTTTAAGAAACTGCTTTTACAAAGTTGGGCTGCAACAAGTGGTCCCTTTTCCAGAATTTTTGCTGGTTTCTTCAGATTGTCGCGAGTGTTGCCCCTCGGATCGCTCCCTTCTGCTTGTATTTTTGGCTGCAGTTGTTAATTTGGTTTTCCGGCAGAATCCACGCCGGGGAATTTTATGCGGTCTTTAATTGCTTGTTCTCAAAATTCACAATAAAATGAGGCGAATATGAAGTATCAACAAATCATCAAACGATATTATCAATCGTACAATTATGCCGACAAAGAGGCATTGAGAGAAATTTTAACCTCTGATTTCAAACATATTAGTGATTTTGCAACCTATACTAATCGAGATGAGATGATTGAAGAAATTTGGCCTACAGTTGGTCAATCGTGGGCCGAGGATCTGCAAATATTTGGATCCCATCCCGAATTCATGGTTCGTTATAAAGTGGTAGGTGGTGAGAGACCATCTCAAAACCAGTCTAATTATATTAGATTCGAAGGTGACAAAATCACTGAAATAGAAGTATTTATGGGACGAGAATTGGAATAAAAATGGTCGGGCTGTATTTACAAGTAATCTATTGGATTTACGAATTTTAACTGAGGTGATCGCTTAACAAAATCGCGTAGTATAGGAGCATGACCTGATCCAAAGATCACAATTATACGATCACCTTGAGTTGCCATATTTTCAATATTAGCAAAGATGTAGATGTTTCGCTTATACCACTCAGCAACAACTTCAGCCCCGACGTGTGATGAATCATCTCCCACCGATGCAATGCGCGCATATGGCTCTCGACTTTTCTCAAGTTGATTCTGCTGGTTTCTCAATATCAAAGCCTCCCTTATTGTTCCATGCAATGTAACGCTATCTTCATAGGCTACGGACTCTCTGTTAAAATAATCTTCAAAATAGTTTACAAATGTGGTGTCATTTTCTTTTGCATACTTTTGAACTTTTCGGAAAGCAAAAGGGGTCTTGTAGTTAATCGCATATACTTTATCGTGATTAAATCGCTTTGCAAGTCGAAACCCAATTTGCTGATCTTCAGATCGAGTAAGTGAGTGATGATCATTTTTGTATTGATCAAACAACAGATTTAAACTATCCGACTCAGCAGGTAATCGTTCAACCGCTATTTTCGTCGGTTTAAATTTTGCAAGTGAATCTACGACGGCCAAAATTTCTTTCTGTTTTTTCGGAGACTTTACATCCTTAACTTTTGAATTGTGGACATCTTTGCCCGGATTGGCGAAATGGAAGGTTCCTAAAAATCATTACTTCAGCAGGCCTGTCAGCCGTAGGAGTCTGGGCAGAAGCTTCAATATTAAACAAAAAAGAAATTAGTAGTGCTAAAAGAACTCGAGCATTCATTGATATAATATTTTTGATGTTAGAAAAGCTATGAGCAAAAAAGACTATAGGTAATCTAACGGATCAACCAGTTTCATTTCAGGGTTGGCTTCAACTAAATCACGTAAAATTGCTGAGTGACCCGATCCATAAAAAACGATAATACGATCACCGGGCTCAGCGATATGTTCAATATTGGCAAAGATTCGAATATTTCGATGATGCCAATTGGTAACAAGCTCAACACCCGGATAATCAGAGTTGTCGCCGACCGTTGCCGCCTTAGCATACATCTGTCGTTGGGCATCTTCGAAAAGAGAAGAGTTTGAATTTTTAAGAGCTTCCCGGACCGTTCCCTCTCGTTGTATTTTATTGGCTTTTTGCATTAACGTCTTTCCCCAATTCTGTAAGTACTCATTAAAATTGGTGTCATTTTCTTTGGAATACTTTTTCAATGGATCAAGATCAAATTGATACTTGTAGTCAACGGCATAAATGTTGTCATGTCCCGACATTTTTGCCAACCGGAAACCCAGCTGCTGGGATTCTGTTCGTTTTAGCTCGTACCTTTCTGCTTTGTATTCAGCATACAGACTATCTATGAATGACTGCTGATGAACCTGGGATTCAATTGCTATTTTATCAGGTTGAAAATCTTGTAACGATTTTGTTACTGATATTATCTCCTGCTGTTTTTTGGGTGTCTTTACATCTGCGGCATTAATATTAAACTCATCCTGATTGGGATTAGCGAAGTGATACGTGCCCACTATCATAATTTCAATAACCGGACGTTCTGGGTTTGGATGAATTTCCACAGGTTGAGAATTTGAGACAATAGGCGAGACAAGAAAAAAAGATAAAACTGTTATAAAAAAATAAAGTGTATTGTTATAAACATTCATTTGAAATTATTTTTAATTGCATAGCTATTTTACAAAATACAAGTACGAACGATGTAACTTTATGTTACAAATATAGTCTTTATGAAAAGTATTAAGTACCGCTAACCCGCCTTCAGATTACCACTAAGAAAAAAACTTACTTTGGTGGAATAATCCGCCGCTGGCCAGCCGGGTGACCTAGCTAACCTTGGGGTTATTATTCTCATATTTAATTTTTTATGGTCACCCTTATATAACTTAGTGTATTGACAATAAAAGGTGATGGTTATGAAATTTAATGTTCTTCCTTTTCTCGCACTTCTATTAGTTTTTACTTCCTGTACAATTTTAGGGAGTGATTCAACTAAATCTCAAATCGTTGGAGAATGGGAATGGATTAAGTCGACTGGCGGATTTGCTGGACATACTGTTACTCAGGATTCAACTGGATATTCTAAGCAACAAATTCATTATAGTGACAATAATGATTTTTCATTTTTTCGAGCGGATACTTTGGTAATATCCGGCAGATATTTAATCGAGAAGGATAATGGAAATCCAGTTATAAAGTACAATACATCTTACCCTCCGAATCAAAAAGTGGAATTTGATAACAATGATATACTGATACTTAAGGATAGATGTTTGGACTGCTATATAAGCACATATAAGCGTAAAAAATAAAAACTCGTCCCGTGAATAAGCGACTGCAGTTTCACTTGGTTCAAGCTTATCACAAATGATTGGTTTTCAGTGATCAGCCGTGATTACAATATCTGTACTACCTTAATATTTAATTCATATATCGATAACACCGGAAATAAACTTAAACATTTGGCCTGAATATTATTAATATCATTTTGGAAGTACCAAGACAAGTTAGTTCTTAAATAGCTGAAAATTTGGTGACAAAATTCCAATCAGTAAAATAGAGCTCTCAACCTGTAATCTTGTAGATACCCATCAACGTCATGAGCCTCTTCCCTTTTCCAAAAGAACTTCGGTTGAAGAAAAGC
Organism: Fodinibius sp. GM108; assembly: GCF_058386985.1. NCBI lineage: Bacteria > Pseudomonadati > Balneolota > Balneolia > Balneolales > Balneolaceae > Fodinibius > Fodinibius sp. GM108. The sequence continues at coordinate 7,060 of NZ_JBYEIR010000003.1, forward strand.
CCAGCTGCCGGTTTCGATTTGGGTAGTTTCCGTATTACATTTGAAATTAATTTCTACGTCGACCTGTCATCAGGTTTATAAGTAAGATTGATTAATAGAGATAAAAAGTTCAATACTATTCAAATGAGTCGTTTTAAAGGGGAAGGTTCAAAAAATTATAATCAGCGAATTTCCAAATTAATCCCGGGTTATGAGTTATTGCATCAACTCACTGCAGCTAAGCTTAACATATTGCTTCCCCGAAAAGCTAACATCCTGGTGGTTGGAGCTGGGACTGGAAATGAAATTCTTAAGCTCTCAATAATTAATAAAAGTTGGCAATTTACTGCTCTCGATCCCTCTAAGGATATGCTGGACATTGCCTACTCACGATTTAAAGAAAATGGAATTCAACAGCGGGTAAAATATCATAATGGCACGATAGAGAGCTTTAAAAAAACACAGAAATTTGATGTGGCCCTCTGCTTTTACGTCATGCATTTTATACAAACTTTATTAGATAAGGAGAATCTTTTAAAATCTATTCGAGATCATTTGAAACCAAAAGCTGATCTTCTCATTGCAGATCTGATGAAACCCCTTTCTGATAATGATAGGCTTGCCCAAGGCGAAGTAAGTCAAATGATGGGATTAACGGCAGAAGAAGCAGAAAATATGCTTTCCAGACTATCCACGGATTTCTATCCGCTTAATCGGGATGAACTTACTTCATTAATAAAAACAGCGGGATTCCAAGATATAACCCCCTATTTCCAGGCTCTACGCTTTTCGGCTTTCCATATTGCCAACTGAATTGTGTTTCAACTGAGACAAGTCTTATGCTTTGTTTCTTGTTTTTGCTTCAGTAATTCAAGCTTAGTACTCTTTAAATAAATCCAATACTGCAGTACAAATTGGTAAGTGGCAATTTCAATCCTCAAGACTATGTCATCAATAAAATTTTCGTATGGCCCCAGATGTTAGTTCGCTATAGATAACTGGATTATTTCAATAACTTTAATTTTCCTAATCAGTAGCTATGTGTTAACTTTCCGAAGTATAAATAGTTATAAATTTTAAACTTACATCAAGAGAGAGAAATATGGATCTTATCAAAATTATTTTCGCTGTTATACTCCCTCCCCTCGGCGTATTTCTGGAAGTTGGATTAACGGGTGCTTTCTGGTTAAACATTTTGCTTACTCTGCTCGGCTATATCCCCGGAATAGTTCATGCAGTTTGGATAATAGCTCAAAAATAATCTGCCTGTGGAAATTTTCTCCCAGAACTTCCAAGAGGAATTATAACACGTAACATGTTGATATGGCCCGAAACAGCATTCTGATACTATTGTGCCTCGTGGTTATGATTACTTTACCGCAACCATTAGACGCACAAGATAAAACTCAAACTCAGGAAAGTGACGAGACCTCCGTCCCGGAACAAGTGGATGTAAAACCGGCAGTCGAAGATTCCGAAATCCAAGAGCGTCTGTCGGGAATTTTATCCGCTACGGGATGGTTCACCGAAACAGAAGTAGAGGTAAATGACGGTGTAGTATTTCTCAAGGGATCAACAGAAACGGTTGAGTATAAGGAATGGGCAGGAGATTTGGCTCGAAATACCCAGGATGTGGCGGCAGTCGTAAATCAGATTGAAGTTACAGAACCTGATATCTGGAATTACGAACCTGCTTTTACTGGTATGCAAGAGCTGGGAAACAGTATTATGCGCTCATTTCCATTCATCGTCTTTAGCATACTTGTTTTACTTCTTTTTTGGGGAATTTCATTGCTGGTTGCCAAAGCTACTCGTGCTTATTTAAAAAATCGGGAAATGAATATCCTGTTGCAGGATATAGCCGCAAGAAGCATTGCAGTGATCGTCTTCTTGTTTGGAATATATGTTGTTTTCCATATTGCAGATTTAACAGGTGTGGCTCTAACTGTTCTGGGCGGTACGGGATTATTGGGAATTATACTGGGTATTGCTTTCCGTGATATCACAGAAAATTTTCTTGCCAGCATATTTCTGAGTCTGCAAAACCCTTTTCATGCGGGAGATCTCGTGGAGATCAACGGTCAGAAGGGTTTCATCGAACGCCTTACAATCCGTGCAACTCTGCTTATGACTTTGGACGGGAATCACCTGCAAATTCCCAACTCCACGGTATTTAAAAGTAGTATCCTCAATTTGACAAGCAATCCGAACCAGCGGACTACATTTATTATAGGTATCGGATATGATGACAGTATTGCCGTGGCTCAAGAACTTGGAGCGCAGATTTTGAAAGATCATCCTGCAGTGCTGTCTGAACCTGCACCATGGATTCTGGTGGATAAACTAGCTACTTCTACCATCAACCTACAGTTTTATTTTTGGGTAGATGCAAGTAGGCATAACCTGCTAAAAGTCAAGTCATCTGTGCTGCGTCAAGTGAAATCAGCTTATCTGAAAGAAGGTATTTCCATGCCTGATGAAGCCAGAGAAATGGTGTTCCCAAAAGGTGTACCTGTACAAATGACAAAAGATGATTCCGCCACAACAACTCCTCGCAGGGGAACTGGAAAAGCGGCTGATGAGCAGTATGACGATTCAAAAGTAGCTACCGATGCCGAAGGGCGCTTGAAGAGTAATGATGAAGAAATTCGTGAACAGGCCCGCAGATCTCGCTCACCCGGAGAAGGAGAAGATCTCCTCAAGTCTTAAATAAAGAGGAGAGTTTAAGAGAGTGTAAATCTAACTCTGTCTAATTATTAGTCTTCCTCGTGGTTACGGTTGATGTCAAGAGGAGACCGATACCCCAAATTTTATTCAGCTTTCTTTTACCTTTTCAGGTTAAAAAGAAACTAAATAAATTGAGGGCTCTGCGAATCTCTGTGGATTCCTCCGCGCCCCTCTGCGGTATTTATCCCTATTTTTACTACAGCTCAAGAATAATAAAATTTTCGACTCCCTCTTTTATTTTCTCCCTTCACATAGTTCATGAGCATAGGCCAGCAGCCTGTAAGGATGATCCCAAGGAATGTTCAGCATTCAGGACCTACCTAACTTCCCTGAGAGGTGTAAAACGTAATTTAACCCTGCTCCACCTCTTCCTGAATAGCTTCCAATAGTTCATCGCGTTTCATTTTTGAACGACCTGAAATATCTCTTTCTGAAGCTATATCATATAGTTCGTTTTTACTCATTTCACTGAAGCCATCCTTTTTTAGCTCCTCATTTTTATCTTCTTCCTCCCCGTCATTAGCAATGGCGTCCAGCAGTTCATCACGATTCATTTTTGAACGTCCGGAGATGTCCCGCTCCGCTGCAACATCATATAGTTCGGATTTAGTCATCTGGCTCAACCCATCCAGCTTTTCTTTGGGAACTACCTCTTCGGTCTCTGCTTTCATATCCTCCTGAATAGCTTTCAGCAGCTCGTCACGTTTCAGTTTAGAACGACCAGAAATATCCCGTTCCTTAGCTATGTCGTAAAGTTCCTTTTTGGTCATATGTTTAAGACCGTATATCCTCTCTTTTTCTTCATTTACCGTATAGGGAATCTCTTCATCTTCTCCCGCCTCTTTTATATCCTCTATGACTTTCTCCAGGAAGGCAATTACCTTTTTCCGCTGTGTCTTCTCATTGATATTCCACTCACCCTTGTTGGCCCGCAGATGAGCAACTTTAAATTTTTTACCGTCGAGACAGGTCATATAATTGTTGGCGTCCAGCTTGTCTACACGCTGGTGTGCTACAATCAGCCAGTTATAGCCGGTACCTACAGGCGCTCCGGATCCTTCCGGCGCCTTACCCGCTCTGGTTTTCCTGGTCTTATAAAAAACGTCCCATTCTTCAGGAGTTTTTTTCCGTTCCTTCCATTCTCCTTTGGCATAATACCACTTGTGTTGGCCGCCAATTTTCATTCCCGTATATCGCTTACCTTTGAACTCTTTGTACTTGTTGTACTTCTTATCTTCATCAGACATAACGCTATTGCTTTAGGACTGTGAATATGAAAATCTGCCGGGTTATTCACCTCTCTTTGAACAAAATTACATTTCGCATGTTCCACTTTACTAGATAAAACGTGCAGTTTACATACTCTTTTTCACAAATCAGTGTGCGATTTCAAAAGCGCGTTTCCACAGTGTTTCATCCCCCTCTTTTAAGACTTCCAACAATGCTCTCATCTCTCTCAGGTAGACACGGGCAAACCCCGGATCTTCTTCCCGAATGCTTTTGGAATTGTGAATCAGATCCGCAAGCTTGACCGTTTTCGCCTTTGGAGCTGCTTTTTTCAGATGCTGCCGATCTCTTTCTTTTCTTACTTTTCTATTTCCGTCTTCGGGTTTGCTGATATCGGTAAGCATCTCAACATATTTTGGAATTGGATCTCTAAATTCACTGTTGATTTCGTCCTGCGTAGTATGAGTGTCCTCCACTGTATCATGAAGCCAGGCGGCCGATAGCATGGCTGTTGTATGGGGAACGCTTCGTACAAGTTCAGCCACAGCATAAGGATGGACGATGTAAGGTCTGCCTGAATACTTTCTCTTTTGATTGATCTCAGAATGCCTTTTATGGGCAAATATCATAGCCTTCCGCTCCACTTCATCCATTTCTCCAGGCAGATCAATTATTGTCTGCAGCTCGGCTATTGCTCGGCGTTCTTCATTCATATTAATTTCATGATTTGTTAAATAACTCTGGAGATTATCCTTATTTAAAACGAAGTCAGGTACGTTTTAGTTTATTTTGCCGAGATGATATGTCAGCATTAAATATATTTTTGAACATAATCTCGTCTGCTTTGTACAATAGACTTCATCAAGAGATAATTTGAAAGTGTCAGGATATGAGTTCACTTATCATTATATATATCGCGAACATTATTATGGTCAGTTGGGTAAGCATTACAAGTCTGTTGTTCCCAAAAACAGCAAGGCGACTTGTATTCGCTAATGCTTACAATGATCCAAAACTTCTCAAACTGGTTGGATCTTTATACATGCCAATCTTTTTGTTGTCCTTACTGGGTTTGTTTTTTCCTTTAAAAATGAGCGTGATCCTGTTATATCAACTTATCTACAAATTTGTCTGGATCGTAGTCGCAGGTCTGCCTGCCATATTTAAAAACTACCCCTATCCCAAAGTTATGGCTGTCGTTTTTGTAATTTATCTGATCGTACTGCCCTTTATCATTCCCTGGGAATATCTGTTTTCTTGATAGAAACCGCATTAATTAATTTAATTTATTTCTCTCTTATTGATCAAAAATAATAGCGTATACCAACAGCACCGTTGCCTGCTAATTCTATTTCAGGCGTCAGACCTAAGATGGGAGCCGCTTCCACAAACATATCAAAAGGGATGTTAGAGAAAACGTAATTTAATCCGACAGGTACTCGTGCCCCGACTGCGGCTTCATCGGCAAAAATAATTCGTCCGCCCAGACCGTAGTACAATGCAAGATTATCAGGATCACTAAACCATGAATGCAGCAGAAAATCAGCATGAAGATGTAACGCCTCACCTTCCCTGCCTGTGAGCGACCATGCCGCTCCGATATCAAAAGCTGATCGGCTACTATTCCAGGATTTAACCGATATCCCTGTTGGTTCTCCAAGTAAAAAACCCAACCCTAAATTACCCCTTTCCTCGTCTATAATTTGTGCTTCAGTGGTATTCGGACTTAAAACAACTGCCAATCCAATAACAATTACGACTCCAAGTAGCTTCAGTGATTTCATGATTTTTTGGTTGATGAAGAGTTACTATTTGTATGTTTTTCTCTCTATTAAAGTAACCCGTGTTGGTTTCTAAAGTTTCAACCGAATTTAGTGAAGTCAGTATATGCTTCGTCGCTCTCCTGTGTCCTGACGTGAAAAACCAGGATCTGTTAAACATTCAAGGAGCTGAGCCTATTCTATGACAGGAACGGCGGATGTATTTCCTGCAATCCAGCTTGTCATCTCACGAAAAACTTCTCGGTAAGGTTTTACAGCAGGCCAATCTTGTTTTGTAGGCTCAATGAATTGAGTTCGTTTTTGCTCTCTAATTTTACTTAGAGCCTCAATAAGCTCCTGCTTTTGCTCATCGGAATAAAAGTCATTGTTCTTTATCTCTGCGATTTCTTCTTCATGGTCTGCCCTGCTCTCCGCCAGCTCTTCAGATATATCTATTGCCGAAATAGCGGCATGAATGCGTTCTTTTACGGCATCAAACTCATCTACCGCCCACCCATTTGATTGTAAAAGATCTGCTCTTTTAGTATAGAATTCTTGCACTACATCGTCATAAGCGGAGGCATTATTTTTCATCTTCTTTTGAAGTTTTGCTACGGCAATTCTGGTTTGCATCCAAGTTTTCACTTTCTGTTTAGTCAACAAAAGAGAATCAGGATGTGTGGTCTTTTTGTCATAAAAAGAGATAGCTGATAAATAATTCACGCATGCTGATTTATCCGGTAATGAATAACTGCCAATAAGCACTGTCATGATAAGCAGAAAAGAAATTAAAGATGCGGGCCTTAGAATCATTATAACAAGTCAGTTATTATTTATAACAATCTACAAAAAACCTCATCAACAGTCATCAGTGATAAGGTTTTGCTTTTTTTACTAATGATAACACTTCTGTATTTGCAGTTTTCTAGCTGTCATTCAATATTAAACTATCTATTACATTAAAGGTTGCAGCGGAATGATCTTCTGCTTCTATTCATTTTCATGATAAAATAAATACCTATTTAATTTAAAAAATCAGGTTATGCATAATATTAATTATAGCCTTTTGATAATTTCAATAGCTTTATTTTTGGGATGCGGGGGATCCACAGGTACCAACCAAAATTTTAATTTTTCGGAAGACAATGGTGGAATAACCCTGCCCGACGGATTCCAGGCTGTTGTTGTCGCTGACAGCGTAGGTCCCGCAAGACACATTACCACAGACGACAATGGAGATATTTATATAGCTCTTTCCGAAGAGCAGAATGGGAAAGGCATTGCTGCGTTGCGAGATGAAAATGGCGATGGACAGGCCGATATTGTAGAGTACTTCGGAACTCTTACGGGTACAGGTATTCGTTACCACGATGGATATCTTTATCGCAGTTCCGATACATCTATTGTGCGATATGAGCTAAATAGTGATGAATTAGTTCCCGAATCAGAAGCAGAAACGGTAGTCGGTGGATTTCCTGATCAAAGTTCACATGCTGCCAAATCTTTTACTTTTGATAATTCTGGTAACCTGTATGTAAATATTGGCGGACCTTCTAACGCCTGTCAGGAAGAAGCTCGAACTCCCGGTTCACCCGGTATGGACCCCTGCCCTCAGTTAGAAAATCATGCAGGTATCTGGCAATTCGATGCTAATACGACCGGACAGACAATGCAGGATGATGGAACTCGCTACGCGACCGGAATCAGAAATTCCGTTGCTCTAAACTGGAACGAAAATGCTGATCAACTTTATGTAGTACAACATGGACGCGATCAGCTGAATTCTCTGTGGTCGGATTATTTTAATGAAAAAGATAACGCTGAACTACCGGCTGAAGAATTTTTACAAGTAAATGAAGGTGATGATTTTGGCTGGCCCTACACTTATTACGACGGGACTAAGGATCAGCGAATGCAGGCGCCCGAATATGGCGGCGACGGTGAAACACCCGCCGAAGGTGACTATGAGGATCCAATAATGGCTTTCCCCGCCCATTGGGCTCCTAATGACCTGCTTTTTTACAACGGAGATCAATTTCCTGAGAAATACCAGAACGGAGCATTTGTTGCCTTCCATGGAAGCTGGAATCGTGCTCCTGAACCTCAACAAGGGTACAACGTGGTCTTTGTACCATTTGAGGACGATAAGCCCGCAGGTGATTACGAGGTTTTTGCTGACGGATTTGCGGGAGCGGATACACTCCGTTCCCCCGGAGAAGCCGAGCATCGTCCCATGGGGCTGACTATTGCTAATGATGGATCTCTGCTAATTGTTGATTCAATGAAAGGGAAAGTTTGGCGGGTCATAAACACTGATTAAATTTAACTACTGAATTATTTATCCTCTGCCCTCATCATTAGTCATGATGAGGGCTTTTTTTAGCAGTTATCTCTCTGCCATTTTGATACAGAGTCAAGCGATCCGGCTGTTCTCCATCGTTGACTGAAAATTGGATTTTCGCATTTACAGCTTTATAGACAAAAGTTTTTTCTGATTTTGGGTACACAGGCAGTTTATTCTGTCCCGTTAGCTGAACATAAAGCTGATTGTTGTTATGGCTTACACGAAATGACGCGCCATTTCCAACCCGATATTCTCCCACATATTTTTCAAGCTGATCGGCGGTTAGTGAAATAAAATTATCTAACTGATGATCCTGATCAAGGATATGAAATCCGATATCATCAATACTCTCATTGGTGTTGCTCAAAACTATAGCTCCTGTTTGATTTTCAAGATTCATCCCGATAAATGAATGAAATCCCCCGGTGCCTCCATTATGCCACAGAATACTATCGGCTTGGGTAGAAAGTATCCATGCCATACCTATTTTATCCTGAATTTTTCCTTGCTCTTCATTGATATCGAACAATATTTCCTGGGACTTTTGTATAGCCGCTTGCAAATCGGTATTCCTAAAGCCAAGATGTGCCTTTAGGAAAGACGTCATATCAGCGGTGTTAGATGTCAACGCACCGGCTGCTTTAATTGGTCCAAAATCCCACCGAGGCACCTCTTCTCCGGCTCGATGACCACTAGCGACAGAATGGGCTTGTGAATTAATACTTACTCCGCTGCTCGTCATATCAAGCGGCTCCAGGATCTGCTTCTTTATCACCTGCTCATATGAGGCATCATATTGATGCTCAAGAATGTATCCTACTATAGCCATGCCCAGGTTCGAATATGCAAATTGTGCTCCCGGTCTACGGGGTAATTCATACTCCGACAAAAAGGCCTTTAGCTTAGATTCCGTATATCCATCATACGGATTTGAAGCATCTTCAACAGATAAATTACCAGGAACTTTTGGAAGCCCCGATGTATGAGTCAGCAAATGTTTTAATGTAATGGATTGTCCTTCATATTCGGGCAAATCAAAATCTGTCGGGAGTAAATTTTCGGCATTGGAATTCAGCGAAAGTTTCTTTTCTTGAATAAGATTTGATATAGCCAGAGCAGAAAAAACTTTCGTTATTGATCCTATTTCAAAGATTGTATTCTTATCTACCGCTGTATTTTCTTGTTGAGTTAAAGTGCCTTTTGTATAAAAAGATGTTTCTGCCTCTGGCGAAACATAGCCAACGGCAACACCTACCATCGGACCGTTATCAACTTTCTTGTCAATAATTTCCTGTGCCTTTTGTGGTATGGTATCCTGCGAGATGGCTGAAGAAATTATTAGAAAAACGAAACAAAATCCGATGACAAATATTCTACAGAAGGTTTTCATTATACTGATAGATTTACGATTAACATTTGTTTAATTATTTGACTCTGTAATGGAGTCGATGGCCTCATTTATTTCCAAAATGAGAGGATCATATTTGTGTTTGACTGTATTTTGATTATACCTCCACACTATAAGAGCAACAATAAGTACAAGTGCCATATAGCCGATCTGAAATAGTAGACTGGTCTCAAATCCAATCGTAATTAAAAATAAGCCGGCAGTAATCGGGGCGATATACCACCATGCAATATTTTGTGATAACTTTTTTTGACGTTTTACTCGCTCCAATTCTTTGTTAAGATGTTTCTTCAGAGAGTGATCAGGTAATTCTGGTGCATCAATCTTTTTTATCTGATTCTTTTTAAGCGTATACCAGATAAAGATGCCGGCAAAAATAATGACAGCGCTTCCTGCTTTTATCCAGATTGAATGTGAGTACAGAAGATAATATCCAAAAATCATGATCAGGATGATGCAGGTTATAATTTCCAGCCGGTCACGTGATTTAATCTCTTTCTCCAGCGCCAGCATTTTGTTGTTGATCAGCATCATAATTTCTGATTGTGAGTAATCCTGCTTCGTATCCACTTCCTGTTGTCGCCAGATTTTCTTCATTTCATCAATTTCCATCGTCAACACCTATTATTTTTGAAAGTTTTTTCTTAATTCTGTTCAATTTCACACCTACGTAATTTTCTGTGATATCAACTACATAACTAATTTCAGTGTAGCTAAATCCTTCTAAGTGCATGGTAATTATAGCTTTTTCGGAATCATCTAATGTTGAAATAGCTTCATAAATTTTGTCTAACTGCTCATTTTCACCAGAGCGATATGAGGAGTTTTCACGATTCTTTTTTGCTGCTTTTCTCTCCTCTTTAAAGTCAGAATGATATTTTTTTCGGGTATTTTTTCGCCGATTGAAAGAGATAGCTGTGTTGATAGCCAGCCTGTAAATCCAGGTATCAATGTTAGCCTCACCATTAAAAGATGGTAGTGACCTCCAAATCTGAATAAGTATTTCCTGGAAAAGATCATCTTCATCGGCTTTCCGATCGCAGTAAACCCGACAAAGATGGCCGAGCCGATCTCTGTTATTCTGTATAATTTTTGTGAACTCTTCTTCTGAAATATCCACCAGTAAAATTAAATTCGGTTTAATTAACCTCTTACATTATGTTAGTCGTTTTTCATTTGTAAAAACTTACAGATAATTTTCCCCTTTGATTTATTTTGGAATAAATATAGCTCATAATTTTATTTAGCTATTACTAGTAGAGACCATTAATCTTTATATCAACAGTATATGGCAGCTTCTTCTAAAAAAGTGATATATGCAGCGCTCATCGGAAATGCTCTTATCGCTATAACTAAATTTTTCGCCTCTTTCATCACAGGTAGTTCGGCCATGCTTTCCGAGGGTATTCACTCTTCTGTTGATACGGGTAACCAACTGCTGCTACTTTTAGGTTTGAAGAAAGCAAAACAGCCGGCTAGTAAAGAATTCCCATTCGGTCATGGCAAAGAGGTATATTTCTGGAGCTTTGTGGTAGCTATTATGATTTTTGCTGTGGGAGCCGGAATTTCTACTTATGAAGGCATCCACAGCGTGATGGATCCTCATCCTATAGAAAACCCGCTGATCAACTATATCGTACTGGGACTGGCAATGATCTTTGAAGGATTCGCTCTCTATTTTGCCTGGAGGGAGTTTGATAAGGCGCGGGGTAAGCGAGGATACTATGAAGCCGTGCGAAAGGAGAAAAATCCCACTATCTTTGTGGTTTTATTTGAAGATACGGCCGCAATGTTGGGATTAGTCGTTGCATTTTTGTCAATTGCCATCGGGCAATTGACAGGATTACATATACTAGATGGCGTTGCCTCTATAATTATTGGAATAATATTAGGCGCCACAGCCGCTTGGCTGGCTTATGAAACAAAAGGTTTGCTTATTGGTGAAAGTGCCGACCCTGAAATTGTATCCGGAATCAACAAAATTACATCCACCCATTCGGCTATATCCAGCGTTAATGAAGTTCTGACTATGCACATGGGGCCTAACTTTATCTTAGTAAATCTAAGTCTGAATTTTAAAGACAAGCTTAAGATTTCAAACCTCGAAGCCGATATTGAAATACTCACCAAAGAAATCAAACAAGCATTTCCCAGGGTTAAGCGCGTATTTATTGAAGCTGAAAAAGCTCGGGAGTAATTAAAAATTTAATAGAAGGCATCTAATGGATCATCCACAATACACTGGCATTTTAATAATTTTGCTAATGATTACCAGTGTAACTACCTCAAAGGCACAATCTGCAGATACAACATCAGATAAAGAACAATCGGAAAAAAGGTATGCCAATTTTTTAGATAAGTTTGAGTGGGCCGACTCCCAGCGTTCGGACCTTCATGAGATTAATTTCATCGGTGGATATTCTTTTCACTCTACACGCGGGTTTTGGGGCAAAATTCCTCAGGCACGACTCAGTATTTTTACCTTACGGTATAATCGAAAATTACTAGTTGTCAGCGACGTTCACCTTCTGGAATATGTGGGTGAAGTCAACTTATCGGCCAACTATCAGATTTCAGAAACTATTAAGTATCCGGGAGGCTCGTTTTCCGGTTACGGGTTTAGTCCTTTGGGTTTTCAACTCAATGTAAATCAACAAAATGATGTACAACTTTTCTTTAAATCCTCAACAGGGTTTATGTTTTTTGATGAACCTTTTCCGGATCAACGAGGCGTAAAATTTAACTTTACACTCGAGCTGGGTGGCGGCCTTGAATTTATAATCGCCGAGCATATGTCGCTATCTGTCGGATATAAGTATCATCATATGTCCAACGGACAGATCGGCCAAATAAATCCGGGGGTTGATTCAAATGTTTTTTATACAGGCATAACTATTTTTTAAAGGAAAATTACCCGCCTTTTTTGTTTAAAGAAGGTTTTGAAAATCGGGTCATCCTGTCCACCAGCCCCGTGGAACATACCAACGGGTTCCAGCCGGCGGATCAGAATCTATAGATGAAATACAGCTTAAAGCTTTAGATGAAACCTTAGCAACAGATGCTTACCCGAAAGCATTCGGGACAGCATGACATAGTTGGTTTTCAAAACCTCTCTTAAACAAATTGTTCTTCCGCTCGTAAACGATTTCGAATCCCAATAAAAACAAACCTAATGCGAACGAAGGCTATTGTTACTTTTGTCATTACTTTATCCTTCTTAATGATTGAATTTCCTGCCCTGGCACAAGAAAATTCTAACAATAACCAAGAATGGAAGAAGTATGATCTGGAATATCGAATGTTCCGAGCATCACTGACTCCAGGTCTTAGTACAAATGGATTTAATGCCACAAATTACGCATCAAAATATTCACTGAACATTCTGGCAGGTTTTAACGGTGCGCTCGTTGACAGTGGCTTTGAGCTGGGAGGAATTTTTAACGGGAATAAATATTATGCTCACGGTGTACAAATTGCCGGATTGGTCAACTATTCCGGCAAGGAAACTGCAGGGATCCAACTGGCGGGATTGGGAACTGTGAGCGGAGAACAGTTGCAAGGTATTCAACTATCCGGACTGGGAAATTGGTCGGGCGACAATATGCAGGGAATTCAGGTAGCGGGGCTTTTTAACCGATCTCAGGGTACGTTGCAGGGGCTCCAGACAGCGGGTGTGCTTAATATGTCTCAAGATGATATGCAGGGACTCCTATCTTCTGGAGTAGCAAATATATCGATGGGCAGTATGCAGGGACTGATATTTTCAGGAGCGTTAAACATAGCGCGTGAAGATATGCAAGGCATTTTAGCTTCAGGAGGAATAAACTACTCCCGATCTTTTCAGGGAATCGGGATGGGTAGTATTAACATTACCAAAGAGTTTCAAGGGATTCAGGCCGGAGCTGTAAATATTGCCGAGAATGGTCAAGGTATACAGTTGGGTATTATCAACTTCGCCAATGAATTTGAGGGCGCTCCGATAGGAATAATCAGCTATTATGGCAATGGACGCCAAAATATTGAAGTCTGGTCCAGTGAAACTGGGTTTACCAATGCAGGATTAAAATTAGGTACTCAGGAGGTTTACAATACGATTTCAATTGGTGTAAACCCATTCCTCAATCGAGATGTCTGGCAAGTAGGTTGGAGTATTGGTAAGCTCGATAGGTATCGAAATCACTATGAATACAAAGACTTTTCGTTTCATAAAATTAATGAAGGCGGCTGGACTAAAGATTTAAACTCTTTATTTAAATATCGGCTGTTATTCGGAAAAGAAGTTGCAAATGGACTCAATATTCATGGCGGTCCGACCTTTAATATGCTGGTTTCCAGTTTGTCACAGAGCAGTGACTATACGTTTTATCGGCTCTTCGATATTGAAACCAGCAGCCGGCAATATGTTTTCTGGATTGGAGGTAGTGTAGGAATAGAACTGTTTTAGTATTTGATATTCTATTATCGGCCAAGCAAAACCTCTCTGGCAATTCTGTCATTGACCCGAAGTATTGGGAGGTTGGACTGATCTCACAACAAGAGAGGAAACGAATGGAAGATCAGCCTGTATTGTTATACATTCGGATAAAGAAATAAATCATTTGCTATGAGAATATTTTTACCATCTATTCTGCTAGTGCCAATACTAATTTTTTCCGGCTGTACGGAACCAAAAATAGATAAAAAGAATGATGTAAAAGTATCCGCCGTGGCAGAAAAAGAGATGTTGGCTTCCCAAGCCAGTGATACTATGGAATACGAAGTAACAAAATCGGAAGAGGAATGGCGTGCTCAGCTTTCACGAAGCGAGTACAGAATTCTGCGTAAAAGAGGTACGGAACTGCCTTATGTAAACGAATATTATGATAATAAGAAAGAAGGCGTTTACTATTGCAGGGCGTGCGGACAGCCCCTATTTACATCAGAAACTAAGTATGAGTCAGGTACGGGGTGGCCTAGCTTTTGGCAGCCGATCAAACCATCTGTAGTGGGTGAAAAAGAAGACAACAGCCTGTTTATGACTCGTACTGAAACGGTTTGTGCTCGCTGCGGTTCACATCTTGGACACGTCTTTGAGGATGGGCCTGAGCCCACGGGACTCCGATACTGCCTAAATTCCCAGGCATTAAACTTTAAAGAAACGGATCTCTCCTCTATTGATCCGGATACACTTTCTATCCTCAATGAATGAATCTTTTGTTCTCAGCCCCCGTAAATAATCCAGTATCAAATTAAGGCCCTAGTTGAAAAGACGGTGCTGAAAGTTATATTAGGGTGACGAAAATATCCCTAACAAAAAAATTGTACTATGGCTGAAGATGCAAAGATTCTACTAGAGGGGCAGTTTAATCCGAAGATAAGAACCTATTTGCTGGTTTACGGATCTTTAATTTTGACCATAACCATTGTGGGAATTGTATTGCTGCCTGTTTACTGGATAGCCGGTCCTCATTTTCTAAGGAAGTATTTTGAGCGATTGAGTGCAGAATTAACCACTCGTGCTCTGCGCTTCGAAAAGGGCGTTATTTTTCATGTTGAACGAACGATCCCGCTGGATAAGATTCAGGACCTCACCTTTAAAGAAGGTCCGCTGCTAAAGTATTTCGGCCTTAGCATTCTTAAAGTTGAGACCGCCGGAGGCAGCAATCAGGGACAGGCGGATCTTACTTTAATTGGAATTGTAGATGCATCCAACTTCAGACAACGCGTGCTACAGCAACGGGATAAGGTCACTGAAAATAAATATAGTGATGATTCTGGCTTCCAAACGAGTGAATCTACCCTGGCAGTTCTTAAAGAGATTCGAGATTCACTGAAGAATATCGAAGGGAAGATTAGTTAGCTTCTTTTTAACAAGATTATCTAAGATGTCCATGTTTTTAATAGCTGATATCTTTGCAAAACCTAACATGTCATGCTGAACCTTTAGTCCTGAACTTGATTCAGAGATCTCTTTCAGCATCTATTGCAATGAGACGATAGATGCTACTAGTTGGTACATCCAGTGATAGACCCTGAAATAAATTCAGGGTGAATTCAATATCCTCCACTGTTCCGAGGGAGTTGAACTCCCGAGGTGATATAGTTCGAGGGTACAACCCTCTCAGAACTATCTTTTGTACTTTTATCTCGTTCCCATGCTCTGAGTAAGAACGAGTATAGTTGAGGATAACAAGTAGTTAGCACCCAACCAGGCAGAAGTCTGAACTCAACCAAGGCAAAGACTACTTTAGTATCTCTTTGGAGAAGCCTCAACTTTTTCCTCGTGGTCAACAGTCCTACCAGCAATTCTGTCGTTATAAAAGTAGAAGAGTCCCATTGCAATCGCCCACTGCACAAACACCGTTGCCAATGAAAAGGTGCTTATCGGGTTATACCAAGCTTCAACAGAGGCACTTTGATATATCCACCAGATGAGCAGCGATACCACCTCAACCGGTACTACATACTTTATGATGAAATCCCACCAGCTGCCAAGCGTATATCTTCGCTCTTTTACATTTACTAATGTTGAGCGGAATTTGGTCGGATTGAATTTAATGATCGCAAACGACATAAATGCGCCAGAAACCAGCAATCCTATTCCCCAGACGGTATCCTGATTGACCAGGAAATCGGTAGAGATGGCGGAAGGCAATCCGAATAAAAAGCCGGTAGCACAGACTGCAATTGTAGCTC
The DNA here is from genome assembly GCF_058386985.1 of Fodinibius sp. GM108. Taxonomy (NCBI): domain Bacteria; kingdom Pseudomonadati; phylum Balneolota; class Balneolia; order Balneolales; family Balneolaceae; genus Fodinibius; species Fodinibius sp. GM108. The sequence continues at coordinate 23,180 of NZ_JBYEIR010000003.1, forward strand.
TGGAGCGTGAAATATTCATATCAATCAAAACGCGGCTGGCTAACTCAATCATAGAAATAAGGGAACTAAAAGCAGCAAATGTAAGACCGAGGAAAAAGATAATCGCAAAAAATCGTCCGCCGGCCATCTCGTTGAAAAGCTGCGGCATCCACATAAAGGTAAGGCCGGTACCTGCCGGACCTGATTCCTGCATAATATTCAGGATTTCACCGTTGGCCATACTGCTTCCCAGCGTCCCAAAAACAGTAGAGAAAATAGTAACTGCAGCAAGCAGTGAAACGATATTGTTACCTATCCCCGTCTGGAAGGCACTAATAGTTACATCATCGCTGCTACGCATGTAAGCAGCGTAGGTCAGAATTAGTCCCCAGGCGGCACCGGTATCCCAGGCATTTTGTGTTAGAGCCTCAATCCAAAGCGTTGGTTCAGACAATGTTGACCAGTCAGGTGTAAAGAGGTATTCAATCCCCTGAAAGCTGCCCGGAAGCGTCAAAGCTCGAATCATTGCCACCACTACCACAACAAGCAAAGACGGTATTAATATCTTGTTGATCCGCTCGATCGATGAAATACCTTTTATGACAATAAATCCACCGGCACCGATCATCAATGCATGAAATACAGAAGGCCAGGCCGTCCCCTGAAATCCATACCATACTGTTTCGGCCTGTTCCACATTAGCGGGCAAGGTGGCGGTCACAGATTCTATCAAGTAGTACAGGCACCATCCCGCTACCACGCTGTAGTAAAACATGATAGCCGTGGCTACAAAACCAATAAAGGTGCCCATCCAGGCATATTTTTTACCAACCAGTTTGATAAAAGAGCCTACAACTCCTTTGCGTCCATTGCGTCCGATCCCATATTCGGCGATAATCAGAGGGATAGAAAACAAAAACAGACACGAAATCCAGGCAATAAGAAAAGCACCGGCTCCCTCCTGCCCCCCATTCTGTGCGGCGATTCGGGGGAATCGCCAAATGTTGCCGGTACCTACAGCGATGCCTAATACACTGAGAATCAATCCCAATTTGGACGAAAATAGATCGTTACTGCCTGTTTTGGAACTCATAAATAATTATTTGTTATCGATTTTATCTGATTGGCCGGTAAAAAAGCCCGCGCCTATTTTTAATGATTTTTTTTGGGAGTGGCAACCGAATGTGAAACGAATATCAGGATTTAAAAATATTTATCAACTTTTACCGTTAAACAACTCTTATTCGTTGGCTTCTAATTCTCCTCCAACATTTTGATTCTATCTGACCTATGGCTATTATTGCCTGCTGACAAAAAGGAATAAATGAGCATTAAACATATAAATTAACTGGCCCGAATGTTTTCAGAACACAAGACTACTAATCGAGCTTTAGCCTTATTTACCTTTGTTGCTTCTCTTATCTTATATGTCATGACGATGGCCCCGACGGCAAGTTTTTGGGATGCCGGTGAATTTATCGCCGTCGGTCATGGCCTGCAGGTGAATCACCCTCCCGGGGCTCCTTTTTATTCGCTGCTGGGACGTATTTTCTCGATGTTCATGCCCACAGCATATATAGCGGCCAGTATCAATTTTATCAGTGCTCTCAGTTCCGCACTTACAGTAATGCTGCTTTATCTTATTGTCGTCCGACTTGTTCGGGAGTGGAAAGGCGATCCCGAAAAGATGATAACCATTGACAGAGTTGGAATGTACGGTGGAGCACTTCTCGGAGCTTTTACGTTCGCCGTCACGGATACGTTCTGGTTTAGCGCCGTTGAAGCCGAGGTTTATGCCCTCTCACTTTTCTTTACAGCCATGGTAGTATGGTTGGCGCTGGTCTGGGCAGAAAGGCATGATGAACCATACAATGAGCGCTGGCTTATCCTGATCGCCTACCTGTTCGGTATTGCTTTGGGAATTCACTTGCTGAATCTGTTGGCCCTGTTCTTCGTCGGACTGATTGTCTACTTCAAAAAGCAGGAGTTCAATTTTACATCTTTTGGTTTAGCCACGGCTATTGCCTGCGGAGCTTTTTTGCTGATATATCCCTTTACCGTGCAGGGGATCCCCTCTTTGATGGAAGCAGTTATAGACGGTAGTTATGGTTTGATAGGTCCAGTAGGATTCGCGATTCTTGTTGTGCTTATTCTGGTTTCTGGACTTTACTACACGCACAAAAATGGTTATCGAATGGCAAATATTGTTATTCTCTGCTATGCGATGATTATGATTGGTTATTCCTCGTATTCACTTATCTTCATCCGCTCTATTGCTGATCCGCCTATCGACGAAAATGATCCGGAAACAGTTGAAGCTTTTATCAGTTATCTTGAACGAGAGCAATATGGAGAAACACCGTTGCTGACCGGTCATACTTTTGATAATACACAGGGGAATATTAATCGGGATGAGGAGGTATTTTTCCCCCGTCGTTATTCGACCAATCCGCAACATATCCAGCAATATGCCCGGTACTCCAGTGACCTGGATTTCTTCTGGAACTACCAGATAAAGCATATGTATATCCGCTATTTCAACTGGAATTTTATAGGTCGCGACTCTGATATTCAGGATGCCAGCTGGCAATCCGGGTTTACAGAAACCGAAAACGAAGACAATCCGGCCCATAACAGCTACTTTTACTTACCATTTTTACTGGGCATTTTTGGTATGCTGTTTCACTTTCAGAAGGATTGGAAACGAGCCTTTTCGGTGATGGTATTATTTATTATGACCGGCTTTGCCATTATCGTATTCCTGAATCAGACACCCATGCAGCCGCGCGAGCGGGACTACGCCTACGTGGGATCATTCTTTGCATTTGCAATATGGATTGGTATGGGTGGCATAGGAATAGTAGAATTAGTTAAAGATTACCTGAACTCCAGTAAGGCCGCTGCTTTTGGATTTTTAGCCTTACTGTTTGCAGCATGTCCCCTTTGGATGGGCATGGAAAATTATCACGATCATGATCGGAGTGAGCGCTATGTTGCGCCGGATTATGCCTACAACCTGTTGCAGTCCACAGCTCCCAATTCGATCATCTTTACCAATGGCGATAATGACACCTTCCCACTCTGGTATTTGCAAGAGGTTGAAGGGGTGCGCACAGACGTGCGAATAGTCTGTCTGAGTCTGCTAAATACCGACTGGTATATTAAACAGCTGCGTGATCAGTGGTCCCACGAATCTCCGCCACTTCCCATTTCGCTTACTGACGACGAAGTTGACGAGCTAACGAGCGGCTTATCTCTGCATCAGCCTGATACGATTAGGATTCCGGTGAATAAAGAGCTGTTGCGGGATGCTTTCTCTGATGACAATCAGTACCGGGAAAAGATTGGAGTTAAACCTGATACTGTTGACGAGATGTATACCACAGGCGTCGACTTTGAAATTCCTGTAGATTCACTTGATGATGAAGTTGCTTGGTATTATGAAGGACGATCGGCCGGTGCCGACAGGCAGGGAAATGAACGTTATTATACACAGGTACAAGATGAAGTAATTCTTGATATCCTGAAAACAAACCGCTGGCTGCGACCGGTCTATTTTGCCAATACCGTCTCGCACCAAAGCCAGATGAACCTGCAGCCCTATTTCCGTTTCGAAGGCAAAGCATTTCGTGTTGTCCCCCAGCGCCACGATGGCGGTAGATACGGCTGGATCAATCCCGATATACATGCCGAGAGACTGGAGAATTTTCAGTTTCGCGAGTGGAACAATCCCAATGCCTATTTCGATGAAAATATTCGCAAGATGATGGGAAATTATCGTTTCAGTATCACTGAATTAGCTACCAAGTATAATGAAATCGGCAAACCTGACAGCGCCAATTACTGGCTCAAATGGGGAGAAGAGCAACTACCATTCCGAGTCAATAGTGATAATTTAAACTCGATTATTCTGTATGCTTACAAATATGCTGAAGTGGGTAATACCGAAGATGCTGTTAAATTAGCCCGCAAAGCCGAGGATAAACTTTTGGCCGATCTGAAATCCGGTATGGATGACTATGATGAGATTCAATCACAAATAGCCCGCTTGCAAAATGAGATGGAAAATGCTCGTTCTAATGCCAACGTGGATGCTCAACAACGGATAAAAAGTCGCTTTCAGAACATTAATGATCAGCGTCAGAGCATTGCCCAGGATATATCTTTTGCCGTTACTCACTTAACCATAATACAGCGTATACAGTTTTTGGACGGCAATGATGAACAGGCCATTAACCTGGCGGAACAGGTTAATGAAATTACTACCGGACGGCTGACCATGCCTACTACAAAAGAAGAGAATAAAGAACAAGTTGATCAGTATCAGCTGTAGCAATAGTAAGAGGTCTTTGTGAAACCAACGTGTCGCCCTGAATAAAACTCAGGTTAGGGTTCAGTATAACATGCTTGGTTTTGCAAAAGTCCTTAGAAATATATCTTTACTTTGATGCTAAAAATTTCTAATTCTGTACAGGGAATAGTATATTTCACAGAATCAAAACAATGATTGCATAAAGATTCGAAAATGGTCCATCAGTTTACCAAAGAAAATATTGATGCTATCGCAAAGGTTTTAGGTTCAAAAGCCAAACCTTTAGGTAACGATGTTTACAGGCTTGAGGTTATCAATGAAGAAGAAAACCGAAAACTGGCTCTTGAAATCCATTTGGGAATGGATGTCAATGGCGAAGATATGAATATGGTTTCGGTATATGCGCAAAATACATTTTTGCAGTTGCATAACTGCACCGCCTTTATCGCCAGTGATATGCTCAAGCAGGTAACCTTTTTTGGACGCCAGGGGAATCGTACATCCGGTCTTATCGTTGAAGAGGCAGCTGGTTGCAGCTTATATGCCAATGTAAGCGAGTCTGTGCTTAACAGTGACTTTACCCAGCTGCCTGAAGATTTAATGATGTGTGCCATCGCCTTATCACTCACCGAATCGGTCGATCTGGATAACTTTTCCTTCGATGAAGATTGATTGACATGGCTGACTCTCAGCCCGATATCCAGGTTTTTAACGAAACATCTCGTGACATTCCGATTGCCTCATTCCTGTTTCAGAAGTTGGCAGATGCCCTATCCCAAAAAGAAAATTGCCGGTTTAATTTTGTAGAGGTTGTATATGTAGACGAGAATGAGATTGTCCGGATCAACAACGAGCATCTCGATCGGGATTACGTAACGGATATTATCACGTTCCGCTATGACGAATCTGATGCAGATGAAATCGAAGGGACGATGTTTTGCTGTGCTCCGCGCATAGCAGAACAAGCCGAAGAGTTTAATGAATCCCCGGAAAGAGAGTTTTTACGCATTTATATACACGGTCTGCTGCATTTGATAGGCTATGAAGACAAATCAGATCAGCAGAAAAAAGAAATGAGGGATAAAGAGGAAACATATCTCGATTTGGCAACAACATTGTAAAAAAGAGCATTTGCTCCAACCTAACTACTTGTCCATATTTACGTAATAGCTGTAGTGGTTTAATTGGATGAAATAATCATGAGCAAAAATCAGCTGAGTACCGATAAAAAATCAGAAAACGCGCTCGATATCGCGAAGAATAAAACGCGTCAGCATGCGCGTTATCTCTGGCAGATTGTGGCTCGTTACACACGTATTGAGGAGATCACTAAATCCCCTGCTCCTGACGATAAATCAGGCCCCGAACGCAAACAGTTCCACAGCTCTGCCCTTTTAAAAGCCCTTTCTGCTGTCCCCTACTTGCTAGTTCTCACTTTTACAATCTCTTTCTTTTGGGATTTTGAAGGCGCCTCTGCAGAATTGTGGGGGCAGACTCTGCAGTTCCAAGGTCTTTTGAAAATTCTTAGTGTAAGTGGACTTATCGGCTTTTTCACCAACTGGCTGGCCATTACAATGCTTTTTAAACCCGCCGAAAAGCGTCCTATTTTGGGACACGGTTTAATTCCAGCGCAAAAAGACCGTATTGCCTTCCGTCTTGCCCAGGCTGTTTCTGATGATCTGATCAATCCTGATATCATCAAGAAAAAGATCAGTGAATCGAATGTGATTGGCCGGTATCGTGAAGAATCCACAAAGTATATCAAAAACATTATTGATGATCCGGCTTTTCGTGAAGATCTGAAGCAGTGGGTAGTGCAATATCTGGATGAGATGATAGCCGACCCAGAAATTCGTGCTGCCCTCGCAGAACGTATCCTTATCCAGATTGAGGAGGCACTCCATAACAAAGCATTCGAGAAAGTAGCTCTGAAAGCCTACACCTTTGTCAAGGGACAAGAGATGCAGCACATCATTGAAGAAGCACTTATTGAAATTCCCACCTCTGTTGAAAATGGATTGGATAAACTGGATGATCTGCTTGATCAGCTGCCTAAAAAAATAGATGAACACAGTAACGCTATTGAAAATATTGTCACCACATTGCTTTACAAACTCATCAACCAGCTTGATGTCCATACATTGGTTGAGGATAATTTACGGAGCTATGATGAGCAAAAAATTTCTGATATCATCCGAACCTCGACCAATGAGCAGCTTCGTTATATCAAATACCTGGGCGCTGTATTAGGCGTTATCGGGGGCTTTGTAATCTGGGAGCCACTGATTAGCGTTATCATACTTGCAGTACTTTCTGGATCTATCCTTCTGTTGGACCAGTTGCTTTATAAACAGAAAGCTGTCAGATAGGTTATACCTTTCGTAGAGTCCACTTAAGTATTTAAGGTTGTGTATATTAAGATTCACGTTACGTACCTCTGCTGCGTGATGGAAAAAAGCAATAATCCTCGTTGAATGTCAGGGTTAGGCATCCTGACGAGATATTCAGGGAACTTACCATTTGTCTTCTTGTTGAACCTCCGCTTGAAGATAAATTATCAGACTAATATAAATTTCGTAGCATAATCCCCTATCGCCTGAAGATGAATCATCAGGCTACGAACGTGAAAACCAAAGCTCACTTTAAGTGAGCTTTTACAAATTATTCTTAGCCCATGGATTCATCCGTGGGCAAGAGTTGATCTCAAACTAATAGTTTCTCCTAATCTATACCTTATTCCCAAGCTCCTGCTTGGGAATGTATAGTCTTAGGAAGAGCATCTTCGGAACGAGGATAAAATGACGAATATAGTATTAGAGAGCCATCCGGCCGCTGGTCTTGCGGTCACAAAACCCGCCGAATGAATCCCTCCACACAATTTGGTCAGTAGAATTTCCGGTGGTTCAATGATGGAATTTTTCGTCTGGCTTTTTGTATCTCTTTGGGATCAATTTCTCCGATTGCATATCCCGGCTTGGATCCGGCATCCGCGATAATATTGCCCCACGGGTCTACAATCATCGCATAGCCCCAGGTTTGCCTGTTTTGACCGTGTAAGCCGGTTTGAGCAGGTGCAAACACATATGATGTGTTTTCAATAGCACGAGCCTTTAGCAGCGTTTTCCAGTGGACTTGCCCTGTAGTGTACGTGAATGCGGAAGGCACAGAAAGAATTTCAGCCTCTTGCTCCGTTAACTTGCGATAGAGCTCGGGAAATCTAAGATCATAACAGACCGAAAGTCCCCAATTGCCGATTGTATCATTTTTATAGACAACAGGTTTGGTTTCACCTGGCTCGATATAATCCGACTCGCGGTAAGCTTCTTCATCGCTCAGATCCACATCAAAGAGATGAATCTTATTATAATTGGCCAACTCTTCACCGTCAGGTCCGATTAATGTAGCATGATTATATACTTTGTCTTTGCCCGCCGGTACCGGATAACTTCCGCCAACGATATATACTTCAAACTCTTTTGCGGTTTCTGCAAGAAATGTTGACACACGCTTCTCAATCTTGTCGGCGTTTTGTATTCGCATTGAAAGTCCGCCGAGGAAGGCGAAATTTTCCGGTAGTCCTACTAACTCCGCCCCATCATCGACAGCATCATTAATAAATTCATACGCCTGATCGAGATTATCTTCCAGATCAGTTTGACTGTTCATCTGTATGACGGCGGCTTGATATGGAAAAGAAAACATAAAACTGGTTTTTAGATGAATACTAAAATGGTAAATCTGTAAGATCCATACTGAGGCTATATAACAACAAATAAAAAAGGTGTGACATTTATTGCCACACCTTAGAGATTATTATAAAATGATAAATACTTGGAATCCACCTCAGAGGTGGACTCCAAGTAATAAATAATTAATTAGTTATTTGCTTCCGCTCCGCGGTCCAGGTATTCATCATACAGTTGAGTATGGCGACTAATCATCGGGATTTTCTTCCCGTTAATGAATACCTGCTCAATATGGTTCATCGGCTCAAAAGGATCGCCATCGGCAATAAACAGGTTCGCCTGTTTGCCTTCTTCTATACTGCCAAGTTTGTCATCCACGCCAAAAATTTCGGCGGCATTAATCGTAATGGCTTTCAGGGCTTCTTCTTGACCTAAACCATAGTTCGCAGCAAAGCCTGCATGATATGGTGCATTGCGCACATTCTCCACATCGCCAGTAGCAATAGCCACTTTTACACCAGCTTCGTGCAGCAATCCGGGATTTTGATACGGCCGCTGATAATTGTCATAGTCGCGCTCAGGCGTATAAAGCGTTGAAACCAGTGCCGGAAGATCCGCATCTGCAATTTCATCGGCAACACGCCATCCGTCCTGCACGCCAGCCAGGATAAATTCTGCATCTGGTCGTTCTTCGATCCATTCCAGCGCATTCAGGATATCTTCTTTGGCATCTACCGATACAATTACCGGGATCTCACCATTAACAACTTCTCGCATGGCTTCCATCTTTTTATCCACATCAGGTTTACTTTTGTTTTGCGGATCATCTTCGTAAGCAGAAACCATTTTGTCATAGAACTCTGCTTTAGACCAAAAGTCGTTAAGCTCTTTCAGATCCTGCTTATACTCTTTCTCAACTTCTTCCTCAGTACGGTCGTCCCACCAGCCGCCTTTCTTGGAACTCGGCCAGTTCAGGTGCAAGCCCGCATTGGGTGTTACCGCCATAGAATCCGGTGTATAACCATACAGATCGATGAGTGTAGCCTTTCCTGCCATGCGTCCCGATACCGGCATTGAAATAACATGAGTTACCCCGTTAACACGCGTCACCGGAATACTGACACTACTGGGATTGATTGCTGTAAATGCGCGGACATGGGGATTGAAATCACCCAGTTCTGCCTGATCATTTGTAACAGCAACCGCTCCTATTTCCTGCAATCCTAATTGTGTCCCGGCATCAAAAAAACCGGGATACACATGTTTGCCGGAGGCATCAATGCGTTCAAAATCAGGAGTGATTTTAGCATTTTGCCCAACACCAACAATTTCTTCACCGTCAATCAGGACAACCCCATTCTCGATCACACCATTGGTAACCGTATGGATAGTTGCGTTAGTGATGGCAAACTTGCCTGTTTCTGCTTTTTTTGTAATCTGTGCCTCTGCACTTGTCCCCAGAAACAATACCAAGAGACAAGCCGATACAATTGTTTTTAAATACTTCATAATATGATTTGCGTCTTTGGTCATTTCAATTAGTTGCTCTGGAGTTTCATGCCTTGTTTGGTAAAGCGGATTTCGGCTCCTTGCAGACAAGAATCAGACTGGCGTCCGTTCTCTTTATACCAGCGTCTGCTTCCCTCATCAAAATCAACTTCCGGGTTTGGCTCCAGTCGCATATCATCGGGATCTTCATACCGATCGAAATATTTCTTTCCATCCACAAACGTTTGTTCTGCCGTACTATAGATACTAAGTGGATGTCCATCCCAGATCGCAATGTCGCCGTGCTTGCCTTCTTCTATACTGCCCACCTTATCATCGATACCCAGCTGTACAGCGGGATTTATAGTGATCATTTTTAACGCATCCTGCTTGGAGGTGCCGCCGTAATGCACAGCTTTTGCTGCCTCATGATTGAGGTGACGAATCAACTCTCCACTGTCAGAATTGATACTGTTTCTAACGCCGTTGTCATTTAAAATAGAGGCATTGTAGGCCGTAGAATAATAGACCTCGAACTTGTATGCCCACCAGTCGGCAAAAACTGAGGTATGTGCATTATGCTTCTTCAGCTCGGGTGCCACCTTGAAGGCTTCATTCGCATGTTGAAAGGTGTAATTTTCGATTCCATAATCATCAAAGACACGCATCAGCATGTGTATCTCATCGGCACGGTAAGAGTGTGTATGCACTAATATCTCACCTTCCAGAATATCAACAAGTACTTCAAGACGCTCATTTTTTGCTACCGGAATGGGCGGAGTATTAAGCTGGCCATTTTCATAGGCTTCTTTGTCGTCAAGGTACTCTTGGCGGTTTCGCTGATAATCCAGTGCAGCATCAAAATTATCGCGGATGACCTGTTCAACACCCATTCGTGTACGGGGCTGAACGTCAAACCCTTGTCCGTGGACGCGTGTTGGATTTTCGCCGAGCGCAAATTTGATAGTACGTGGTGCACCCTCAAAACGCATTCCGTCCATACCGGTTCCATAACGCAGTTTGAGCGTTTCATTTTGCCCACCAATCACATTGGCAGAGCCATGCATCAGGTGAATCGAAGTAACACCACCAGCCAGTGCCCAATAAATGTTGATATCATTGGGATCGATCGACTCTTCCATGGAAACTTCGGCTGTCACAGGATTGGTCCATTCGTTAATGTCTACGCCCGCAATATGCGAGTGCGCATCGATAATACCCGGCATCACATATTTGCCGGAGGCATCGATGGTTTCCACTCCGCTCGGTGCCGAAAGATTCTGACCAATGTCAGTGATTATCCCATCTTCTATTAAAACATCTGTATTCTCTTTATCTCCGTCGGTGATGGTCATCACCGTTCCGTTTTCAATCAGTACGGAACCTGTATCCTGTGCAAAGCTGCTGAAGCTCAAACACAGTGCAAAAATCAATAACAATACCTTCTTCATAGTGCTTATTGTTTAGAAGATTCTGATTCAAATTCTGTGATCTCGCCGTCTGTGACCGAATACTGAGCTTTGGCCTCTTCATTCGTAAACGGCTCCGTAAAAACAGTAAAATTAGCCATTTGTCCCTGTTGCAGGTCGCCAAATTTCTGATCATATCCGAGAATATCAGCCGTTGACTGCGTAAGCATCTGCAGCACTTGCGTCTCGGAAAGATCCCCCTCTTCTATCAGCGTGTTTATATTCTTTTTGATGTCGGAAAGCGTTAAGCCGTTGGATGCATATCCAACTGTAACACCGGCATCAAGAAGCTTGGCAATATTGGTAATATGAGCTTCATAAGCCTCGAGCTGCTTATCGCGGAATATCCGCATCTCTTCGGTTACCTCTTCTTCTATCTCCTGCTCTTCATCCTCTTCAGCAGCTCTCCATTCGGGTTCTTCGGGCAGATCGATACTGGCCAATACAGGGATATTTCGACGATTGAGTTCATCGGCTTTTTTGTAAGCCTCTTTGCCGGATACGATTACAACATCAAACCCAAGTTCATCCTGCAGCCAAAAAAGTCGCTCGATATTCTCTTTTGTATCAACCACAAAATAAAGCGGCTGCTCTTGCTCCATCACCGGATATAATGCTTCTAAAACTTTATCCTCTTCCGGTGCAGAATAGTTCGATGATGTGGATGCATAATAATTCTGCTGCTCCTGTAAAGCTTCAGCATCATTAAAAAGCTGACGAAACTGACTCATCAGTCCCATAGTTGTAGACGGATATGCTGTTCCGCCGGCTTCTTCAAACTGGGCCAGAACACCAAGACCGCTTTTCAGCAGTTTATCTTCAGTATCTTCTCCATTGATCGAAAACAGATCAACCTGTCCGGCCAACATACGACCCTTTAAACTTAATGCAGCCGTTGTAAAGCCGTGTTTGGGAGCTCCTTCCAATGTCTTATCATCCCATTTCAGCAAATCAGAAGGAGTACGTTCTGGTTGGATACCAGCCCGCTCGTAACTGGGATTTCCCGGCTCATCAGGTGTTCTTCTGTTTTCTTTAAGTTCCGGACTTCCCCAGTGAGCTAAGCCATCTATAAAGCCGGGATAGACATGCAGGCTATCTCCTCCGTCACGAACATATGCATCAAAAGGAATGGGAACATTTTCTCCAATGTCGGTGATTACCCCATTTCGCCAAACAATAGTGCCACTTTCGATTGTATTTCCGTCTGCAGTGTGAATGGTCACATTGTCAAAGGCCTCAGCTGGTGAGGATTGCGACCATGCCTGCAGAGAAAACACCATCAGAAGGGCAGTACAAAAAGCTGTAATACGCGCTAACTTCATAAAAGATAGTGTTTAGATTTTAGGTTTTGAGCATTCGAATAATAACATTTTAAGGAGCTTTCGAAAGCCCTTAAAAGATAAAAGATGTAAAGCGTATCGCAGATTAAGTTGATTTAGCTGATTCCACTGATTGATCTGATTAATCAGATTTCTCTGATTACAGATTGTATATCAATTTTGATATGTAATTCGTGATGCGTAAGCCTGACTGCCTCACTTTTCACTGACATACTGATCACTGTCAACTGCACTTAAACCTGCAAAACGCCTGTTTTAAATTCTTCGATTTCCGGGTTGTAGTTGGCGCATTTTATAGAATGAGAAATTCGGTCGCGGGTTTCGATGGGATTAATGATACCATCTACCCAAAGACGGGCGGCAGCATAGCGGACATCAGTTTGCTCTTCATAGCTTTCACTGATTTCTTTCATAATCTCCTGCTCCTCTTCTTCCGTTATTTCTTTGCCCTGTTTTTCAAGGGATGAAACCCTGATTTGCGTCAACACTTTCGCTGCTTGCGTACCCCCCATAACCGCAATCTGTGCCGATGGCCAGGCATACATAAACCGCGGATCGTACGCCCGTCCACACATAGCATAGTTGCCGGCCCCATAGCTGTTACCAACAACAATCGTAATTTTTGGTACCGTGCTGTTTGATACGGCGTTCACCATTTTGGCCCCATCTTTAATTATACCGCCATGCTCGCTGCGCTTGCCGATCATGAATCCGGTAACATCCTGCAAAAAGACAATTGGTATCTTCTTTTGATTGCAGTTCATAATGAATCGGGCCGCTTTATCCGAAGAATCGGAATAAATGACACCGCCAACCTGCATTTCTCCTTTTTTTGTCTTGGTAATCTTCCGTTGATTTACAACAATACCTACACTCCAGCCGTCGATGCGGGCGTAGCCAGTAATTAAGGTTTGCCCATACCCTTTTTTGTATTCTGTAAATGAATCCTCATCAACAATACACTCTAAAATATTATACATGTCGTACGGTTTGGTCCGATCATCAGGGAAGAGATCAAAAATTTCAGTAATATCGCGGGCCGGCTCAACCGGCTCTTTACGATTGAATCCGGCCTTGTCAAATGGACCTAATTTGTCAACTAAATCTCGAACTGTATGCAAACACTCTTCGTCGTCTTCCATCTTATAATCAGTAACTCCGCTGATTTCGGTATGTGTGGTGGCTCCGCCCAGCGTTTCATTGTCTACATCTTCGCCGATAGCGGCCTTTACAAGATAGCTGCCGGCTAAAAACACGCTCCCGGTGCCATCGACGATAAGTGCTTCGTCACTCATAATTGGCAAGTAAGCTCCTCCGGCCACGCAACTGCCCATGATGGCAGCAATCTGTGGAATCCCTTTGGCACTCAATTGGGCGTTATTTCGAAATATTCGCCCGAAATGCTCTTTATCAGGAAATATTTCGTCCTGCATCGGAAGGTAAACCCCCGCAGAGTCTACGAGATAGATAATCGGAAGATGATTCTCCAGTGCTATTTCCTGGGCACGCAGATTCTTCTTTGCTGTGATAGGAAACCAAGCTCCCGCTTTGACGGTCGCATCATTGGCCACAATAACACAATCGCGTCCGTTGACAGATCCAATGCCGGTTACTACGCCGCCTGAAGGACACCCTCCTTCATCTTCATACATCTTATAGCCGGCCCACAGTCCCAGCTCATATAATCGAGTATCATCATCTATCAGCATATCGATGCGTTCGCGGGCTGTCATTTTACCTTTATCATGATGCTTTTTAATGCGCTTCTCTCCCCCGCCCTTTTTAATTTCAGCTTCGGTTTCATTTATTTCCTGAATTATCGTTTTCAAATCCCGCGATGAAGTTGAATTATTTGAACTCATAACACCTGCTTATTTTATGAATACTAGTATATAACTGTGAAGCGTTTCAAAAATAAAGAATTTTAGCAATCGCAAAAGCATTTGTTTGTGTTTATTTCGCTTCAAGTTCATTAATTTGAGACCTAATTATTAATAAACCTGCAGACCTGTGAAAATTTCTAAACGATATCTGTCCGCTTCTTTTATTCTTCTATTTTTAGTTTGTACAGTATCAGACCTGTGGGGCCAGCGCAATGTAACCTATCGCGAACTGGCAATGCGTAATCAACAACCAAATGTGTCATTCGATTTTATAACATTGCCGGGTAACAATGATAATACGGTTAATTTTGTATCGATCTTTAGCCTTCCGTATAACTATCTGCCATTTAAAAAGTACCAGAATCGATCATCTGAAAATGAATTTTTCAGTACGGTAAATCTAAGCTTGGAAGTGTTTGAAGCAGGAAAAGAGAATATCAATCCTAAAAGAGGCGGACTCAGAAATATTGATGTAGAAGGTCTGGAACCGGCTGGACGATCATTTTGGTCTGATACCGCTTTTGCCAAAAATTACGAGCAGAGTCAGTCTAAAAAAGAATTCTTAAGTGGACATATAAGCGTTTCTCTGAAACCGGGTAATTACCATTATATATTGCAGATGAAACGTGGTGAAGAAAAGGATAGTCGCATTTCACGCACACAATCCAAGCATATTGAGCCATACAGTAAAATGAGCATTGGCAGTATCATTATGGGAGAAGAGATATCGAAAAAAGACGGTAATCCGCGATTTAAACTTTCAACGATGGGTAAAAACGTAGAATACACCAAAGATTTTTACGCTCTGGCCTATCTGCCACAGTTCGACAGTGAAGCTAATTATGAATTACAGGTCACAAGCTTAACTGTTGCTAATGAAGATACAAGTACCCAAAATCAAGTTTACAGTACTGAATTAAACCCCGATAATATCCGTACAGGAATTAAGCCTCGAATAAAATCATCCGAGGATGGTTCTTATCTGAAATTATCTGATGCTGATGACGGCTTTACCTATGCCCTTGTAAAAATCCCCAACAGTAACTTCCCGAATTCTCTGTACCGCATGACCGTAACCAAAGAGGGAGAAAAAAAGCCCGCCGCACAAAGTTCATTTCGCTCGCTGTGGATTGACATGCCCACAAGTCTTCTGAGCCTCGATGTGGCTATTGATATGCTGCAATATATCGTAGACAGGGAGACGTTAAATAGGATTTCCCGCGGCAGCCGCGCAGAACGAGAAAAGAAATTCCGTGAATTCTGGAATAAAAAAGATCCCACACCGAAGACGGAATTTAATGAGCTGATGGCAGAATACTACCGTCGAATAGATTACGCGTATGAAAATTTCACAACCGAAGAAATGTTGGGGTATAATAGCGACCGGGGTGAAATCTATATTAAATTTGGCCCGCCCAATGATGTCCAGCGTAAATATCCCACAAACGACTCAACAACAGAAATCTGGAAATATGATAACCGTAGATTTGTATTTAAAGCAACTACCGGATTCGGTGATTTCAAGCTGGTCTCGGACGAAACAAGATAATAGACTGAGTTTTATTTTATGAGCCAATATATTGTAATAAGCGCCGGCGATTTTAACGGGATTGGTCCGGAGGTGGTATTAAAAACCTTGCACTCCAATAAGTTAGAAGAAATTACTCCAATCATTCTAAGCAGCTCTGAGGTGATAGACTTCTACACGGACCTGTATGGAATCCGGATTGATTATCACCATATACATACATTCGATGAAACTGAAGATAATGTAATTAATCTCTTTGAGAGCTACAGTGATGAAAATCCCACTGTTGATCCCGGAAGCTTCACTAAACAATCCGGAAAATGTGCAATGTTGGCCGTTGAAAAAGGCATTGAATTGTGTATGTCGCAACAGGCTGATGCTCTTGTAACTGCACCGATATCCAAGGAGGCGGTAAATTTGGCCGGATATAATATTCCCGGGCATACCGAATTCCTGGCAGAACATACCGGCACTAATAACTTTATGATGATGCTGGTACAGGATAAGCTACGGGTAGGTTTGGTTACGGGACATATTCCCGTATCAGAAGTTAGAGAACAACTTTCTGTTGAAACCATAATGCAGTACATCCGCACGATGCATAATTCTTTAAAACGGGATTTCAACATTGTCAATCCCGAAATTGCGGTGCTGGGGTTAAATCCCCATGCCGGTGATGGGGGGGTCATTGGGAAGGAAGAGCAAGAAATTATCCACCCTGCCCTAAATAAAGCACGTAAAGAAGAAATCAGCGTTTCAGGACCGCATCCTGCAGACGGATTTTTCGGCAATCGCAAGTATGAATCCTTCGATGGTGTTTTAGCTATGTATCATGACCAGGGGCTTATTCCTTTCAAAACGCTCTCTTTTGGCAAAGGCGTGAATTTTACGGCAGGGTTGCCGATCATCCGAACGTCGCCTGATCACGGAACCGCTTTTGATATTGCTGGAAAGAATAAGGCCGATCCATCTTCGTTTAAAGAAGCTTATATGTTGGCTATTAAGTTGGCCGGAAATCGTAAGAAGCAGAAAATAACATAATGCCCAAACCCAAAGAACAACCATTATATTCTAAACTGGCGGATATCTATGATACCGTCATGAAGGATGTGAATTATGAGTTATGGGCGGACTTTATCGATGCATTGATTCTTGAGCACCATCCGGATCCCCAAAAGATACTGGAACTTGCCTGTGGTACAGGCTCAATTTCGCTGTATCTCGATGAGTTGGAATGCTATGAAATTGTTGGCACTGACAAGTCGCCGCAGATGATTGAGAAGGCGCGTAAGAAAAATGAATCCATGCGTTGCAATGTTGAATTCCGGGTTATGGATTTTTTAGATATACAGTTGGACCAAACTTTTGATATATCTTTTTGCGTTTTTGACAGCGTCAATTATCTGCATTCGGCGGACAAAGTGCTAAGGTTTTTAGAAGAAAATCAGAAAACTCTAAAGCCCGGCGGACTCCTTATTTTTGATTTCACCACTCCCAAAAACTCTATCCAGGCTATTCAATATCTCAATAACGAAGAAGGTTATACGGATGACAATCACCGCTATTTTCGACAGAGTTCATATGATCCATCACAACAGATCCACAAAAATGAGTTCAAAATAGAGAAGCTGGATGACGATCAGGAAACAGTATTAAGACAGTTCCGCGAAACACATCAACAAAAAATATATACGCTGCAGCAAATGCTTGACATTATTAACCAAACAGCGTATAAGATAATAGCAAAATACAGCGGCTTCGATTTTGAAGAAGCTGATGAAAAAAGTTTAAGAATTACAATGGTGTTACAATGTCCCAACAATCGGTAATCGAATTTAACAACGTTACGGTTTCGTATAACCATAGACCGGTGCTCAAAGATGTAAACTTTGCACTTGAAAATGGGGAGTTCACGTACCTTATCGGCCAAACCGGAGCCGGTAAAAGTTCTTTTCTTCGCCTCATTTATCACGACCTTCTTCCCGATCAGGGTAGTGTTCGCGTTGCGGATATGGACGTTACTGTCCTACCGGATGATAGAGTCCCCTACTTGCGCCGCCGGTTGGGTATTGTATTCCAGGATTTCCAACTACTGCCCGATCGCACCGTCTACGACAATGTTGCCTTTTCACTGCAGGTAACGGGAGAAAAAAAGAATTTCATCAAGAAACGGGTGCTTGAGGTTTTGGGAATGGTGGGACTCAGTCATAAACGAAAGAACATGCCCGACGATCTGTCCGGCGGTGAAAAACAACGCGTTGTGATAGCGCGTGCACTGGCCAACGAGCCTCGAATTCTTCTTGCTGATGAACCTACGGGCAACCTGGATCCGGAAGCTTCAGAGTCGATTATGGAGCTCTTGAAGAAGATTAATAATCGCGGTATGGCAGTTTTAATGGTCACCCACGATTATGATACGGTCAAGAAATATCCCTTTCGAACATTAAAACTCAGTGATGGGAGATTGAAGGAAATAGACGTTAAAAAACTATGAGTTCTTCCTTATTAATTGTAGTAAAAAACAATAATCCCGCAGAGAGATAGTTTGATAAGGCATATCAAGTTCTCTTGTCAGAGATAAAACCCTTAATTTATACTAGCTAAATATCTCTTATTAGCCCTAGTATAGCTCACTGTGATGAATTTGCGCAAAAGAACCCAAAAAGTACGGGAAGCAGCTCTTCGACTGGGCTTTAATGCCTGCGGATTCGCCAAAGCCGGTCGTCTTGAAACGGAAGAGCGTCGCCTTCGGGAATGGCTTAACCAAGACCGCCACGGTACTATGGGCTGGATGGAGAATCATTTTGATAAACGGGTGGATCCTACAAAATTGGTACCGGGTGCAAAATCTGTAGTTTCAGTTATTGGGAGTTATTACCATCCAAAGCACGAAAAACAAATACAACAAGAAAATCAGCCCAAAATTGCCAAATATGCACAGGGACGGGATTATCACAAGGTGTACAAAAAAAAGTTAAAGAAACTTTTTGCCGAGACTGAACAACTGCTGGGAGGACTCGAGGGACGTGTATTTGTGGATTCGGCTCCGGTGCTGGATAAAGCGTGGGCCGTACGTGCCGGACTCGGCTGGATGGGGAAAAATTCAAATATCCTCAATAAAAATATGGGTTCGTTCTTTTTTATCGGTGAAATGATTGTTAATGCTGAATTTCAATACGACAGCCCTGTTACTGATCACTGTGGCAGCTGTACGCGCTGTATTGATGCTTGTCCTACCGATGCTATTTATGAGCCCTATCGTGTGAATGCCAATAAGTGCATTTCATATCTGACGATTGAACTTAAAGAGCAGATTCCGGAAGAATACCGCGATGAACTCGGAGAATGGATGTTCGGCTGTGATATCTGTCAGGATGTTTGTCCCTGGAATCGCGACGCCAAATACGGAACTATGGAAGATCTGACCCCGCGTGATAAAATCCTGGATCGGGATATTGACTTTTGGGAAGAGCTGGATATCAAACAATATGATGAACTCTTTGAAGGCAGCGCTATTCGCAGAGCAAAATTTGAGAAGTACAAAGATAATGTGGCGGCGGTGGCGGGAAACGTAAACCGCGATACGTAATTCGTGATCCGTAATACGTGAACTATGTATCTCAAAATATCCCAGGGAGCGATAACAGATTACACATCACGTATTACGGATTAAAACTGCCCCTTCTTATCTTTGAGTGCTTTGTAAAGGAGTTCTCGTGCTCGAAAAATATGTGCCTTCACTGTACCAAGCGGCAAATCCAGCACTCTTGCAATTTCTTTATAGCTTTTCTCTTCCATATGCCGCATTTCAATTACCTTGCGGTACTTTTCCGGAAGATTTTTAATAGCATTCTGTACAATTTTTTGACGCTGTTTGCGAATTATATCCCTGTCAGTACCCGCTGACTCATCCTCCAGCTGCATATCCATTTCGCCGTCTTTCGTCCGCATCGGCTCATCAATGGAAAGCGTCTTCAATTTCTTTTTTCGCAAATAATCGATCGTGTGATTAGTTGCAATGCGGTACAACCATGTGGAAAAAGCGTAATTTGTGCTGTATGTGTTTAAATTATCAAAAGCTTTGACGAACGTCTCCTGAACAAGATCTTCAACCTGCTCCTTATCTTTAATCATTTTTAAGATATGGAAATAGAGAGCGCGCTCATACTTATCTACAAGCTGAGTATAAGCATCCTCATCACCACCAATGGCCCGTTTGACTAATTTATCATCCTCAAGACTACTCTCGGAGGCATTTTCGCGAGGCGACTCATAATCTGTTTCGTTAGTTTTCGTATCGTCTGGCATTACAAAAATAAAAATTGAGCTAGTAGCGTATTACTTTAAGGCACATAACATACTGAATCATAAACATTTTTCCCATACGCTTTTCAAGACATTAGAACTGTTTTTAAAAGTATGAGCTTATTATAAAATTTTACATATTTATTATAAGTATCTGATTGTGAGTTTTAACTCACCAGATAATCTTTCATCAGGTAATAATTTAAAAAACAAAATAAAAAGAGGGAGAGACTATGAAAAAGCTATTAACATTAAGTTTGGTCTTAGTTCTAACGCTACTAATCCATTCCAACGCTTTTGCCCAGACAGGATTTTCTACAGGTCCCGGGCTAGCTTACGGTACCGACATTGAAGCCATTGGTATTCAGGGAAGTGCCGTATATGGATTCACTGAAGAAGTGAGAGGTGCAGCTGACTTAACAATATTTTTTCCCGATGAGGAAAATGGAGTGGACCACTCTTTCTGGACAATTAATGCCAACGTCCATTATCTGCTAATGGTTGATGACGGGAGTAATTTTTATGGATTAGCGGGACTCAACTATGCCACGCAAGAAGTCTCGAACGGAACTTCTATCTCTAACTCCGAGGCAGGGCTAAATCTTGGAGGCGGAGCCGAATTCGGGATGGAATTTGGCGGTATATATTTAGAGGCTAAATATGTCATCAGCGACTATGACCAACTTGTATTGTCAGGCGGAGTTCGTTTTGAAATATAACTGTAATATGTCTTTGGGAGGTTGGGATTGGTTTTGACTCTCAAACTCCCCAGACTTCAACATCAGCTAGTAAATGCCTGTTTTGAGTAGCTGACTGCTAGCTTCCATTCTCTTTACATTAAAAGAAATATAAAAGGCGCTCTAATTGGGGGCGCCTTTTATTTTCGTTGCACTTATCTATTCTATTTTCTCATCATATCTTTTTTTTAAAAAAATCTGACCTCATTTAAGAAAATTTATCGCATATTAAATGTAACCTGTTTTACAACAGGCTAGTAGGGAACACTTCATCAGTTTGTAGTTCTTACTTAACAATACTTAATAACTTAAATATCAGAGGCGATGAAAAAACTAATAATCGGATCATTGTTTTTAGGGATACTTTTTTTTGCAAATCAAGACGTAACAGCACAATCCTTTCAGGAAGGAGATGCTGTTATTAATGGAGGATTAGGACTTGGCAGCACATATTCTTGGGCAGCCGGATTAGGTGTTCCATTAGGAG
Source organism: Fodinibius sp. GM108 (assembly GCF_058386985.1). Lineage (NCBI taxonomy): Bacteria > Pseudomonadati > Balneolota > Balneolia > Balneolales > Balneolaceae > Fodinibius > Fodinibius sp. GM108. Next base: position 44,394 of record NZ_JBYEIR010000003.1, read on the forward strand.
CAGGATTAGAATATGGTGTCGCAGATCTTGAAGTCGGTTCTATAGGTGTAGGAGGTGACTTTGGATTTATATCTGGCACTGGGGTCAATATCATGTATATCGGTGGTAAAGGTTCATACCATTTTAATGATTTGTTTGAAGTCGAAAATGATGATTTAGACTTCTACGGCGGACTGGGAATCTATTATCGAACCTTTAGCTGGGATTCCAGCTTTATAGGTTCTTCAGATGGCATTGTTGCCGGCTTCCATGTTGGTACAAGGTACTATTTCTCAGATAATATCGGTGGATATGCCGAGCTCGGCAATAACTGGGCATGGCTTAACCTGGGAGTTGCTATTAAGTTGTAACTAAAACCCCTTGTATTTCTCGTTCCCTGGAAAGCCAGTCCAAAATAATAATATCGTGGGCTGGCTTTTCTTTTTTTCGCTGAATCAGCCGAAGAAGGGATATAACCTTGATTGAAAGTTGACACAAGCTTTTAAAAGATATCTTCCTTAGATATTAAGAGAATCAATGATAAGACCGTGTCGGATCCCTCCTGTAGAGATCGTTAACTGATCAAAGTTATACGTTTTCATTACTTGTTCCAAGATCAACAACCCTGCGAGAAAAATATCTGCCCTGCCCTTCATAACTACGGGATATTTTTTCTTCAACTGCGACGCCGGTAACTTGCTTATGCGTCGGATATATTCTGTAACTTTCACTCCGGATAAAACATGTCCCGTCAACTCTTCACTTTTATATGTCTCTATCTGCTTGTCAATAAATGCTAATGATGTAGCCGTTCCGGCTACACCGATTAAGGTGGCTTCTCTAGATATTTCAAATGTATAAGAATCAAGCATTTGGCGAATAGCTTTTCGGCAGGTCTCAATTTGATCTTGATCAGGCGGATCATCCCTCAAGAATCGCTCGGTAAACCGCACACATCCCATATCAAATGAATGCCGGTCTGTAAGTTTTTGTCCGTAGCCAAAAGCTAATTCAGTACTACCTCCGCCAATATCAACTATAAGATTTTCTCTGTCTGCGGTTTGATTATCGAGCATGCCCAAGGCCCCCAAAAACGTCAGATATGCTTCATCATCCCCACGTAATACCTGAATAGTGAATCCAGTTGTTTCTGTTACCTTCTGCAAAAAATAAGACTGATTTTGAGAATCGCGTACGGCACTTGTAGCTGTTACATGGATATCGGTCAGTTCAGGATATTCACGCTCTAGCAGATTTTTGTAATGTTTTAATACATCGATGACACGCTCAGCAGCTTCGTCGGATATTCGTCCTGAATGATCGACGCCTTGTCCCAGTCGCGGCACTCGTTGTTCCTCTTTTAAAATAATCAGACCACCTTCCCCAGCTTCGGCTACCAAAAGAAGAACGGTATTTGTGCCGATATCTATGGCTGCTTTCATAGGGTCTTTTTCTGAGCATGAATGGCTACCCATTCATTTTCCTGTACACTATTAACTATGGTAAAACTTTCTGCTAATTGATCCTCAACAGTTTTCTTATCTCCTTCTAATAATCCTGATAGAACAAGTTTTCCTTTTTCTTTTAGTGCACGTTCGAGATCAGGCAATATTTCGAGGATAGTATTTCGCTCTATATTAGCCAAAATGACATCGGCTTCTTCTCCCTCGGGAATAACTTCCGTCGAGCCTTGTTTTACTGTAATGAAATCCGAGACCTCATTCAGTATAATATTTTCCTCGGTATTGGAAATACTCCATTCATCAATATCAAAAGCAAGTACGTATTTAGCTCCCAATTTTATGGCTGCTATGGATAATATACCCGTTCCTGTCCCTGCATCAACAACCTTGTCCCCTTTGTTTATAACGTCATTTAATATCCTCAACATCAATCGTGTCGTCTCATGATATCCCGTGCCGAATGACATTTTGGGATCAATTTCCAGTAAAATTTTGCCATCGGGAACTGGTTCATTCGACCAGGTAGGCTTAATAAAGAACTGCTCAACAGTCTGAGGTTGTATCGTCTCCTCCCACTGCTCATTCCAATTTTGGTCCGCTACAACTTCCTCTGAGCTAATAAATCCATCACCGGGATAAGCGGCAAGCAAGGTGTCGATACGTTCACGATCAGTTATCCCAAAATTTTCCTTTGTGATATAGGTGATAATTTGATCTTCACGCTGTTCAAATGAGTCGAAACCCATATCAAAAAGCTCGGCAATTAAGCTTTCCTGATATTCATCAGATACTTCAATGACTAATTTGATATACTTCATAAAACCTGTTGATTAAGCTTCAGGCAAATTACTGAGAAGTTGTTATCCGATTATAAATCAATTCTGTTAACACATCTCCCACTCCGCTCAGTGTTTCTTTACTGATTATAGACATATCATCGTTATGTGTGTGCCAATAAGGAGCAAATTCGGCTCCATCAACAGACGGCTTATGACGGATAATATCAATTGTCGAAATACCTAAAATACGATTAACTACTACATGATCATCTGATATGGCATTTCCTTCGATATCTAAAAAAAGACTGTCGGCTTGTCCTTCATTCGCAATGTTCCACAACTCATTAACCAGTGCCGGAGCTAATTGCATAGAATATTGCTCCTTTGGAAATTGAGCATTCTCTCCGCCCACCATATCCAATAAAATAGCGAAGCGCGGTGAATACCCTTCAACCGGTGGATTTTGAGACCAATAACGTGAGCCTAAAAAATACTTGCTCATATCGCCCTCTCTACCGTAATCTTCACCGTCAAACAGTACAATATCAACGCCAACAGGCGGAGGATTGTTGCTGAAAATACGGGCCAGCTCCAGCAAAACTCCCACACCACTTCCACCATCATCTGCTCCAAGAATAGGCTTATTTGTGTCTGAAGCAGCTTTTTCAGCACGGGGACGGGTATCCCAATGAGCACAGAGCATGATACGATCAGTACTTTGGGGATTAAAGGCCGCAATAATATTTGTCATTGCTAACGTATCTCCCTCGTAGCTCATTGACGTAAAATGTTGAGGATATACACTGCGTTCTCCGGCATATTGCGTTAGTTTTTTCAGCAGATACTCTTTCGTTAGCTGATGCCCCTCGGAGCCGGGATTACGGGGGCCGAATGATACCTGCCGTTCTATAAATCGATAGGCACTGTCAGAGTTAAAGCTGGGTACTTCCCTGCCCTGGGACTCAAAATTTAACCGGGGTTCCTCACTTCCGCTGCATGATAACATTACCAAACCTGCAAAAAGAAGAAAAAAGAAAAGTTTGAGGCTATTCATTTTCTCGATGAACCATCGTTGACGATGACTGGCTGACAGGGAATATCACTGTATCCATAATGTTTACATGTGGCGGTCGGTTGGCTACAAAATGAATAATTTCTGCAATATCATCGGCCACCAGCGGGGTAAGATCTTCATAAACTTCGGCAGCCTGTTCTTTGTCACCTTTAAAACGGACCTCGCTGAACTCTGTTTCAACAAGTCCGGGCGATACCATACTCACCCGCACATCCGTACCATGCAGATCTTTTTTTGTCGCTTCGGTAAACGCTTTAACAGCATGCTTGGTAGCACAGTATACCGACCCGCTGGGATAGCTTTCGTGTCCTGCTATGGATCCGATATTGATAATATGTCCGCTGTTCCGCTCTTTCATCTGCGGCGAAATGAGACGGGTCATTGTAACCAATCCTTTGATATTGGTATCGATCATCGTATCCCAATCGTCAAAATTGGCATTATAAACGGCATCCAGTCCCAGTGCCAGCCCAGCATTATTAATCAAGATATCGATGGTTTGAGACAGATCGGAGACAAACTTTTTGCAAGCCTCGTGATCGCGAATGTCGAACGAAGCAATTTCTGCCTGAATATCAAAATCGGATGTCAATTCTGTACTGATTTCTTGGAGTCGCTTTTCCCGGCGTCCTGTTATGATGAGATTACATCCCGACTCTGCAAAAATTCCAGCCGTGGCTTCTCCAATACCCGAAGTAGCACCCGTAATGATTGCCCATTTTCCCTCAAGCCGATTCTGCATAGTGACCTATGTTTATTACCCTAACTGTTCTACAAGACGTGCAGCATTAAAAAGTTTTCCTTCCTCAAAAGGTGCTGCCATAAACTGCATGCCGAATGGCAATCCGTTGGAATGTATTCCGCCGGGAATGCTTATTCCACAAATACCGGCCAGGTTAGCTGAAATAGTGTAAACATCATTCAAATACATCTGCACCGGATTATCCATCTTTGCTCCAATATCAAAAGCGGTAGTTGGCGCTGTAGGTGAAACTATGACATCCACATCTTCAAAAGCGTCGGTAAAATCCTGCTTAATAAGCCTGCGCACTTTTTGAGCTTTGGCGTAATAGGCATCATAATAACCGGCACTAAGGACATAAGTACCCAGCATTATTCGTCGTTTTACTTCGGGTCCGAATCCTTCGGTGCGGCTTTTTTTGTACAGGCGGATAAGCGAGGAATCCATTTCATCGAGCTTTTCGCCCAACTTTACTTTTTGATCGCCCTCGGCTTTCTTGATCTGTTCCTCTAAGGCCTGTCTTTCTTGTTTTAATTCTTTCTCAACCTCTTTGACGTCGGCACGATGTCCGTAGCGAATGCCATCATAACGAGCCAGATTGCTTGAAGCTTCGGCTGTGGCCAGTATGTAATAAGTAGCTATCCCATATTTCATATGCGGCAGGTGAATAGGTACAAGCTCCGCTCCATTCTTTTCCAGTTCGCCAAGCTTACTTTGAATACCGTCACGAATCTCATCATCTAGTCCTTCACCAAAATATTCTTCCGGCACACCAATTCGAATATCAGAGTCAGGATTTTTAACAAAGCGTCGATAGTTTGGCACTTTACGGGTCGAAGATGTGTTATCATTGTTGTCAAAGCCCGCGATCGTTTCGAGAAGCAGAGCCGCATCTTCAACCGTATTGGTGAGCGGACCAATACAATCAAAGGAAGAAGCAAACGCTACAAGTCCATGGCGCGAAACGCGTCCATATGTAGGCTTGACCCCCACTACTCCACAATAAGAAGCCGGTTGCCGAATAGAACCTCCGGTATCGGATCCCAGAGAAGCCGTACAAAATTCCGCTGCCACTGCGGCGGCGCTTCCGCCCGAAGATCCACCTGGTACTTTGGAGGTATCACGAGGATTGCGGACAGGACCGTAAATGGTGTTTTCGTTGGACGATCCCATGGCAAATTCATCCATATTTAATCGCCCCAGAAGAATGGCATCCTCATTACGCAACTTTTCAGTTACAGTAGCGTCATAAACGCTCTCGAAATTAGACAGGATATTAGATGCGCAAGTAGTTTGCTTATCCTTTTCACAGATCAAATCCTTGACTCCCATAACCATGCCGGCCAGTCGTCCGGCACTACCGTCATCAATACGCTGCTGGATCTCCTCTGCTTTTTGTAGTGCCTTCTCCTTATCGAGGTTTACAACGGCGTTAATCTCGTCGTTGTCTTGCTCAATTTTTTGGATGTAGTAATCTGTAATTTCCGGAAGTGAAACATTACCAGATTCCAATTGCTGTTGAATCTGGCTCAAGCTAGAATAATTCAATGGACTATTTTATGATTCCTTGGTTAATCTTGCTTTTTAGTTTGAACGTCTTCTTTTGTACCGGAGTTAAATCCTTCTTTTTGTCCTTGCTCCAGTTCCTTTTTAATCTCATCGGATGCTTTGCGAAATTCAGTAATACCCTGCCCTATTCCACGAGCCAATTCGGGTATCCTTTTTGCTCCAAAAAACAAAAGAATAACCAGCAAGATTATCAAAACTTCAAAACCGCCAAAACCACCAAACATATGATATACCTCTTTAAATTTGGTTATTAATTAATAACGAGGGAAGATAACAAAATTTTCCGGACTTTTGAGCCTATCCTCCAGAAAAAACAATACTTGCCCTTAGATCAGATTAGAGAAACCTCTTTCTTAGCCTGATGATTTATCTTCAGGCGGAAGGTTAAAAATTACTTCCAAATGATAAGACTGTCAATTAATATTGTATCAACATGCTGGACCAAACAGCGAAAATAGATTTCAACCTTTTTCTCTATTACCGAAAGCTCCAGTTTCTAAATTAAATCTCAATAAAAAGAATAATGGCATACTATTTATATTATACCTCATTTTGAGGTACTATATTTAAAAATTACTTGACAAAGTCGCTAAAGATATATTTCCTATTAGATACAGTTAATTAAATCTCTTTATAAGCTATTATAGCAAAAGGAATTTTATCAGAATATCTGATGGAATGAATTAAACATACGTTTTGTATGAAGCTTTGAAGAACAATACAAAACGCTCTACCGCGTTGGGTAAAACCCCGGCAGGGCAAAAATGATTAACTAAACTACTGACAGTGCACTTGATAATGAGGAATATTACTTGAATTTAAGGTCTTAAACCTTTTTATATCGTGCTAAGAATTTTATTTGAACTCAAAACCACAAAGAACTTTTTATGATTTGGACTGTAGAACTAGCAGCGGCATTAGATGATGCACCTTTTCCTGCCACGCGGGAAGAACTAATTGAATGGGCAGAACGAAACGGATTGCCTCAACAGGTGCTCGATAACTTGTATGAACTAGAAGAAATTCAAGAAGGCGAAGATGTTGTATATGAAGGCATTGAGGATATTTGGCCCGACTATATAAGCACCGAAGATTTCTTCCACAATGAAGAAGACGAAGGTTTTAACTATGATGATGTTTAAGATCTGATTATAATAGTTTTTATTATTGCGGTTGCATGATTTTTTTTCGTGCAACCGTTTTTTTTGAATCACATTAACATCATTCGTCTCTTGAAATCCAAAGGTGGTCTTTTATTCTGTACATTTCTTTTAGTTTGCGGGTTATTTCTCCGCACTGAAAAAGGACTGTCCCAAAATGTTATTGCCGAAGGCGATACCACAGATAAAGTTGTTCGTATTGTCCGCTTTGTTGGCAATGATAACGTAAAAGATAATACCCTTAAAACCCTTATCCGCACCCAGACAAACCGGGAGTTTTTGGGGATCCCCCGCTTTACGCCCTGGTATTTTATCTGGAAGCTTACCAAGAAGTTCGGTGAACCTCCCAGCTACCTCAACAGAGCTACCGTTGCTAATGATATAGAACGTATTGAACAGTACTACCAAACGATTGGCTTTCTTGATGCCGAAGTAGATACTAATATTGTAGAATATAAAGAGGATCGTGTTGAAGTTTCGTTTCTGATTGAAGAAGGCAATGCCTTTCATATTAATACGCTTGGCTACATGGGGATGCCAGAATTTGAGGATTCTACCCTGGTACCGCGCTTCCTTGAACGAAGTGCTCTTACCCGTGATCGCATTAATGACTCCACATTTACCGTAAGACAGCGCTATTCGCAAAATCAGCTCAACGAAGAGCGCAGCCGGATCATAACCTTTCTAAAGAATAATGGCTATGCTTCAGTACAACGGGATTCGGTGAATGTACTCATAAAACAGGATTCTGCTGATCGGCATCAGATGGACGCCCTTTTCACTATCAATACGGGAAAGAAATATACTTTTGGTAATCTGTATATGAGTCTGCAAGGTCCGGATGATGATACGGGGAATTATGACAGCGGTGATACACTCCGCAAACCTCCTTATGCACTGGGCGACAATGCAATTTTCATTCAGAAAGAGGAAAGTGCACAGACTAAAACCAGCCTCTTGACAGACCAAGTACTTTTTAAACCGGGTGATACTTTTAATCATTCTCTTTACATCCGCACGGTCAATGAGCTTCAAAATCTGCGTATGCTAAATATCCGACAGTTCGGACTTAGCGAAGATGGTTCTTTACCCGATTATTCACGGGATGAAATACCTGTAATGTTTTCATTGCAGACGCTGCCTAAACACTCCATAAATCTGAATCTTTTTGGTATGGAAAGGTATGGATTTGGAGCCGGTGCAGGTGTTACATACACTAATAATAACCTGTTTGGCAAAGCCGAAAATCTACAACTCGGGGTTAATGGAAGTTTTGAATACGTTACCTCCGAGACCATACAAAGTATCCCCTCTGATTCTGCCAGAGAATCTGTTGATGGGCAATTTTTTCGAAGTTTTGAAACACGGGCAGAATATTCCCTGCCCCGCCTGATTTTTCCTTTTGCTGCACTTGATGATTTTGTATTCTTCTCTAATGCCCGTACCCGATTTTTACTCTCATTCACGAGATCAAATCAGCTGCTTTTCGATATTAATTCAGATATACGTTTTAATACCCGTTATGAGGTACAGCATAGCAATCGATTTACCAGTTTTCTGGATTTGCTTGAACTTGATTTGCTAGATACCGATCCTGACCCGGACTTTGAACAGTCACTGAAAGAAGAATTTGGAGAAGATTCTTTTGAATACCAGCGTATTCTCGAAGATTTTCGTCCACAGGTCTCTTCCATTTTGCGCTATACCTTTCGCAGCCAACGTACTGACTTGATCAAAAGAAACTATGGCTATTTCAGCGAATATTCTATCGCTACTGGTGGCAATCTTCCTTATTTAACTGATCGCTATATTATCACTCCGGATACTCTGGAAGGAGATCTTCCTTCCCTTATCCCTACCAGTGAAAACAGCCTGGCCTACAGCCGCTTTATCAAAGGCACAGCCGATTATCGAAAGTATATTCCCATCGGTAATAACGCCGTATTTAGTTATCGCGGATTTGCCGGAGTGGCTCTGCCCTATGGAAACAGCAGATCGATCCCCCTAAACCAGCGGTTTTATGCAGGTGGTGCAAACGACATTCGCGGATGGGATATCTACAGTCTGGGACCCGGAGGAATCCAGTCTGATGATGTAACAATTAACGGAGGTGAAATAAAATTACTCGCTCAAACTGAAATCCGCCAGCGTCTGGCGGCCAACTTTCTTTCTACGGATTGGATTGGAGCCTGGTTCACCGATGCAGGCAATATCTGGTATGGACCTCGTACGGAATTTCCCTCATCAGATGAGCAGGCAAACGGACAACCAGTTATAAGCCAACGAGAAGAAGTAATAGAGATGGGAAAATTCAAATATGATGAATTTTATAATCAAATTGCCGTCAGCTCTGGAATCGGATTGCGTTTAGACTGGGAATATGTGGTAGCACGCTTTGATTTTGCATTTCGTATTCACGATCTACAAGAGGGATGGTTTAACAATCGAAATGCCTATTTTACATTTGGAATTGGACACTCTTTTTAGAAATCCTGATAGTTAACATATTTCTGTTAAATTAAGTAGCTATCAGGTAAGTCACTTCAAATCAATAGTTAAAGTTATGTTTGGATCAGAGCAGTTTAAAAAGACGAAAAAAAAGGCTGATATCATTTTCAACTCCCGGTTCTTAAAAAGTCTGACAACGCTCGAACGGGCCGAGTTTATACAGTACTGCCATCGTCGTCAATATAAAAAAGATGAGTATATCTACTATCAGGGAGATCCGGGTACGGGTATGTATTTCATTGAAGAAGGTAAAGTAGAGCTGATTGTCGAACCTGATCCCGGTGCAAATGGTGACATCCAAAGTTATGTTATTCAGTCACCAGAAAGTTTTGGAGCTTTGTCTATCGGCTATGAACTTCGGCGAATTTCGAGTGCAAAATGCTTAACTGATTGTACACTCAGGGGATTTTTCAAACCTGATTTTGAAACATTGAAGAAACGACACCCTGCGATTGCTGTTAAATTCATGGAGACCCTTGCTATGATTGCCATGAAACAGCTCGAGATTGTAACCAAAGAACTTCAAAAAGTTAGTACAGCTGAACGGGCTTTTTCACTGCAATTCAAAACATATCTCTCCCCAGAAACAGAAGAAACTGCAGAAAATGAAGATAAAGAAAGGAGCTGATGTTGAACTCGAAATTGATTCAGCGGCTTATAAAGGAAAAGGAATTGGAAAAATAGATGGTCTGGCCGTCTTTGTACCAAATACGGCGCCGGGAGATCGGGTTAGGGCCAGAATTATCAAAAAGAAGAAAAATTATCTTGAGGGGAAGCTGCTCGAAATTATTGAAGAAGGCCCGAATCGCATTACACCGCGTTGTCAACATGCGCGTAATTGTGGCGGATGTAACTGGCAGCATGTCTCCTACGACCATCAGCTGGCATTTAAACAAGAACAGGTGCAGGATCATATGCACCGCATCGGCGATTTAACCCATCTGGAAGTGAATGAGACCATCGGTTGCGATGATATTTTCTATTATCGCAATAAGATGGAGTATTCAATCGGACATAAACGTTGGCTAAGTCGCGAAGAGATTGAACGCGATGAGTTTGTTAGCGACCGCTGTTTTGCCGCCGGCCTGCATGCTCCGGGGCGTTTTGACAAGATCCTGAACCTGAATGAGTGTCATCTTCAGGATCCGATCTCTTACGAAATATTAGATTTTGTCCGAAGTTGGTGCAAAGAATATGATGTACCGCCGTTCAACCGAATAGATCACGAGGGATTTATGCGCAATGTGGTGATTCGAAAAGCCTATTATACTGATGATCTGATGGTCAACCTGGTGACTTATCAGGACGATCAGGAAATTATGAAAAATCTTTCGGATGCTCTGCTGAAAGAATTCCCGGAAGTTACTACGATTGTTAACAATGTAAATGACACCCGGGATCCTACAGCGGTCGGTCGCTATGAAAAAGTTATTCACGGCCCTGGCTATATCACCGACCATATCGGCCCCTATCATTTTACGATTGATGCCAATGCTTTTTTTCAGACCAATACACGTCAGGCCGAGCGACTGTACGAAGTAGCAAAAGACTATGCGGATATTGAACCTGGCGACATCGTTTATGATCTGTACTGTGGTGTAGGAACCCTTAGCCTTTTTCTAAGTGGTAAGGCTAAAAGTGTTGTGGGCATAGAACTAGAAGAAACAACCATTAATAACGCCCGGAAAAATGCTGAAGAAAATGATGTCGGAAATGTCTCATTTATTGAAGGAGATATGAAAGATGTCTTTACCAAAGAAGTTACCGATCAGCATGGTGAGCCGGATTGCCTGATTACCGATCCTCCGCGTGCCGGTATGCATCCTGATGTAGTAGAGCGGCTAAAGGAGTTACAAGTACCGAAGCTTGTATATGTAAGCTGCAACAGCTCTACTATGGCGCGGGATCTCAAGGAACTGAGAGAGGAGTACGACATCCTGGAAGTACAGCCGGTAGACATGTTCCCACAAACCTATCACATCGAAACAGTGGCCAAACTGCGGTTGAAAAGTAGCGGGTGAACAGTTTCAATAACTATTTTACCGGTATTAATTTAAGGCATACCGGCTGTGAAACCTCAATTTCTTTTCCGGTAGGTGAAAGGTCTCCTGTTTCTTTATCCCTCTGAAAAATTACAATATTATTGGTATGGCGATTTGCCGCCAATAGATATTGACCTGTGGGATCGATCACAAAATTTCGCGGATGAATGCCACCCGAGTCATACGACCCGATCTTTGTCAATGTCCCCTCTTGTTGGTCAATGGAGTAGGCAACGATATTATTTAAATCTTCTCGATTTGAGGCATAAAGATACTCTCCATCGGGCGAAATATGAATATCTGCTCCTGATACAGCCCCCTCATAATTCTCCGGTAACGTGCTTATTGTCTGAATTTTCCGCAGAGAGTCAGACCCAGATTCAAAAGCAACTACAGTACCATTTAGCTCATTGACTATGTAAGCAAAGTTCCCATCGGGATGATACGTCAGATGACGAGGCCCGGCCCCTGCTTCGGCCTGATAAGTAAATGATGGTTTCTGACGCAATTCCAAGATTTCTTCGTCAAAAGCATATGCATATACCTTGTCGGTGCCTAAGTCGTTAACTAACAGCTGGCTGTTATCCGGTGAAATAAAGGTACAATGTACATGCGGACTTTGTTGCCGATCTTTATTGATACTGCTCCCCTGATGCTGGATATTTGCACTAGCTTTACCCAGGGAACCATCTTCTTTTACAGGAAACATCGATATTGATCCTCCGAGATAATTTCCGATAAAAACTGCCTGTCCACTGTTATCAATGCTTACATAGCAGGGAGCACCACCCAGGCTTGATTGCTGATTTAAAAAGGTCAGGGTTTCCTTATCTTTATCAAAAGCAAAGGCGCTAACCGAAGCTTCAGCAGAATCAGCCAATTCATTTACTGCATAAAGATGGGAATGATCGGGTGAGAGGGTAAGATAGGATGGATTTTCCACGCCTTTTGTTACCCCCAACGAATCAACGCTTCCGTCATCGGCATTAAATTTATACAGATAAATGCCTTCACTGTCTCCATCGGTATATGTTCCAACAAAGAGGTAATATTCCGAAGATGAAGTCGCGGAATTGCATCCCCAGCCAGTAATGATGAGCAGGCTTCCCAGCAATAAATATTTAACTGTTGTCATAAATCTGTATTTAAAACATGAGCGATATTTGAACAAAATGTATTCAAGCTTAGGGAATCATTTGATCAATGGAAAGGGGATTGAAGCCACGCATTTTTCTTGAACGAGCGTTCCGGCAGCTGTACGAATGTGCACACGGCACGCCCGGACCAGAAATATTCCTTTCGGCTCTTATCTTGATCACCTATCTCGTCAATCAACGAAGCCGCTCGCGGAAGAAAAAAATATAATTAGCGCGGGAATTAATTCCCGCGCTAGTGATTTACCGTATTCATCAATACTTGGCAGGTCTTCCCTCTTCCGGAATTGATTGTTCTATAAAATTCCGAATGTCATCATTGGAAGTTTCCAAATCTTCTTCACGCAGATACATCATATGTCCGCTGCGATAACCTTTAAAATCAATGCGGTCTTGCAGCTTGCCGCTGGGATCCATATTCCAAATCGTGTACTTAGCATCAAAGTAAGGCGTTCCGCCGTCGTAATAACCAGATTGTACCAATACATTAAGGTATGGATTTTCTGCCATTGCAGATCGGAGGTTTTCGCCGGTGCGGTTGTTGTCACGATCCCACGGATGAACCGGTCCGAACATCCAGTATTGGAGATCAGTTTCATATCCAAGATTATTTCTCAGATAATGGTTAATGGCTGGTGTAAAGGCGTGATTCCAGGCTGTAAGCGCAGGATCATAGTCATACCGTTCTCCGCCCGTCTCACGATCCTGTCCCCGGTATCGGGAGTCCAGACGCCCTACTGTAAGCTCTTCTTCATCCCTGAGCAGTTCTTTCCAAAAAAACGAAGTGGACATTCGTAAATTTCTATCTAGGATTTTCTGCTTGTCGATTCCGGAGTAGTAAGAAACCTGTTCAGCAATTTTTTCCTTTTCGGATTGATCAAGCGATCCTGAACGCGTTAGCGCAGGAATATATTCATTCACCGTCCACTCTTCAGCTTCGGGCAGAATATCATTCAGGTCTTGCTGCTGTAGTTCACCGTTCAACGCATCATGATACCAGGCGGTAGCTGTAAAATAGGGAAGTGTAAGTGCGTCAACTACGGGGCCGTCACGATCTATGCCAAGTCCCGTCGGAGAAACTAGTATGACACCATTCAAAAACATCCAATGCGATGACTGCAGCTCGTCAGCCAATCCGGAAACTCTAGTCGTACCGTAGCTTTCGCCGATTAAAAATTTGGGTGATTTCCATCTGTCTTCGCGAGAAACGAAGGTATCGATCCAGTCAGCCAAATATTCAATATCACTGTTTACACCAAAAAATTTCTCGCGATCTGCTTCTTTATCAACAATACGGGAAAAACCTGTATTTACAGGGTTGACATACAAGATGTCCGCGACATTCAAAATTGAATGGGGATTATCTTCCACACCATAAGGCTGTACGGGAAATCCTTCATTATCAATCTTCACTTTCTTAGGACCGGTGTAGCCGATATGCATCCAAACAGATGCTGAACCAGGACCACCGTTAAAGGAAATTACCAGAGGACGTCGCTCGTTGTTGTCCACACCAGAACGCTGATAATAGGTATAGAAAATAGACGCAATGGGATCACCGTCGTCGTTCCAAACCGGCTGATTACCAACCGTTGCCGTATAGGGAACATCTTGCCCATTAATGGTCACATTATGACTTGAGGTAAATGCTGTATCTACCTTTATATCAACGGATTGCGCCATTGATATGGCGGACAGCCCACCAACTAGCATTCCAATTAAACAACAGAATACTGGAATATTTAAAAAACGATTTGTAGCTAATTTCATAGTCAGACTATCGGTTTTAATTATGTTTCCTCGCTAAATACTAAGCTGCTTCATAAAATAGTTCACAATCATTTACTTATAAGCAAAACCTCTTTTTGAAACGTCAAAGTTTGTTAAACGACAGGGTTGGGCCTTCCCTTATAAGGAATTAGAACTAGAACAGTTAATTATAAGCCATCCATCCGTTTATCCGAAGAAACATGTTCTACTGGCGTATCTTTCGGTCTTGGACTGGCTGATGGATGTTCATTTTTTGTGAGCAAACCGCCGACAGCAGTCGGGACCAGAAAATCACTGGAGCGAACCAAAAAACTCCCGGGGGAATCGCATCCCGAAAGATTTCGGGACCGGACCCTATTTTTAAAAACTGTGAAATTGAGTCACTGTTTTTAAAATCCTACCGGATTCCACGTATGTGGAAAAACAATTACAAATAACTACTCATCGTTAGCTAAGTGCATTTTTGCTAATTTTACGGTTTTAGCTCCGCAACTAGAGGCCCAAAGGAGGTTGGAAGAAATCATCAATACAGCTCCACAAAAACTTCATGCCGGTTACTCTCTTTTCTGGCTGTTACTCAATACTCATTACTCAATACTAATCCCTATCCCCCTCTCCTGCCCAGATTGATAACCTCCATATCCCGAACTTTGCCTTCATCAATGCTAAAGCGCACGCACGTCCGATATACCTGGAAACCGTGACGACCAGCTGCTCCCGGATTGATAAAAAGCATCTTGTCTTTATCCTGGTCACGGCCAATTTTAAGGATATGAGAATGGCCACAAATAAAAACATCGGGTGGATTCTCTTCCATCTCTTCACGAATAGGAATACAGTAGCGTCCCAACGTTCCCCCAATATGAGTTATCCAAAAATCTACACCATTACGTTCAAAACGCTGATGTAGCGGATATTCCTGCCTGATATCTTGCCCATCGATGTTACCATAGACACCAATGACAGGAGCAATCTCTTTTAATTGATCCGCTATTTCTATAGTGCCGAAATCTCCCGCATGCCAAATTTCATCCCGGTCTTCAAAATATTCAAAAACCTGAGGATCAAGATACGAATGTGTATCCGAAATTAATCCAACTTTGATCATATAAAATTCTTTATCATTTTCAGCTCAACTATGATAGCGATGTTTTTTGCTTATGTAAATCGTTTAATAGAAAAATTAGCAATAACTTACTGATCTTCTAGTACTTCATGCCTTTTTTTAGCATTATTATTGTTTCTTGGAATGCACTGCATCATCTAAAAAAATATTTACCGAGTGTTGCTGAAACCAATTATGCCAACTACGAAATAATTTTGGCTGATAACGCTTCTGCCGATGGATCAAAAGCATGGGTTCGGGAACATTATCCCAACGTTAAGATTGCCACTTTTGATAAAAACTACGGCTATTGTGGGGGGAACAACCGAGCGGTGCCCCATGCCAAGGGCGATATTCTGTTATTTTTGAACAATGATGTTCGTGTTGAACCGGACTGGCTGCAGGGACTGGCCGAATGCTTTAAAAAAAATGAAACTATAGCTGCAGTACAGCCTAAAATGTTGTCGGATAGAAAACCGGACTATTTCGAATATGCCGGAGCCGCCGGAGGCTTTCTGGATCGATTTGCTTATCCGTTTTGCAGGGGACGCATTTTTGATACGCTCGAAAAGGATGAGGGACAATATGATTATGAGACCGATATTTTTTGGGCCAGCGGTGCCGCATTGGCTATCCGCAAACAGGTTTTTGAAGAATTAGGAGGTTTCGACGAAGATTTTGAATTCCACATGGAGGAGATTGACCTCTGCTGGCGTTTGTGGAATCATGGGTATAAAGTACGCTTTTGTCCCGACAGTACTGTTTATCATCTTGGCGGTGGTTCCATGGCCATGGGATCTCCGCGTAAAATCTATTATAACTATCGCAATAACCTCCGCATGCTGTGGAAAAACTGTAGCACCGATACCCTCATATGGCGATTTTTCGGCCGCTATACGCTTGATATCATAGCTGCTTTGCGATCACTGTTTGGCGGTCATTGGAATGAATTTAAAGCTATAGCACGAGCACATTTCGATTTTTGGAGGGGATTCACTGCAACCCATGAAAAAAGAGCAGCACTCCAGGATCAACGAAGAAGGGACTCCGATCCCGATACATTGCTACCGGTAAGTATTGTCGCTGAATATTTTGTCAGAGGTAAGAAATTTTTCTCGGAAGTAAATAATTAATTTTATGGATTTTGATCCCCAAGCCGATAAGTAACTTTACAAACCTTGAATACAGACCAGTTACAATTTATAGGCAAAAAAGTCCTGAAAAAGTGGTGGGGATCACTGCTCATTTTATTTTTTGCCATTTATTCGCTACACCAGGTCTATTGGGCTCTCAATTTTAACATCTTTTTTGCTGTCAATTACGACTATCCCTTTCCGCTGGGTATTATCCATTTTTTTGTAGATAACTTTCTGCTGATTGTCCACGAAGCGGGACATACGTTTTTCGGATTTCTTGGCAATCGATTCCTAACTATTCTGGGCGGATCACTGTTCCAAATTCTGCTTCCATTGGTTATCGTGTTCTATTTCTGGATAAACAGGCAATACCTGGGATTGCAGTTTTCCCTGGCATTGTTAGGTTTTAGCTGGCTTGATGTTGCAGGATATGCCGCAGACGGTGGTGCTCGTCAACTGCCTCTTATCGGCGGACTAGGAAAGGAATCACACGACTGGTACAACCTGCTGGTGCGAATAGATGGCCTAGAGCACGATATAACCTTTGCCCTTGTTTTTGTTGCCATTGGTGCAGCTTGTTATTTGTTAGCTATTTTGCTTCCGCTATTTAGGAGAGAGTATCAAGAAGTGGATCTTGAGCTGAACCTGGAATAACTCCCACCAATTGAAAAACCAGATTACGAATCATCAATATTAAGTTCAGCTTTTCTTACCTTTATAAGTTTAGAGCAAGCAAATGCAGGTAAACAAATGAAAATTTTAAACACACGTTTCCTGGTATTTTCAATCTTCTTTGTGGGATTGTTAACCAGCTGCGAACAAAACCAATCTGACAGCGAATACAAAGCCGAGATTGAACAGTGGCATTCCGACCGCATAGACTCATTAAAAGAAGAAGACAGCTGGCTGAGCCTGATTGGGCTCTACTCCCTTGAAGAAGGTACCTATAGCTTTGGATCTGATTCTGTAAATGATTTCGTGTTTCCTCCCAAAGCTTCCCCAAATATTGGCACGATTACACGAAATGGTGATACATTTAATTTTGATATCCATCCCCGGGTTAAAGTAACAACATCAAATGGAGATAATGTTAACGAACTCACAACCGGTGCAGATGGAGATTCTCATGCATTCAACCACGGTAACTTACAGTGGCATATCATAGAACGAAGAGGCAATTATTATCTACGTCTTAAAGATACCAATCATCCTAATTTTTCTACGTTTAACGGAATTGAACGATTTCCCGTATCTCAAAAGTGGAAAGTAGAAGCAACATTCAATCGATTTAACGAGCCTCGTGAAATAACGATTCCCGATATATTAGGAAAAGAGTATCAGGATTCCTTGTACGGAATGTTGGAATTTACCATCAATGGAGAAGATTATAGTCTGGCTCCATTGGGGCATCCCGACAATGATGAAGAGTTTTTTATTATTTTCGGCGACCAAACCAATGGTGATGATACGTACGGCGGCGGACGATATATTTATATTCCAACTCCAGAGAATGGAATGACGTACATCGATTTTAACAAAGCATACAACCCGCCCTGTGTCTTTACGGAATATGCCACCTGTCCCCTTCCCCCGCCAGAAAATCAGTTAGATGTGGCAATAACAGCAGGTGAAAAGATGTATGAGTAACTAGCTTACGAAACTTCCGAAGTTTGCAAAACTACCTATGTCATGCTGTCCCGATAGCTTTCGGGATCAGCATCTGTAAGCAATCGCTCTTTTGAAGCTTTTAATGGAGCTTTTGCATCAGACCATGAAATAAATTCAGAGTGACACTGGTTTTGCAAAGCCCTCGTTTAGTAAAGCTATTAATTTTCTTTCCATTCCTGATGGAGCGGGTTCTTTTCACCGGTCACCGGATCCAGGTTGGGAATAGTTACGTTCTTGATGTTCTCAAGAACCTGTGGACGTTCATCGTCCTTGCCAGTACATAAATCGTAGTTTTGACCACCAGGATAAGTGCCCATCACCCGAAAGTCACCGGAACTGCCCAGGTTGCAATGTCCTACTCCAGCCGGAATAACAATTACATCTCCCTTTGATATTGCCAGCTCTTCTCCCTGTTCACCGCCCATTTTGACTGTTGCCGATCCGCTCAATACAGCCAGCACCTCGTGTGTTGTACTGTGATAGTGGTGATAAGAGTAGATGCCATTTACCCATTCATTGCTCCAATTTCGCTTATTCAGAAGCTCTCTGCATACTGCTTCACTAGTTTGATCCGCAGAAAGAGCATCGGGATACACCAACAAGGGAAAATTAGGATTATTTGGGATTGAGCCATCATCTTCGAAGAGGTATGTTTTGCACTCCATGTTTCTGTGTGTTCTAATCTCCACTTTTATTTAGATTATCTAACATAGATAAGAATTCAATAAATCCTTTTTCAGCAGTTTCCAGAAATCTGTCAATGTCCGTCCTACGAGTTACATTAACGCAGAGCGTTTATCCACTGTCCCAAGAAATTGACCTGGCTGGCTAGTTTCAAGCGTCCACGCTTGAAACACTCCTGTGATAAGCGTGGACGCTTATCACAGGAGGAAATAGGTCGTCCAATTCCGACGGTGTCGGAAGCACGCAGGAATCTGTATCACTTTAAAACGTCTTGGAAGCTACGACAAAAGAAACTGCCGATTCACTGCGGATGAGATTTTTCGGCTCCGTCCGCCAGTTAGCGGACTCCGCTCGAAATGACAAGTAAAGGAGATATGCTTGTAAGGTTGCGCCCTCGAAACGGTCTTACTATTAAAGCTTAACAAAGTACTGAAGCATGTATTATGTATATATTACAGCCAGCATTTCCAGAGTGATATACTGGGATGACCAATAGTCTTTACCATCGAATTAGGCAACATAAAGCAGGAGAAGATCCGGAGGCATTTACAACCAAATATCGAGTAAACCGGTTGGTTTACTATGAGTCTTATGTACATGTGCATGATGCCATTGAGAGGGAAAAGCAAATTAAACGCTGGAGCAGACGAAAGAAAGTAAAGCTGATAGAATCCATTAACCCGGAATGGAAAGATCTATCCCTTGAGCCTGGGTTTGACAAAGGACAAGAAAGTTAACCCCACTTTGTTGTCATTCCGACCAATTCCGACGGAGTCGGAAGCGCGGAGGAATCTCTATCATGTGGAAATAGCCTCGTAATTATGTCGACACTTATCCTGCAGAGATTCCCATGTTAGATTCTTCGACTACGTCAGCTCCCAGGTGGACCGTTTAAACAGGTTCCATGGGCATAACGGAGTGACGCCGAGGTAGAGGACTTGGCTCCTGCCCGTTGACGTCAGATGGTACCCGATAATTGGGCCTCAATAAACAAACCTCCCTCCATTATCATCTGACCATTTCCGAGCAATGGAATGTTTACCCATCGCAGTTTGATTATATGAGTAAATCGAAATAAACACTGAAATGGAAAAGCGATTTTCAAAACAGTCGGATTTATATGCCCGATATCGCCCTGATTATCCGCAGGAGATGTACGATTACATTTTTCAGCATCTTTCTGACTATATTGCAGCGTGGGATTGCGCCACAGGATCCGGGCAAATTGCAAAATATCTATCCAGGCATTTCGAAAAAGTTTATGCCACCGATATCAGCGAAGCACAGCTGGTGCATGCCCCCCGGGAAGAAAACGTTATCTATCGCACAGTACCGGCCGAGAATTCGGGCTTGCCCGACAATTATTTCGATCTCATTACCGTCGGACAAGCAATTCACTGGTTCGATTTTGACTCCTTTTATCAGGAAGTTAACAGGGTGGGCAAAACGGGTGCATTATTAGCGATAATAGGATATGGTATGGTGCGTATAGATCCAGAGGTAGATCCTATTATTGACCGTTTATATGATAAAGCTTTTGATAGCTACTATGGTGGGAGTCGCAAATATCTGGATAACCATTATACAACGCTACCATTCCCGTTTGAAGAGATTGCTACCCCATCCTTTGAAAATACCTTCCAATGGTCGATTGACGAGCTTGAGGGATATTTTAACTCATGGTCGGCCGTTCAAAAGATGAAGACCGAGCAACATATAAATCCGGTAACAGAAATAATCGAAGATATTCAAGCTGCAATGCCGTCAAGTACTGTGATGGAGGTAAGATTCCCCGTATTTATGCGGCTGGGAAGAATCGGTACCAATCAATAGTTTCTATTTTAAACTCTCTCAACTTGTTCGGCCAGAGTATACAGCATTTCAATCTCTTCGGGCCATCTGTCAGTATTTGGTGTCTCCAGTATCATAGGGATCTCATCAAGGCGGCCATCCTGCATGAGTAGCTCAAAGGCTCTCATCCCGATTTTACCCTCTCCTATATTGTCATGTCTGTCTACACGGCTGCCCAGCTCTTTTTTGGAATCATTCAGATGCATTCCCTTCAGATATTCGAAGCCGATAGTTTGCTCAAACTCATCCCACATTGCAGTGTATCCCTCGTCGGTTGAGAGATCATAACCCGCAGCAAAAGCGTGACACGTATCAATACAAACACCGATCCGGCTCTTATCCTCAACGCCTTCGATAATAGACGCAAGATATTCAAACTTATAGCCAATACTGGTGCCCTGTCCGGCTGTATTTTCAATAACAGCTGTTACATTCTCAGTCTGATCCAGTGCCCGGTTTATAGACTCTGAATTACGCTGAAGGCATTCCTCTATGGTAATTTTGTTCAAGTGATTACCGGGATGAAAATTCAGCAGTTTAATCCCCAGCTGCTCACATCGCTGCATCTCGTCCAAAAAACCGTTGCGCGATTTTTTGAGCTGATCACTCTCGGGATGGCCTAAATTAATCAGATAGCTGTCGTGAGGCATTACATAATCCATCGGATAGGAAAACTGCTCGCAACGCTCTTTGAAGCCGTCAATATTCTCTCTGGTGAGCGGAGGCGCCTCCCACCGCCGCTGATTTTTTGTAAAGAGAGCAAACGCCTTTGCCCCTATTTTATTAGCCCGTTCCGGGGCATTTTCTACTCCACCTGCTGCGCTGACATGAGCACCAATATATTTCATCAATAAAAAATTTTAGGATTGAATGATTAATGAAGAAGAAAAGGAAAAAAATGTCGAAGTGGAAACCGTGAAGTGATTTTTTACCACTTAGTCACTGAGTGCACTAAAGTTGTCAGAAAGAGCACGGGGGATTAAATGACCTTCAAGAATAAATGCAAATAGGGACTCATGAATTACTGGTTTCTTTTAAAAGCAACTAGAATCGTAAATTTTTAAAGCCAACTTTTCTTCTAAGATTTATCAATAGCGCGGGATTAATTCCCGCGCTAGCCATATTCTTACCTCAAAGAATATTTAATCAAAAAAAGCACTTAGAGTGTATAACTGCATAAGAATCTCATACTTCTGCTCCAATCGTTTGAGGGCATTGAAAACCTTCTGTTCATAAAATCGATAATAGCCCCGCGTTTAACGCCGGGGCTATCGAAAGCAAAGTAATCAAATGTAGTCCCCCCCCCATTATTGTTACCTTGCTAAATACGTATATCTTGAAAGCAATTTGCGGCGGGCACAGGGAGTTTTGCAAAACATAATACCATCACAAACAATGATTTACCCCGATCGCTGACTACTTATGTCCAGGCTCCCAAAATCAATCCCATCACTGTAAAAGATACAGTCCAGTAACCGCCATTTATAAATATATATTTCCAGGATTTTTGTTCGTATAAGCTGTTTACGGCCAAAGCAAAGAAAATCCATCCGAAGCCTGCCAAAAAGCCGTAAAATGCACCAGCTCCGGCATTCATTTGAGCTGCGGCTTCGGGCGATCCCGTTAAAAACATTGCCAGATTAAACGCCATAATGAATTCAAAGACAAAGGAAAGACCAAATATCTTACCCATATTACCTTTCTCTTCAATCTCCTCTTCGGTAACTCCCACAGCCGACAACCATGCCTTGCCAAAAAGCGGTCCATACCAAAGCCAACCAACTAAAAAGGTAGAAAGAGTAGCCACAATTACTGCCAAAAAATTGATGTTCGATAAGTCCATAATTTTTACACCCCATATCATTTTAATGATTTATAGAATTCCCAACGACTATCTTATGCTGTGGGAAACATTTGCACTATCTAATTATTTGAGGAAAAGATCAATTAGAAAAACTTAAGGCAAATTTTTTATCCTAATAAAAACGGGCGTTTAAACGATCTGTCAATAAATTAAATAATCTATCTTCAATTATGGGCAGTATCAGAATCTTTCTGATTGTGAGACTTTTTGTCTCCCTTATTGATCCTTGGAAAAGTTATTATAAAAGTAGCTCCATGACCGTTTCCTTTACTGGTTACGTTTATATCCCCTCCCATTTCAGTGATATAGTTTGCACTTGAATGTAAGCCAAATCCATGTCCATCTTCCTTCGTGGTAAATCCATGTTTAAATATATCATCCAGATTCTCTTGCTGTATCCCCTCTCCACTATCTGTTATGGAAAGATAAATCTTATTTGAATCTTGCCATGTACGGATTACAAGCTTTTTCTCTTCGCTATCAAAACTCTCCATTGACTCTTTGGCATTTTTAAAGATATTCACCAGTACATGGATAAGTTTTGATCGATGAGCCTCAACAAAATCTACAGGTTCAAATTCCTTTTCTATATCTATACCATGCCTCTGAATAGATCCCGCTTGTAAAGCAAGGGCATCATTCACAATCTCTGGGATTGAAATCTCGTCATCATGCATCCTTGGCCCAACATAACTTTGCTGGGCTGCTATAGCATCATTAATTAATCCTATCTTTTTGATAAGACGATTTGAATGTTCTAAAACTTTAGCTCGCTCATTTTTCAGAGGCTTTTCAAGTTTCAGGTAATAATGCATCAATTTCTGCCCCTTGGGATTATTGGCAATGAATTCCTCAATATGATCGATGTGCTCTCGTAGAAGAGTATTGGCTTCCTCTAAACGTTCCAGCTTAGATTTTTTAGCGGTACTCATAATTAAAGAGGCCGAAGTGTTCACACTGTTTAGTATATTTCCCACATTGTGAAGGATTCCCGATGCGATATCAGCCATTCCCGCCTTGTGAGCCTTTTCAACCAGTTCGTTTTTGGTCTCCTCCAGCTCCTCTATGGTTTCATTCAGCAGATTATTCTTTTCTTCCAATTCTACTTTTATTTCAGCCAAACGACGAGTCTGTTTATAGAAGATTCCGGCGGAACTATAAATATATCCCAATAGTGCAATCATGGCTGAAATTTCTATATAAAACGGGGCGTTCAAATCAGTCTCAAAGCCTGTAAAAAATCCGCCAATCAAGATTCCCAATACATATAGTCCCATCCCCTTAAGCAGTTGAAGACGTCCTCCTACCATAATATGGTTAAGAACAGTAGACGCCAGGAAAGCAAATGATACCCAAAGTGAAAAGTAAATAAAAGATGTCCAGATCCCAAGCATTAACGCATCAAACATCATAGCTCCAACTTCAATCATCTTCTGCCTGGGAAATATTTTTGACACCAAAAGTACCAGATGAGGATATACAAGAAAGTATATGGCCATATAAAGAAAATACCAGGATGACCAGTCCTTGGTAATGACTAACAATGAGACCAACACAAAGCTCGCAGCGAATCCTATTATCCGGGGAACGTAATTAGATTTCGCAAGGCGATGAGCCTTACCTAACGATGCATAGAATCCATTTAAGCTATTCGCCTCTGAGGAGCCATCTTTTGAAAACCCCAAAATTAATACCATAGTTATAAGTGTCACTGAAAAATTATATATCACAAAAATCCAGACATAAATCAGGTTTCATAAATAACACTACACCCGGTGTTATATATAATAAACCAAAAATATTTTGTACTTATTTTCTTTCCGCTCATTGTCTTATTCCTCAGGGTATTAAAGTCTGCATAGATGTTAAAATCAAATCCGTTCAGCTACTTCTTATTTGAAAAGTTCAAGA
Organism: Fodinibius sp. GM108; assembly: GCF_058386985.1. NCBI lineage: Bacteria > Pseudomonadati > Balneolota > Balneolia > Balneolales > Balneolaceae > Fodinibius > Fodinibius sp. GM108. The sequence goes on from NZ_JBYEIR010000003.1 coordinate 68,854, forward strand.
TAAATGTAGCGCCTTTGTCCTTCCCCTCACTTTTGACCATAATTTCACCTCCCATCTCAGTCATATAGTTGGCACAGGTATGTAAACCATACCCGTGGCCTTCTTTCTTAGTAGTGAAACCATGATTAAATATTTTATTTAGATTTTCATTACTTATACCTTCTCCTTTGTCAGATATCGACAGAGAAACACTATCTTCATCCTGATAGGTACGTATAGTAATTTTTTTCTCTCCGATATTTTTCTTAGCCATAGCTTCCTTTGCATTGCTGAATAAATTAATCAAAATGTGGATAAGTTTACTTTTCTGCACCCTTACCTCGTCAGTATTAGCAAACTCTTTTTCGATATCTAGATCATGTCGTTCTATGCTACCGGCTTGTAGCGTCAGGGTGTCTTCGACTATTTCTTCCAGTTGAACCTTTTCGCTAATTCTTCCCACCTTTGCAAAATCTTGCTGTGCATCAATGACTTCCAGCATAAGCTGAACCTTATCTGTCAACCGGTTACAGTGAGCCTGAAGCTTTTCATACTCTTTACCCATCGGATCATCAAGCTTCAAATAATAGTGAAGCAATTTCATACCGCGTGGATCCTCAAACAAAAACTCTTTTAAATTATCTTTATTATTATCCAATAACTCATTGGCTTGCAGAAACTTAGGGATCTTAGAATTTCTTAGTGTTTCATTAAGGACGGTCGTAGAAATATTTACGCTATTCAAAATATTTCCAATGTTATGCAGTACACCTGTAGCAAGATCTGCCATCCCGGCCTTGTGGGCTTTTTGCATTAACGTACTCCTTGTTTTCTTTAGCTCTTTTAATGCTGATTCCAGATCCTCATTTTTTTGCTTTAATTCAGAAGTACGCTCTGAGACTTCCTTCTCCAGTAACCTGTTCCTTTCCTGAATACTGTGTATACGATATCGATATATCAGAACTAAACCACCGACGATAAATAAACCCGAAAACAGATAAAACCAAGATGTTCTCCAAAACGGCGGTGGAATCACTAACGTTAGCATGTCTGTTTCCTCTCCCCATACCTCAAAACTGTTTGCAGCTTTTAATTTAAACTCATACTCCCCTGGATCCAGGTTGGTATAGGTAGCTGATCGCTGTCCGCCCACATAGTTCCACTCATCATCAAATCCTTCTAATTTATATGCAAACTGCATGTTCTTCTTTGGACTAAAATCCAATGCCACATAATTAAAAGTAAGGACACTGGCATCAGGGGATAACACCAAACGATCTGTTTGACTGATATGCTTTTTAAGCGGTGAATCGCCACCCACGGGTACTGATTTATTAAACATCTGCAGATCGGTCAGTACTACAGGAGCCACTTCCTGTCCCAGCTTTACACTATCGGGATGGAACCGATTAAAGCCGTTCACGCCCCCAAAATACATATACCCCTCCCGGTCTTTATAATAAGCCCCTTCATTGAACTCCAAACTCTGTAAGTTATCTTCAAGTCCGAAGTTGGTAAACGTTTCTGCTCCAATATCGAACTTAGTGATTCCGTTATTTGTGCTAACCCATAAATTGCCGTGATCATCTTCAAGGATACCATTAACAATATTACTTGGTAACCCCTGCTTCTTCGAATAGGTTTGAATCTCATGCGTTTGTTGATCAAATAGCTTTAATCCTGCTCCCCGGGTGGCGAGCCAAAAGTTCTCTTCCGAATCTTCATGCATAGAATGGACAACACTGCTGTGCAAGTCTCCGGTATTGATATTGATAAATTCAAACTCCTCGGTCTCTCTATCGAATTTGGTCAACCTCCCGCCATACGTTCCAATCCAAAAATTTCCGTTGCTATCTTCATAAAAACTTCTGATATCGTCATTGTCGATTGTGGTGGAATCTTCTTCATTTTGCATATACCGAACAAACTCTTCAGATTCCGGCCGCAACATGTTTACGCCTCCACCATTCGTGCCAATCCATAACCGATCTTTTTTGTCAACATAAAGTTCAAAAATATCGTTACTGCTTAAACTTGTGGAATCGGATGGATCATGCTGGTAATGGCTGAAGGTTTCCTTTTCAACATTAAAGAGACTGAGTCCTCCGTTGTAAGTCCCCAACCAAACACGCTCATTATCGGGATGTGTCTTCAGGTCTAAAACAACATTGCTGGGAATGCTGTTGCTATTCCCCTTCTCGTGCTTTAAAGCTGAAAAATGTCCTGTCTCTCTGTCGAAAAAATTAATCCCACCTCCGTCGGTACCGATAAGAATTCTACCGTTCGGGGTTTCCAAAAAACTACGCACTGAATTATGGCTGAGACTGGACGACCGGTTGGGATCATTCTTATAGTGATAAATTTGGGGATCTCTTTTTTCAGTATAATTCACACCTCCCGCAAATGTACCGACCCACATCCTGCCATCAGCCGCGTAAATACTATTAATACCATTATTATTGATGCTGTTTGGATCATTCGTGTCGTACTGATGATTGTGAAATTCATTACTTGAGCGATCAAATAAACTAAGTCCGTGATTGCCCGTACCTACCCACAGGATACCTTCGCTATCTTCGTCTATGGCATAAATGGTATTTCCGCCAATACTATTGGGATCATCTTGATCAGGCAGATATTTTTTAAACTCTTTATTTTCATAGTCATAATAATTCAATCCTCCCCCCTCCGTTCCAATCCATAATCGGCCTGTTTGATCCTCATATATTGTGGTAATATGATTGTCACCAATACTTCCCGGATCTTGAGGATCGTTCATAAATCGGCTGAACTTTCCCGTTTCTCGATCCAAAATATTCAACCCATTTTCTGTACCAATCCATAAATTTTCTTTGCTGTCTTCATAAATAGAAGTAACCTGATTTGAGCTTATACTATTAGGATCATCTTTGCGGTTAGTATAATGGGTTACTTTTGACAAGTAATTTTCATCCTTTTCTCCGTCTCTCTCCATCAGGTTTAACCCCCAGCTGGTACCAACCCAGAAATTGCCGAGTCGATCTTCATAGATATCCCAAATTGAATTATCGCTTAGCGTTTGCTGCGGATGATCGATATCCCCTTTAAAACGAATGAAACGATCGCCTTGCCGGTCATAGAGATTGATACCTCCTCCTAATGTACCCACCCAAAGATTTCCTTTGCTATCTTCATATAGGCTTCTGATTTCGTACAGGCTTATGCTATGCGGATCTTCTGGCTCGTGAGTATAAGTAGTGATATTATAGCCGTTATACTTGTTCAAGCCATCTTGTGTAGCAAACCACATATACCCAGCACTGTCTTGCAAAATAGAGTATACCGAACTCTGGGATAATCCATCTTCGGGAGTAATGTAATGAAACTGCACGTTCCCTTGCTCCTGTCCCTTCACCTCTAAAGCAAAAAGCAAAAAAAATATTATAGGTATAAAACGATATAAACTACGTATAATCAAAAATAAGGATTTCTTTAACTATTATTGTCACTCTACAATGCTTTGTCACTGTCTTGAGGAAAGTGCAGGGTAAAAGTTGCTCCCTTATTCTTTCCGTCACTTTCTACTGTTATTTTGCCCCCCATCTCAGCCATATAATTGGCACTACTATGAAGTCCGAATCCATGCCCATCTTGTTTAGTCGTAAATTCCTGGGTGAAAATTTTACCTAAATTCTCTTTTTTTATACCCATTCCATTATCGCTGATAGACAGATAAACCCAATCACCGTCCTGCCAGGATTTTATCTTAATTTTTCTATTATCCGGTGCATTTTTTTTCATGGATTCCTTGGCATTTTTAAAAATATTGACGAGCACGTGAATGAGTTTTGAACGATGAGCCATAATAGAATCCACCGGTTTTAAATCTTTTTCAATATCTAACCCGTGGCGCTCGATTGACCCGGCCTGTAATGCCAAGGCGTTATCGATCATCTCTGAAAGTGAAGTTTCATCAGCATACATGCTTGCACCTGCATAATTCTGCTGAGCGGCAATAGCTTCGTTAATTAGCTCAATCTTTTCGATCAGCCGTTCTGATTGCTTAAGTACTTTTTGCCTCTCATCCCTTAGTGGCTCCTCAAGCTTTAGATAATATTGCATAATCTTTTTTCCCTTGGGATGATTAGCAATAAACTGATCAAGCTGGTCGATATTCTCACGCAGGATAGCATTGGCCTGCTCCAGTCCCTCCAGTTTTGACCTCTTCATTGTATTTTCGATGAGCGTAGCCGAAGTATTTACACTGTTTAGAATATTTCCAACGTTGTGTAAAATACCAGTAGCCAGATCGGCCATACCCGCTTTATGGGCTTTTTCCACCAGTTCGTCTTTTGTCTTTTCGAGCTCCTCGAGTGCCTCTTTCAGCTCTTCGTTTCTTTCATTCAGCTCCAATGTACGATCTGCCACTTCTTTTTCAAGCCTCTTACTATATTCTTTAATACTTCGTACACGCATCCGGTACCCTGCAAATATCACCCCTGCAATAAACAAACCTGCCAGTAAATAAAACCAAGTAGTTTGCCAGAAAGGGGGCGTAATTACCAGTGCAAGCGAGGTACCTTCCTCATTCCAAATCCCGTCATTATTCGAAGCTTTTACCCGAAAAGTATATTTACCGGGTGAAAGTTCGGTGTAGGTTACAAAATTGCGATTATTTATATAGTTCCAGTTGTCATCAAATCCTTCCAGTTTATAGGCATACTGGTTTTTTTCCGGGATGGTAAAATTCAAAGCCGCAAATTCAAAAGAAATAAGATTGTCTGAATGAGAGAGGGTAAGTGTATCAGTATAGGTTATTGATTTTTCTAATATTTCCCTGGTGTCCCCACTTTTTTCAAAGTTTTTTTGAACGGGCACTGACTCATTAAAAAGCTGAAAATCCGTTATAACAACCGGCGGTGGATGGGGATTCCCTCTAAGCTCAGAAGGGAAAAAGGAATTGAAGCCATTTGTGCCCCCCATATAAATTTTACCGGTCGATGATGTGAAAGCGGCACCGGCATTAAATTCATTACCCTGTAACCCATCTCTTTTATCGAAAATACTAAATGTCTCTGTTTCTGAATCCCAAACGGCCAGTCCCAATGTTGTCCCCAAGTAAATTGTTCCGTTCTCATCTTCTGTTATCCCCCAAATTGTATCATCAGGCAATCCATCTGATCTGGAAAAATAGTTCAGGATTTCATGAGACTCAGTATCTAGCACGTTTACTCCCATGGCTGTACCCACCCAAAGACGTCCGTTCGAGTCCTCATGGATATCCATTACAGAACTATTATCAAGGCTGTGCGGGTTATCCGAAGAAAAGGGAAAGCTTTTAAAATTATTACTATCCGGCTGGTATATATTCAATCCTCTTCGAGTACCAACCCAAATTTGATTATTACGATCGACGTAAATTTCGGTGACAGATGAGGCTTTTAAGCTATTCGGATCATCAGGATCGTGATCGAAATGCGTGAAATTTCCCGTCTCGGGATTTAGTATATCAAGCCCTCGGCCGATTGTAGCGATCCAAACTTTGCCTGTGGAGTCGATATCAAGGCTCCACAAGGTGTTATAACTAAGTGAATTGGGATTATCGGATTCGTGTACGAAACGTTCTACATTGCGAGTATTGGGATTCAGTTTATTGACTCCTTTGATAGTAGCCATCCATATATTTCCGGAGGAATCCATCTCTAGGTTAAAGACACGATTACTGCTTATAGAATTTTCATTGTTTGGGTCATGAACAAAATGATCGAACTCTTCGGTTTCGGGATCAAATCTGTTTAATCCTCCATCGGTACCTATCCAAATATTATGATTTTTATCTTCTAAAAAATCCCAAACATTGTTGTCACTTATACTACTTTCTGTTTCAGGTCTGTCGAAATAATGTTTGATCCCTTTTTTATAATAGCTAAACTTGTTGATACCAGTTGACCAGGTCCCAATCCATACTGTATTGTGCTTATCTTCATATATGCTGTGAATACGATTTGAGCCGATGCTTTGCTTATCCCTGGAGTCTGACTTAAACCGAATAAAATCTCTGGTTTCCGGCTGGTAAAGATTTAACCCGTTTTCTGTACCTATCCATAAGTTAGCTCGACTGTCCTGATAAATAGCATTAATGGTGTTATCACTTAATGAGGAAGGATTGTTAGTCTCATTTCGATAGGCTGTGGCGCTATTACGTTCCGGGCTTATTTGGAATAAACCGGATTCAGTGCCAATCCACAGATAGCCGGCATCATCTTCGTGAATAGCCTTTACTATCTTATCATTTAACAAGGCTATTTCACTATCAACCAACTGCTCATTTTCCTGATCAACATAAAACATACCTCGTCCAAAAGTACCGGCCCATAAATCTCCCTGTTTGTCTTTAAATACATCCTGAAAATTACTTTCTCCGTCCTCAATAAAAAGATGGGCAAAAACCCCTTCTTCCTTATCAAGCAGTTTGTTTAATCCATTGTCCGTAGCTATCCAAACAGCACCATCTGTATCGCAGTATGTTGCATTAACCGTATTGCTGCTTATACTCTTAGGGCCATCCTCTGCATAATATCGGCGAAACTGCTCAGTTTTAAGATTGAAATAAGTAAGCCCATTGATTGTAGCAATCCACAGATTTCCCTCTGAATCTTTGCAAATATCAGTAATTTGTTTGTTACTAAGGCTATTGCTATCAACGAGGTCACTCTGATAAACCGTTATTTTCTGTCCGTCATAACGATTTAACCCTCCCACCGTTCCAAACCACATAAAACCTTTATTATCCTGGATAATGGCAGAAACAGAAGCTTGAGAAAGCCCGTCTTCAAGACCTAAATGCTTAAACTGAAAAGAGTTTTCTTGCGAGTAAGCCGGAAGAGCTGATATATGAACCACTCCATATAAAAAGCATATAGGCAATATATATTTTAATACTTGCTTCATATTTTGTTTGCCAACGATCCAAATGGATTTGTTGTAACGAACTTAACGTACATATCAATTTGCTGGTATAAACTTACAGATCCTTATTGACTGCTGTAAGCCATACAGGGAAAAGTTAGAATAAAAGTGGTCCCCATCCCTTCTCCTTCACTTTCAACTGTAAGCTCACCTCCCATCTCAGCCATGTAATTGGCGCTGCTGTGTAATCCGAATCCGTGACCACTTTCTTTAGTGGTAAATCCTTGCGTAAAAATTTTATCAAGATGTTCTTGACGTATCCCAATCCCATTATCAGAAATAGAAAGGCAAACTTTATTGTCGGTCTGCCAGGTTTTAATAGAAATCTTTTTCTGGCCGGCGGGTACATCAGTCATTGCCTCCTTGGCATTTTTGAAAATATTCACCAATACGTGAATCAACTTTGCACGTTGAATCATAATTGGTTTTGTGGACCCAAAATCCTTTTCAATAGTTAAGCCATGTTTTTCAATAGACCCTGCCTGCAGGGCCAGCGCGTTATCAACCAATTCCGAAAGCGAAGTTTCATCAGCTTCCATATTTGTGCCTGCATAACTTTGCTGGGCAGAAATAGCATCATTGATAAGCTCAATTTTTTTTATCAGACGCTTTGACTGCTTAAGCATTCTATCTTGTTCCTTGATCAACGGTTCTTCAAGCTTCAGGTAATAGCGAATCAAATCTTTACTTTTGGGATGATTTGTAATAAAGCCCTCAATATCATCAGCATGTTTCCTTAGAATAGTATTGGCTCGACTAAGTCCTTCTAGCTTCGACTGCTGTATAGTATCTGTAATCAAGGCTGCCGAAGTGTTTACGCTGTTCAGTATATTACCCACATTGTGTAATACTCCAGAGGCAATATCAGCCATGCCCGCCTTGTGTGCCTTTTCCACCAACTCATTACGCGTTTCCTTAAGCTCCTGAAGTAACTCTTCCAGATGTTCATTCTTATCAGCAAGCTCTTTATTTTTTCGATCAAGTTCGGAGGTTCGCTCTTTAACTTCCTTCTCAAGACGTTTGTTACGGGCCTTTATGCTGCGAAGCCTGTATTGGTATCCACCCCAAAAAACACCTGTCATAAATATAGCAGACAATATGTAAAACCATGTTGTTTGCCAGAAAGGCGGCGTTATTGTCAGGTCCAGGCTCGTTCCCTTTTCGTTCCAAACCCCATCATTATTAGCAGCCTTAACCCGGAAAGTATAATCCCCTGGTGAGAGATCAGTATAGGTGGCAAAGTTTCGACTTCCCACATAATTCCACTCTTTCTCAAACCCCTCCATCTTGTAGGCAAACTGATTTTTTTCTGGAATAGAATAGTCAAGGGCGGCAAATTTAAACGAAAAAACTTTATCGGTGTGGGAGAGCTTCAGATAGTCGGTATACGAGATATTTTTGTTTAAATAATTTCCGCCATTAAATTTTCCAATCGGCACAGGTTCATTAAATAGTTCAAAACCAGTAATGACTACCGGAGGTTTGCGAGTATTTCTTCTAATACTATCGGGATGGAAAGAGTTAAAACCGTTAATTCCGCCAAAATACATCTGTCCGTCAGATGCTTTTAGTGCTGCTCCAATATTAAACTCATTGTCCTGCAGACCATCTCGGACATCGTAATTTGAAAATGTTTCCTGATCGGGATTAAACTTAGAAAGGCCGAAATTCGTACTTAAAAACAAATTGCCATGGTCATCCTCAGCAATGGCATAAATAGTGTTATCAGGCAAGCCATCCTTTTCAGTATAATATGTAAAGGATTCAGTATCACGATGATAACGATTCAATCCTTTGGAAGTCCCAATCCACAGCCTACCTTTTGAATCTTCACAAATACTGGTGATTAGTGAATTACTTATACTTGTTGTATCATTTAAATCATCTTTATACTGAATAAAGTATTCTCCTTCCTCAACGAAACGATTTAAGCCAGAGTAAGTGCCAACCCATAATGTTCCTTCGCTGTCTCGATAAATTGCAGAAACATTTTGTCCGCTCAAGCTGGATGAGTCCTGTGTATCAGATTTATAGTGACTAAAGCGGCCCGTTCCACGATCTAATTTATTCAAACCGTTACCGCTGGTTCCTGCCCAAATGGTTTCCCCGTCATTATCAACCCAAAGCGAGAGCAGTACATCGTGTGAAATACTAGCCGGATCGTCAGAATTATGCGTATAACTTTTAATATCCCTATTCCGGATATTGTATCGTTTTAATCCCTCTGAACTGGCTAGCCACAGATTTCCGTTACTATCCCCCTGAAGTTCAACTACTACATCTCCTGAGGCACCACTAATATCCGTCTGAAACTTCTCTGCAGCGGGATCAAATCTGTTTAGTCCCCCATTGGTTACAAACCATATATTCTGCTGGTCATCTTCCCAAAATGACCAAACATTTCCGTCGCTGCTTTCATTATGAAAATCTCGTCCATTCTTATAATGGACAAACCCTTTTGAATTAAAATTGTATAGGTTAACTCCGCCGGTCCAGTTCCCCACCCAGAGGATATTTTGATCATCTTCATATATCGAACTAATACGATTACCGATTAAGCTTTGCGGATCAGAAGAACTGTGTTTGTATGTGTAAAAACGATCCTCATCATAATCATAGAGATTAAGCCCATTTTCAGTGCCGATCCACAGACGTCCTTTGCTGTCCTGTAAAAAACTCTGTATATCGTCGTTACTTAATGTGCTCGAATCAGAAAAATAGCTTTCTATTCTATTTCTGTCGACACTAATTTTTTTCAATCCCTCTGTTGTACCAATCCACAAGGTCCCCCGTCCATCTTCGTAAATCTCATTTATAAAGTCGTTACTTAATGATGAAGGTCGATCTGAAAAGTTGTGATATGGTACCAATTCCTGCTTTTTACGATCAAATATCATTAAGCCATTACCTCCAGTACCCACCCACAATTCCCCAGCATGATCTTCAAAAACAACAGAAAGGTCAGTAGCTTCAAAACGATCAAAATGATCTTTTTCCGGTAAATAGCGATTTAATCCACTTACAGTTGTCACCCAAAGAGTACCATTAGAATCCACTAGTAGATCAGTAGTTGAATTATTGCTCAGGCTGTGGGAGTCATTTTCATCATGCAGATATCTTTTCATTCTGTAAGTTTCCAGGTTTAATCTGGATAACCCGTTATTTGTAGCGGCCCACAGGTATCCGCTGCTATCCGCTTCAAAGCTATTAACAAATCCGCTGCTCATGCTGTTTGGATTGTCAACTTCGCTCTTAAAAGATTTAAATTCTTTTCCATCATACCTGTTAATACCATCCAGAGTTGCTAGCCAGATAAAGCCCTTTTTGTCTTGATATATATCAGTAATAGTACTTTGAGTCAGGCCATCCTCAAGTGTAAGGTGGCGGAACTTCATATCTACCGGCTGGGCTATACTTTTTCCGATACTAATAACCAACAACACAATTAGTACTACAAGAATATTAGCAGCTGTAGTCTTTAGCCTTTTCTTTGGATGGAATTGTTTAATTATTTTCGCCATTTGCCAATCTGCATTTATCCATTGAATTATAGCCCGTGCTTGGTCTCTTTTAGATACACTATAAATTAATTTTGGCTTATTATTCTTTGATGCCCAGACAGCTTGAAAACAGGAAATCCTGTTTAAGAAAAGTCATTTTTTGACAATACTGTTTCTTTTAGGGTTCTCATCAACCTTTCTTTATCAACGGGTTTGGGTACATAGTCATCCATTCCGGCATCAAAACACAACTGACGGTCCTCTTCCATCGCTGAGGCTGTCAATGCAATGATGGGAATATGTTCACCGCTTATTTTCTCTGTTTACCGGATGATGGAAGTAGCTTCATAGCCATCCATTTCGGGCATCTGAATGTCCATCAGTACAAAAGCATAATCATTTTCCTCGACAGCTTTAACAGCTTCTATACCTGTCTCGACTATGTCCACTGTAAAGCCTTCTTTTTCAAGAATTTTTCGGGCTACTGTTTGGTTTATATGATTGTCTTCTGCTACTAATATCCTCTGTTTATTTACAAATTCGTCATCAAAAGACTCGGAGCTTGAGGGGGACACTGTCTCTTGAATATCTTTTTCCTCAGCCTTTTCTAATGGTAGTGAAACCCAAAAAGTCGATCCTTTACCCACTTCACTTTCTACCCCTACTTCACCATCCATAAGTTCTGCTAATTGCTTGCATATCGCCAATCCAAGTCCTGTCCCTCCGAATTTGCGGGTAGTAGAAGAGTCAGCCTGGGCAAATGAGTTGAAAATTGTTGATTGTTTCTCCTCTGGTATTCCGGGACCAGTATCAGTGACAGAAAACTTAATCTGATCTTTCTCACTATCACTGTTTATCTTATTAACTGAAAATAAAACTTTCCCGCTTTTAGTAAATTTAACAGCATTGCTGCCATAATTAACCAGTATTTGGCGTATCCTTGTTGGATCACCTGTCGCTTGTGACGGAACATTGTCATCTATTGAATAATCAATTTCCAGGCTATCTGCATCCGAAGAATATGAAATGAGATGAATAACTTCTTCAATAGTATCTTTAATGGTAAAGGGAACCTCCTCTATATCCATCTTGTTAGCTTCCATTTTCGAAAAGTCCAGGATATCATTGATTACCCGCAATAATGATTTAGCACTCGTTTTGACTAATTTAGATAGTTCACGCTGCTCACTGTCCAAATCTGTTTCGAGCAAGAGATCATTCATCCCTATGACGCCATTCATCGGAGTACGAATTTCATGGCTCATATTTGCCAAAAAAGCACTTTTCGTTCTCGTTGCTTCTTCGGCTTTATCCTTCATTTTTTTATAATCTCTAACCAGCTCGTTGAGTTTTTTTGTACGCTCCTCAACCTTTTTCTCAAGCTTCTCGGTATATGCTATGGTCTCTTGCTGCAGTTTCCATTTCGTAGTAAGCGTTAACGCCGTCTGCTTCAACGCGGTAGCATCAAAAGGCTTTTTGATAAATAAAAGCTTATCGGTAGTACCAAGATTTTGGATAATTTCATCCAGTGAATAGTCCGAATAAGCCGTACAAATAACAACTTCAGTATAGGGATACTTATCCCATATTTTCTTAATAGCTTGAATACCGTCGATACCGGGAGGCATCCTGATATCCATGAAGACCAATGAATATGGATCACCTGCTTCATGAGCTTCAGCCACCATTTGCACAGCTTCATTCCCCTGATATGCATGATCTATCTGATAATCAGTTGGAATAGATTTATCCTGCTGATCCGCTGGCGTATCAAAAAGCTCCCCTTCAATTTCTTCTAGTTCACGATCTGCATCGCTGTATGAATTTGATAAAATTGTCTCGATATCTTCATGAATCGATTCATTATCATCTACAATTAGTATATGATTGTACCCCATATATCAGCCCGCCTATTATTGCCTTTTGCTAGTCACTTTTTAGATACTTAAGGAAAATCTAATATTAAAGAAAAACAATATTTGTAAAATAATATAATATTTGTAACAAATATAGTGGAATAATACATTTGGTTTTAACTACTCTCTTGTGCAAATAGCTTATCAATCAGTGCAGTAAAAATTACAACACACCCTCCCTTGGGTTAGGAAGTATCGGCAGAAAAGAAGAATAGTTAAAAACTAAACCATTAGCAGGTCAGTTCACAAGAACCCTACAACAAAAATTGAAAGGATGTAACACTGATTAGGTGTTTAAACCAGTCTTTCTATCCTAACCAGGAAGATTTTACCTCTTATCTATAGATAATTAATAATCATTCTGAAACAAGTCAGCCCAGCCCTGCTGGTCCCCATAATAACATGATGCAACATTAAACATGGTTCTCTTTTCCGAGGTATTACCTTGCTCAAATCTTCACAACCTTGCCCTCAGCTTGCACATAATTGAGAAAATGCTCATATGTTTCATGCTTCGTAATCGTAGAGCTGTCGCCAATCACAATAAGCTTTCGACGGGCACGGGTAAGCGATACGTTAAGGCGGCGGACATCTTCGAGAAAGCCAATCGCATTATTGGCATTACTTCTCGTTAGTGAAATGATCACGACCTCTTTTTCTCTGCCCTGAAAACCATCGACCGATTTAATCTCTAAATCCTCAACATCAATTTTTTGATCAATCAGATCAACCTGATCATTATATGGACTAATTATTGCTATATCTTGAGGTTCCATCCCTGACCTTAAAAGATTGTAGGTCAGCTGTTCCACGATTAATGCTTCCTCGGGATTTTCTTTGGATGTGGAGCCTTGCCGGGTTCGCTCACTGGCATCACGTTCAACGGTGTCTACGTAAACCACCGGCTCGTGTGGATCCAAAATTGGCGCCACCTCGTTGCCAAAAGCATTAACATCTAACTCAAAATCCTCAAGTGTATGATCCTTTACACTTTCATCAGCCGATAAATCTCCGCGGTAAAACTCTTCGTCGGAAAAGGACATAATCTTCTCATGCATCCGGTACTGGACTTCCAGCAAGTTTTTTATATCCGGGTAATTCTCTGCCAAACGTTCAAATAGAGTATCATTAAGCCCCTTTTCAGCTGCCTTTCTGTTTTTCACTGTTGGCGGCAATTGCCGGTGATCACCCGCCATAACTACTTTTTTTGCATGAGTTATAGGCACAAGGCAACTTGGTTCTGTTGCCTGTGTCGCTTCATCAATTACCACAAGATCAAACAACCTATCTCTTAGCAGATCACTGCCGGATGTGCTATTGGTGGTGCAAATCACCTGCTTTTTATCCAGAATTTCATTCACCGCTTGTTCCCGGAGTTCGTCAGCTTCTTCAAAGAGTTGGTCCACTTCTTCCTCTATATCTATCCATCGTGCCATCTCTCTTATGCGTTCTTGCGGCACACCACGGGATCCTTTTCCCTCTTCAGCCAATTTTTTAATCTTCGTATTACTCATTCCACGGCGATATTTTCCCGAAGGACGAGTATACTCATCCTGTTCCTCTTTTTTGGCAAAAGCCTCATCTCTCAGCTTCTCGGCTTGTTGATAGTTCTCATTTTCTTCAATCAGACTGTCCAGGGTATGCTCTTTCAGCTTGGGTGTCACGCGTGCCGGATGTCCCACTCTGACGGCAGATATGCCACGGTCCAGCAAGAAATCCAGGATGTTATCCACAGCAGTGTTAGAAGCAGCAGTAGTCAACACTTTTTGATCATCGGCCACAGCCTGTTCAATTACTTCAATCGCTGTTGTCGTCTTACCGGTGCCTGGCGGCCCGTGTATGAGGTGAAAATCCTTGGCACCCAGCGCATTTGTCACAGCTTTTTTCTGGGATTCATTGAGCTTCTGATTAAACCACTGCTTAATTTCCGTCTCTTTCGGTTTTGCAGGCGAATTAAATCCCACAATAATATTACGAAGTTCGGCAAGTCGACCGTCTGCCTCCTGCAGCGTCTTCAGCGCATCCTTCATTCGCTGATAGGTTATATCGTTAACATACAGATCCATGCGCAGGTCTTTTCTGAATAGGAAACTGCGGGGATTATCAAAGGCAACGGTGATTGAATAATTTGTTTTCTGTACTACCGTTCCCGTGGGATTGTCGCTCATCAGCGGATCTCTGCGCGATACCATTACCAAGTCACCCACGGTAATTTCTGTTTCGGGTAACGGCTCTCCCTGATATTGACGCAGAAATTTAATCAGCTTCCCCTCAAGTGCCATACCTTCGTCACGACCTTTGAGGTGTAAGATAGCTTTGCCCTCAGCTTGTCGGCGCTCGGCTGAGTGGTTACGAATACTTTCTTCATGCTCTCTCATCTCCTGTTCGCGCTCCAGCTCTACAAGTTGACGGAATTCATCGGTATAATTCAGGATCTGCTTTATATTTTCCTGCTCCGCTTCATTAATACTACTGACCGAAACGCGTGAGCGGGCAATTTTCCTACCGTCCAACTGCGAAGCCAACTCTTTGGCTTTGCCATTACCCACTTCTACAAGAGCCCTGCTATCTTCTATATCAATATTACCTATTATTGCCGGATCAATATCCGTTTCTCCGCCAATTGCACCCAGAATATCTCCGGGACCTTGATTTTCAAGCTCAGTGATTAAAATACTGCTCATAATTTAATCTGCTCTTAATACTTTGGTTTAAAAAATGCGTTCTAAGTCATATAAACATCAAAGATAGGTTGAGCAATTCCAAGCCATTCCCTCATCCGAATGCTGGTTTACAAGCGGATGGGTGGATACAAAACCAGCATCTTTTCAATCCATGGGATAGCTGACTAAATTTTCTGCAGCCACTCTCTAGTCCAATCCGGCTCAAATTCAGATAAGTCTTTTTTGCTAAGACTGTCTCTCATTATCTTTTTAATTACCGGATGATCTTCTTTGATCCACCGTTCCATGCGGGGCTTTCCCTTTTCAGGTAATATTCTGGCAACAACACTCCAGCAATCACTAAGAGCTGCTTCTAACATCCTGAACTCCTCTTTATCGCTGTATTCATCCTCCAGCATTGATGCCGTTGCCCAATCCAATAGCTCAATAACTTCTATGCATACCTTTCGATTGGAAAGCATATCCGTTTCACTGAAAGCTGCAACAACAGACCTTTGCTCTAATAAAGAACCTCTTATCCACATCTTGGAATATTTCAGTAATCGGAAGATCTGCTTTTTACCAATGGTACGAAGTGCTATTACAACGCCATCTCTTATACGTTTCCGTGGATCATTTGCCCTTTTTCGAAGCTTGTACAGTAATCCTGCGTCATGATAATCAGAAAGATACTGTCCCAGACCTAAAACACCACAAAGTGCCAAAAATTCATCCGGAGTATTTTCAGGTGCCGCTCTATGATCTAACTGGATGAACTTTTTAAAATCCATGAGCGTACCAACTCTGGCAAAAGCTTTTGCCAGTTCCAGATTAGCTTTTGATTCTGGCAAATGAGAATGCTTTTTCAGATATAGTTCCCACTGACGTGGAGATATGTTCAATAGTTTTAGATCATAGTTTGCCTCTTGTTGCATAAACCCCCCTCTCTTTACTTCAGGAATCTGTCACTATTTTATAATAACAATTAAAGGAATCCTATTCCATCAAAAGTTCTGTATTCTTGGGGGAATAGGAATCTATGCTTAAATTCCAGAGGTTATAAATTTGTTACCAATTTAGTTAGTGAAAGTGTAAATCAAACCTGATTCCTTGAATATTTCCGATTTCCAAAAAACGATACCAATCGACGAAGTTGGTGTTGAAGAAAGGGTAAAACGTCTGAACAGCCGTAGTATAAAAAAAGAATCGAAAATACAGGCCTTAACCCTGGCATTAAGCATGATTGATTTAACAACCCTTGAGGGAATGGATACCCCCGGAAAAGTAATTCAGCTTTGTCAAAAAGCCAAAGAGCCTTATGCCGGACTTCCTGATCTGCCTTCGGTAGCAGCAGTATGTGTTTATCCCAACATGGTAAGTGTTGCCCAGAAAACGTTACGCGGGACCGACATAAATGTAGCCAGTGTCGCTACGGCTTTCCCCAGCGGTATGAGCACACTTGAAGCCAAGATTGAAGAAACAAAAAAAGCTGTAGAAGATGGCGCTGATGAGGTCGATATGGTCATCTCTCGCGGTGAATTTCTAAAGGGTAATTACGGATATGTATATGATGAAATTGCGGCCGTCAAAGAAGCGTGTGGCGAAGCTCATCTCAAGGTAATTCTGGAAACGGGTGAATTACAAACATACGAAAATGTACGGAAAGCCAGCGACTTGGCTATGCATGCCGGTGCTGATTTTATAAAAACATCCACTGGAAAGATGAAACCCGCTGCCACACAACCAGTTACACTGGTCATGCTCGAAGCAATTAGAGATTATTATTACGACACTGGACAAAAAATCGGGATGAAGCCGGCGGGCGGAATTCGGAAAGCAAAACAAGCGTTGCAATACTTGGTCCTTGTTAAAGAAACCCTTGGTGCAGATTGGCTCACTCCCGAATACTTCCGGTTTGGCGCCAGTTCACTGACCAACGATCTTCTTATGCAGATCGTAAAACAAAAAACGGGCGTCTATCAGGGACCCGATTATTTTTCTAATGATTAATTATCGGCTACATTTTCACTAAATGACCTCTTAATTATATAGAATTTTTCAATATGGCTGATGATAAACAGACTACAGAAACGGTTGAAGAGAAACCTTATAAACCCTCTTCTCCCAGCTCCAAGCTAGATTTTGATGGGCTTTGGGAGTATGATGAAGCTCCTCAAAGTACTGATCACGCCGATTATAAAGATCAGTATGATCTTTTTATCGGAGGGGAATTCATTGCCCCTGAGAAAGGCCGATATTTTGATTCTGTCAATCCAGCTACTGAAGAGGTTTTAACAAGCTTTGCTGAAGCTACTCAGCAAGATGTAGACAAGGCAGTGAAAGCGGCCCGAAAAGCGTATATTAAAACATGGTCAACTCTTGAAGCCAAGGAGCGTGGAAAGTATATCTTTCGACTGGCCCGCCTCATTAAAGAACGAGCACGGGAATTTGCCGTGCTGGAATCGATGGACGGCGGTAAGCCAATCCGTGAATCACGCGATGTTGATGTCCCCTTAGCTGCGGCTCACTTCTTTTACTATGCCGGCTGGGCCGATAAGTTAGAATATGCCTTCCCGGGCAAAAAAGCAGAACCGCTGGGTGTGGCGGGACAAATTATCCCCTGGAATTTTCCGCTGTTAATGCTGGCCTGGAAAATTGCCCCTGCCCTGGCCACGGGTAATACTGTGGTCCTCAAGCCAGCTGAAACCACTTCGTTGACTGCACTAAAGTTTGCAGAGCTGTGTCGGGATGCCGGTCTGCCGGAAGGCGTAGTCAATATTGTTACCGGTGCAGGACAAACAGGATCAGCTATCGTCAATCATGAAGATGTCGATAAAATCGCCTTTACCGGTTCTACTGAAGTCGGCAAAATCATCAAAAAGTCACTGGCCGGTACGGATAAACGCTACACGCTTGAACTCGGCGGTAAGGGACCGAACATCATATTTGAGGATGCTCCCCTTGATCAGGCCGTTGAGGGTATTATAAATGCAATTTTCTTTAATCAGGGGCATGTATGCTGCGCGGGATCTCGCTTATTTGTGCAGGAAGGGATTGCGGATAAGGTAATCCAGAAATTGCGTGATCGTATGGAAACACTTATAGTCGGAGATCCGCTCGACAAAAATACAGATATTGGTGCTATTAACTCTGAACAACAGTACAATAAAATTAATGAGTACCTGGAGATGGGCGTCAATGAAGGAGCGGATATGTATCAAAGCTCTTGCGAAATCCCCGAAAAGGGATATTTCTGCCGCCCAACCCTGTTTACAAATGTGGGACAGTCGAACCGCATTGTGCAGGAAGAAATTTTTGGTCCGGTATTGACGATTCAAACCTTCCGTACAGCAGAAGAAGGAATTGAGAAAGCGAACAATACACCTTACGGACTGGCCGGCGGCGTTTGGACCGATAAAGGATCCAAAATCTTTAAAGTAGGCAGTAAAATCCGCAACGGTGTAGTATGGTCAAATACCTATAACAAATTTGATCCTACATCTCCTTTTGGCGGGTATAAAGAAAGTGGAGAAGGCCGTGAAGGCGGTCTGCAGGGTTTGTATCCCTATGTGAAGTTGAAATAGAATACATATTACGCTAATGAAGCAGATGAGCACAGATTTTACCCGTCTGTGTTATCAGCGTTCCAAAAAATAAGCTAATTATGTCTGACAGAATAGAGGTATTAAAAACATACAAAACATATATCGGCGGCAATTTCCCGCGTACAGAGTCGGGTCGGTACTACAAGGTATACGACGGCGATGATAATGTGCTGGCCAATGCATGCCAGTGTTCCCGAAAAGATTTGCGTGACGCTGTTGTAGAAGCCCGGAATGCACTGGATGATTGGAGCGGGCGTTCAGCTTACAACCGCGGACAGATACTATATCGCATTGCCGAAATGCTAGAAACGCGCAAAGGACAGTTTATCGATGAACTAGAGACAATTGGGTATAAAAACAAAGAAGCAAAGCTCGAAGTCAATGCTTCGATCGATCGGCTGATTTATTATGCCGGATGGTCCGATAAATATCAGCAGGTATTCGGAACTATTAATCCTGTTGCCAGCTCTCACTTCAATTTTTCACTCCCCGAACCGATGGGTGTTATTAACGTCTGGGCTCCGGAAGAATCACCGCTGTTGGGACTCATATCCGTAATGGCTCCCGTTATTGTAGGCGGAAACACCTGTGTTATTCTGGCGTCGCAAAAATATCCGCTCAGTTCCATCAGCTTTGCCGAAGTACTAAATTCATCGGATGTCCCCGGCGGTGTGGTCAATATCCTAACCGGTTATAAAGAAGAACTGCTGGAACATATGACGACTCACATGGATGTTAATGCTTTCTTTTATACAGATCCCGACATCGGTGAAGAATCCGGGAAACAAATTGACGAGCATAGTACTTTAAATCTTAAGCGTGTGGTTCGCAGGCCTGTGGATGATTGGAAAGATGACGAATCGCAGTCGCCTTATTTTATAACGGACTTCCAGGAAACAAAAACTACTTGGCACCCTGTGGGATTTTAAAATTATGAGTACCCTTTTTAAAACTAGTACCTTCCTTTTATTAATCGTCATATATATGGGATGGGGATGTTCTCCATCCGAAAAAACAGCTGATGATGATCAGCCTGAAACAACGGTAGAAGAGTCGCCCGAAGTTACGGATGAGAAGCTTAGTGAGTTTCAAGCTACTCTGGCAGAAAATCGTAGCAAGCTTAGTGATCTTCACGTTTCGCAACAGCATGACATGCCCAAAGCTTTTCTTAAAACTGATTCGAATAACGGTTCTATAAACAGGAATCCCCGAGACGGATACCGTGTGCAAATCCTGTCAACCCGTGATCAACCGCTTGCAGATTCTGTGGCTAACGAATTTCGGATGTGGGCGGATACTACCATTACCGGATATGATGCCGAAGCATACATCTCGTTTAATCAGCCATTTTACAGAGTACATATCGGTGATTTCCAGCAACGGAAACAGGCAAACAGCTTTTCTCAATTGATTAAGCCCAAGTTCCCCGATGCCTGGGTTGTTCACGATCGCATCGAACCATCAAATGTACCAGCGGATACAGCTACATTTGCTTTCAAAGAAGAAGTTGACGAGGAAGATATGCAAGATGAGGATTCGGATGAAGGCGAGAGTGAAAGTGAGGATGACGAATCAGAAGAAAATGAATTGGAGTAATTAAATGCATCCATCGAATGCTTCCATCGGTCGGCTGAACTTGTCCTCAGATGGATAAAACAAGCAAGAATCTACTATCTTCCATCTCGTTCCGATGCTCCGCGTCGGAACACAACCATTGACGCTTTGCGTCTAACTAAAACTGATTCCATCGCAGCTCCCGAAAACTCGAAGTGAGGTGTATCTTTGGCTTGCCCTTGTGGAATCCTCCGAAATTCGGAGGGCCACAACGTGGCATTCCACGGGGCTTGATCCAAAAGATACTAAAAGATCAAGGGCCTACTGCGCCGAAGTAGCCATGTGCCTGCACTGAAATTTCAAAAGAGTTTTGCTTTGGCTACGTAGGCTGTACTTCAAAATCTAACCCGCTAAAATCTACGGATGGGATAATTCTGATGGTCCGTCTCACCATTGCTTTTTCCTAGATTAACCGGTGCAGAATTATCCTGTTCATCCTCCGATTTCCGCTCAGAATTTTAGGCCAACTGGAAAACCGGCACTAGCTTTTCTAAAGATAAATGCCCCCATCGGTTCCATCCGATGGATGCACATAAACTCTGAAGATCTGTCATTTAAACATTAAAACGAAACAGTATCACATCGCCATCCTGAACGATATAGTCCTTGCCCTCTTGGCGCATTTCGCCGGCATTTTTGATCGCTTTCTCCGATCCCAACTCCTTATACTTTTCATAGCTTACTGTTTCCGCTCGGATAAATCCGCGCTCAAAGTCACTGTGGATCACACCAGCCGCTTCCGGAGCCTTTGCTCCTTTTCGTACCGTCCAGGCACGGGTTTCTTTCGGACCGGTTGTAAAGAAGGTTATCAGTCCTAATTCCTTATATGCTGCACGAACAAGCCGTTCAAGTCCACCACTGTCCACACCAAGTTCATCGAGGAATGCCTGTTTCTCTTCTTCATCAAGTTCGGCGATCTCCTCTTCAATTTTGGCGCAAAAGGTAACAACTTCATCACCAAAACGGTCGGCAACTTCCTGGACTTCATCCACCCATTCATTCCCGCTCTGCAAGTCGTCTTCCGAGACATTGCATGCATAAAGCACCGGTTTATCAGAGAGCAAAAACAGCTCGCGATAAGCTTTACGCTCTTCCTCGTCAGCTTCAAACGTCCGGGCCGCCTTTCCTACTTCTAAATGCTCTTTAAGTCGTGTGATGACCTCCAGTTTTTTCAGATCCTCTTTTTTACCGCTTTTTGCTTCTTTTTCAACCTTTTCCAGACGTTTTTCGACCGACTCCAAATCCTTCAGGATAAGCTCATCTTCAATAATATGTATATCACGTTTAGGGTCCACATCGCCTTCTACATGCACTACATTTTCATCATCAAAACAGCGGACTACATGCACGATAAGATCCACCTCCCGGATATGTGAAAGAAAGGCATTGCCCTTTCCCTTTCCCTCAGAAGCACCCTTTACCAGGCCGGCAATATCTACGAACTCTACGCTCGTAGGTATTTTTTCTTTGGATTCCACCAGGTCGTAAAGAGTGTCCAGACGTTCATCCGGTACGGGAACAACACCAATATTGGGATCAATCGTGCAAAATGGGAAATTTGCGGCGTCAGCGCCAGCATCACTCAAAGCATTAAATAGCGTAGATTTTCCCACATTGGGAAGTCCTACAATTCCACAGCGTAAACTCATCTGTTATAAAAGTTTATAAATATTAGGTAAAAATAGTTCTAGTTATCAAGGCAGGGTTGCTGCATAAATTCTTCTTCGGGGAGTTTTGCGGCGGTAAGTTTGCCGTATCCGACGCGATCATAAACACAGCCGGTATCTATACCAATCATTTTATCTTTAATAAATGGATTAGGACGCGGCGTGTGTCCGAAGACTACCGTCTTTTCCCAGGGGGTTTCGAAAGCATTCAGGTGTGAACGCTCCCATAAGAATTCCTGAACTTCTTCTTCGTCTTCTAAACTTTGGGCAATTGTCTTGCCGGGTGAAACTCCTGCATGTACAAAGAAATATTTTTCGGTATTATAATAGAGTTTCGTGTTTCTGTAAAACTGCTCATGCTCTTTTGGCAATGAAGCCGCCGATTTAGAAGAAAATCCATATGATTTCATCGTCATCCGTCCGCCGTTCATCATCCACAGACGATGTTCATTACGGTTAAATGCATCTAACAACATTTGCTCGTGATTTCCACGCAGAAAAACACAGTCTACATCTTTTTGGAATTCAATCAGGTAGTCAACCACCTGTTTTGAGCTGGGACCGCGATCAATATAATCCCCGATAAAGATAAACTTGCGGTCGTAAAAAGATGACAGTTTATTAAGCAATGCTATCATTGACTTTAAACATCCGTGGATATCACCGATGGCTATAAATTTTTCTTCACTCACAATAGAAACAGTCTAGATATTCAGGATGTTTCGATGAGACCTCTGCCCTTTTTCTCAATTCGTCCATCTTCTTTTAGCTGTTCAAGGGCAGAATCAAGGATTCCATTAATGAAGTTGCCGGATTTTTTGGTTGAGTATGTTTTGGCAATTTCTATAGCTTCATTAATAGTGACCTTGGTGGGTATCTGTTCGAAAAAAAGAAATTCGGTGATAGCCATCCGCAGAAGCTGCCGGTCAACGGTCATCAACCTGTTCAGACTCCAATTCTTGATATGCTTTTCAATAATTTCGTCTACGGTCTCTTGATTATTGACCGCTTTCAAAAACAAGCGTTCGGCAAATTTAAATGTTTCATCGTCATCGGGAATCCGACGTTTAATGATTGAATTCGTGATATCCTTCCACTTGCCTTTTCCTAATTCGTTTGCGTAAAGAGCCTGTAAGACCGCTTCTCGTGCTTCTCTGCGTTGAGCCATTCTTGTAATTTCTTGCTATTTTAAGAATCCTAAAAATACAAAACCTACCTTACAGCTGAAAGCAAAAAGGATAACAAAATTTTGTAGCATTTTACTGTAAATGGGGAATCATTTTTTGCTATCCTAATAAAAAGATATGTATATTAGGCGCTGTCCTTCGCGCAAAGCTTCGGACAGCAAGCTCTGTTAAAGGGGGTGCTTAGCCCTCCGACGCTAAAGCTTTGGAGGGCAGGCTCAATGGTTTAGAGCAATAATATATTTGGGTGCTTAGCTCAGTTGGTTTAGAGCGCTACCCCGACACGGTAGAGGTCGCTGGTTCGAATCCAGCAGCACCCACTCTTTTCTCTCATCTTTGCCGGTTTTCCTTTCTGTTATTCTGCCATTTATCAACAAGCTGTACTATTGTATTGCGAAGCAGTGCTTCGCGGTTCGAATCCAGCACGACACTCCTCCTCAGTTCTGCCTGTGTACCTCTCTGATACTTTTCCAATTATTTCAAGAAATCATGTTATTGCATAAAGGCTTGCAATGCTATCTCTTAATACAAAGATCCCTGTAAGCTTCAAAGCCTACAGGGTTTTTGTTGCTTAAGCTGAATATAAGTGGGAAGCAGGATCATTCATATGTAACTATACGACTGTATTTATTCTGTTCTGTTGCGTTTGCAGCTGCCATTTTAGAGTACTTCTCCCCCTTACAACTATAGTTGATTCCAATATTTCCTCCAATATCCACATCAATATCTGTTGCACCCTCAGTGTCTCCAACTAATACAGAACCATTAATAGTGGGAGTACCATGACCATCAAAAAGCTGCGCATTTTCAAAGATAACCAAACCATTGAAAGTAAAATTACCCCTGATACTTACAGTATTACCATCAGAGTCCTCATAATCCATATGGGCACTGTCTTTTATAACCATAATTCCATAACCCTCACTTTGCTGGCCTGTCAATTTAACATTGCCATCTATGAAAAATACACCAGGGTTATCAGCAGTTCCCAAATTTTCACTATAGTCAGAATTGACAGTAGTTGCGTTACCAGAATTTTCAAGTCGGGCAATTAACTCATCAGTAGGTTCATAGTTTAATGAAGAATCAACAGAAACAGGATCGCTGGCATCCGTATTCAGATCTTTACTTTCCAAATCAGTTTCCGTTGTATCCGAAGCAACTGTAATTGGCGATTTGCTTACATTACATTCACTATCCGTTCCGTTTATTTCATGAGCATTGCCATCAACGTTTATCGAACCATATCCTGTAGGAAACTGAAGTGCTCCTTCAAATTCCGGCACCAAGGTGCTGAAAGCACCATATTCGTACACACTAACTACTTCTGACTCATAATTATTCATGTAAGTAGCTTTAGAAACCATTCGAATAGAATCAGGCTCAAAATATTCATTTGTATCCCAATCTCCATTCAAGTATTCTACATACAACGTTATTTCGGAACCATCAATAGTTGGTGTCCACGGATTGGATTCATCATGCTCATTCGCCCAATCACCAGAATGAGTACGGTGATTTTTCTCATTTATTTTCTGCATAGCCGCCTGAATTGCTGTATGTGCAGCATTTTTTGCTGTAATTTCATTAGCATACGTAACAGCATTATTTGTCATCATCTTACCTTGCTGAGATGTGCTCATGCTGATAATTCCCAACGATATCAAGGTTCCGGCACAAATAATTAACATTGCTCTTCCCATAACAAACCTCTTTTGGCCTTAAATTAATTATTAATTCGTTTTCTCAAGATTTGGGGGCGAAAAACGTTTCTCCCAAACAGAGCGCATATAATTTCCATCACCACCGGGACTATTGTACAGTTTTTCCGGACTTTGAAGATTAATTTTTAAATACAGCTGCTTAACATTTTCCATCTCTGAGGAAGAAAGAGGGGTACTCATGTCATCTGTACCCACTTCAGCCCCGTAATGATCGAAGTAACTTATTTGAAATTCAGTTACTCCCAGCCGAATAGGTGTTTCTTCAATAAGATTACCCGTATCGGCATCACGTACGGTGCGTATCAGCTCATAATCATTGGGATTTTCAGTGCTCGTAACTTCATTACCTGAAACTTTTTCAAATTCCCAGCTTACCGTTTCTACAGATCCACTATTATCTATATTACTTTTGAATTTAATTCGATTATCAGTAGCCTCTAATAGAATTTTATCCGTCTTCCCTTCTCTGTCGGCACCCATTTTTTGGATGTCATGCGACACCAAATCGGATATCGAGGAAAGTTTCTGCTGATTAATCTGCCGTTGTGTTAGCTGAATAGAACTGCTTTTGACAGACATGTTCATCGCCAAGATAGAAAGCAGAAGAATACCTCCAATAATAAAGCTTGTTGTGAGTCCGAGATTCATAAGCTTAATATTTTATTAATCCGCATAATAATTTCGAATAAACTCAAAGTTGTATTCTGTCTCTTCACCACTTCCCCCGGTGAGATAACTACTTGTCACAAGTACCTGCATTTTCTTAAAAGAGGTTCGATACGTAACACGTTGGTAGTATTCATCTACATAAAATACTTCTATTGACAGGTTGAAATCACCATGTTCAGTCTTAACCACTTCTTTCCATTCATGGTAATCATCAAAATCATCAAATTCAGAACGTGTAGATTCACCCTCAGGACCTAAATAACCAGGTCCTGTAAAATCCCCTGGAATATCTGTAGGTGGTAGAGCCTTACCCACAACTATCTCGTCAAAATCCTGGGTGCGGCCTTCTTCAATAATATCCTGGGCAACTGCAATGACCTCTCGTTCCATCTCACCCTCTATCTGCATATAGGTATTTCTCTGGATTAAACTGGTAGCACTGATCAAAATCAGTGAGAAGATAACCATAGCTCCGATCGTCTGTAGTAATTCCCCGTATCCAATCATAATGTCTTTTGCTACGTTATTTTCAAAAAGATTAAGAAATGTTAATGTTTATCACAAAAAATCAAGGCCAATTCTAATATTAGTGTCATAAATGCTCTCAATTGATTTGATGGCCTTATTTTGAAGCTTCAAAGTCTAATCACTTATTCCAGTTCCAAAGTTTCTTTCCTGAACTGTAATCGAAATTGCGTACCATTACCATTTAATGACGCATAACTGTACTCAGCCTGTAATTGTTTTGATAACTTATCAATGAGGTGGAATCCAAGTGATTTATCGGGTTTTGGTTTACCATCCTCATCAGAGAAGCCAACGCCGTTGTCTTTTATTAGCAGATCGACTTCGGAATCATTTTTTTTCAGCGATATCGTCAATTTACCCTGTTCCCTGTCTTTAAAGGCATGTTTTAAAGCATTTGTAATTACTTCGCTTACAATTAATGAACAGGGGATGGCCTGATTTAAATTGAGCTGAATGGAGTCTAGCGTGATATCAAGGGCAATTTCCGTTTGTGACTGCATAGTATTGATCAGCTTATATACAATAGTTTTCAGATTCTCTGAAAATTGAAGGGTGGCAAATTTTTCTGATTCGTATAAATTCTCATGGATTGATGCCATTGTTCCAATCCGGGCCACATTGGCAAAAAGCTTTTCTTTCAAATTCGGATCGTCTTCTTCGAATGCTTGTAATTGCATAATACCGGAGACTACAGCCATATTATTTTTTACACGATGATGTACTTCGGCCAATAAGGTTTCTTTTTCTTTAAGCGCTTCTGAAATTTCTTGTTCAGCTTTTTTGCGCTCGGTAATGTCTGTGAGAGATCCTACAATAGCCACTGTTTCGCCCTCTTCGACAATGGGAGCTTCGTTAACTTCAACCCAGATAATCTCTCCGTCTTTTTTCTGCAATTCGAGCTCAAAAGGGGGTTGTGTTTTACCGGTATTTATAGCTCGCTCTGTATGTTTTAACCCTTCTTTGTTTATGGGATTATCGGTCACAAATTTCGTCCATCGTGTTTTAGCTTCTTCAGGCTCGCAACCGAGAAACTGACGGGATTGTGGACTCACATAAGTTAGTACATGATCCGGTGTATGCCTGTAAAACATATTCGTACTATATTCGATAATCTCCCTCATCTTCCGCTCGGTCTTTTTCAGTTTTTCTTTAGTTCGCTTCCAATCAGTGATATCAGAAATAAATCCCTCCAAACAAAGTTCTTCATCAGATTCATTAGCTATAACACCACGTTCCCATACCCAACGGATCTCTCCATCTTTATGATAAATCCTGTAGGTAAGTTCATACTGTCGTTCATCTTCTATTGCTTTTTGAACAGTGTTCCAAACATATTCTTTATCGTCTTCGTGAATGATATCTCCATAAAACATCTCCGGAGGCGTCTCATTATCAACGAATGTATCTGGCGAATGACCTGTTATTTCTGAACACCCTTCACTCAAAAATTTCATAGCCCAGTTTTCATCATTTATACAACGATAAGCCATACCGGGCAGATTAGAAAATAATGTTGCCATACGCTGACGACTACTCTTTAGGGCATCTTCTGTCTTTTTTTGCTCTGTGATATCCTGCATTGCTCCAATTACACGAACAGGCTCTCCATCAACGGTAACTACAAACGCCCGGTCATAGATATATTTGTAGGTTCCATCTGCACATCTGAATCGATACTCCAACTGGAAGCGATCCTTCCCATTCTCTAAGGCATCATTCAAATTGTTAGATACATACTCCTGATCATCGGGATGGATATTTTCTTTCCACCAGTTATCTACCTCTTCGACTTCTTTTTTACTGTGTCCAAACATATCATGAACCACATCGTTATACCGGATTTTATCTTTTTTAAGATCGAGCTCCCAAATTGTATCACTTGTGGCTTTAAAAGCGATATTATACCGTTCCAAGCTCTCCTTCACCTCTTTTTCTTGCTTTACCTGCTCAGTAACATCGTGTTTTATAGCAACAAACCGCGTGCAATTTCCTTCTTCATCAAAAACAGGATCTATGGTGGCGTCGAGCCATATTTTATCTCCTGTGCTGGTATAATTTAAAATTCTCTGCTGCACAGATACTTTTTGGTTAATACTGTCTCGCAATTTTTGGGCAGCTTCAGAATCAGTTTCAGGACCATGTAAAACCTGTGCTGGAGTTTTGTCTTTAATTTCATTTAATGAATAGCCTGTGGCTTGTTGAAATGTATTATTAACCCACTGTATTTGTCCGGCAGAATCCATGATAATTACCAGGTCAGTTGTCTTTTCTGCCACAAGCGAGTGATCCGCCAATTCTTTATTCAAAGAATTTATTTTTCGTAAATAGCTCGAAATTATAGCATAACCTATTCCAACAATCAGGATACCTAATCCTAGTATTATCCAGAAAATAAAATCATGGATCCTATTCGCTCCTTTAGTGAGGGTAGATGAAAAAGAATTCTCCAGCTCTGTTAAGCGATCATCTATACTTCGGACATTATGGATGAAACGATCTCTCGTCTCCTCTGATACATCATCAGATTGTATTATTTGATGAAAATCTTTAGCGAGGCTGTCTAATCTTGCTATTTGTTGATCTCCCTGTTCCCAAATTCTAAACGCTTCTTTGAGATATGGCATGTCGTTAAAATAACTGCCCAGCCAAATCATCAGTTCAATATCATCATCAGATAAATTACTCACCTGGAAACCTTTCCGCGCAACTTCATAATCCGGATTGGAAGAGTTTATTGTCTCACGCGCCCTGGAAAAACTATACTGTAATTTTATAGTTTCGTTAAACTTTTCATAGTACCTGTCATCCTGATATAAAGCATATTCGAGAAGTTGTTGTGTAGCTTCTTTTTGGGCTTTTGACCATATTCCCTCTCCTGTTATATAAGCTCGTACACTGGACAAGACCTTTGTCCCGTAATATGTAGAGAAAAACAAGAAAACGGCCAGACTTATAAAAACGACGATTATCTTCAACTGACCCGGTTTCTTCCACAACCCCAGCATGGACTTCACAATGATATCCCTTTAATTAAATAGAAAATGCGGGCAGGTTTAATTGTGTCGTATAAAAATCAAAAACAAAAAAAGTTTAGATTTTTTAAAACCTTGATTTAACAACCAGCCAACGTACATTAATATTTTTTAATAAAATACATTTTCTGGGATTGATTACAAGATCAAGTTTGATGGGGATTGAGAATTTAACAAAAAATAAATAAAAGACGAGGTGGCACTAAAAAGGCAGATGATCAGAATAAAAAAAGTTATACAGAACAAATATTATATCCCTGCTCCAACGATTCGAGTTTGTCATCCCAGGTGGGTATAAACTCTTGTCCAATCATACCCTCATAGCCGCTATCAGCTATGGCTTTAATAATTGCCGGATAATTGAGTTCCTGCGTCTCATCAATTTCATTGCGTCCCGGTACTCCACCGGTATGAAAGTGGGCTATATATTCAATATTCTCCCGAATCGTTCGAATCACATCCCCTTCCATAATTTGCATGTGATAGATGTCATAGAGAAGCTTAAAATTTTCAGAACCGATCCTCTCACAAAGATCTACGCCCCATTCAGTGCTGTCACACATATAGTCGGGATGATCTATCTTGCTGTTAAGCAGCTCCATACATAGCGTTACATTATGTTCTTCAGCGGTGGATAACAGCGGTGTTAATCCTTCCACACAGTTTTTGAGCCCAATTTCATCCTCCATGCCGTTCCGGTTTCCGGAAAAGCAGATCAGATTGTCAAATCCGGCTTCCGCAACTTTGGGAATCATCTCCTCGTAATTTGCAATCAACTGCTCGTGATGCTGTGGATCATTGAATCCCTCTGTTAGTCCCAATTCTGCACCATTAGCCATCGCGCAGTGCAGATCATGCTTCTGCAGTATATGCCATTCATCCGGACCAACAAGCTCAACTGACTGAAAGCCGATCTCTTTTACGGCCGCGCAAAATTCATCCAGAGGGATGTCATTGTATGGCCATCGGGAAACGGACTGTTTGATAATAGAACTATTTTCAGCAGAGAAAAGAGATACTGATACGTTAGGTAAGAAAGCTGTACCTGCCAACGCACTTAATTTCTTCAGAGCTCTTTTTCGGGATATTGGCACAGTAGTGGTTTTGGTTAAAGATAGTCTCTCTAAATCTACTTAATATAATTAGTAATGTACATCTGAATGCTGAAGTTGCAATCGTATGGGTAAGATTTAATCCCAGCCCTTTCCAATCCATCGGATGGCAAGACCAGCCATCCGATGGTAGCTCAGCCATCCGATGGGGAGTTATTACTTTTTATAATGCACATCAGATAACTCTTTTAACAGATGAGCACTGGCTTCGGGCGTAATGTCGCGTTGGGGATTACCAAGCATCTCGTATCCCACACGAAATTTTTTAACGGTAGCAGAACGCAACAAAGGCGGATAGAAATGCTTATGAAAATGCCACTGCGGGTAATCTTCTCCATCAGTTGGGGCGGGATGAAATCCGGCCGAATACGGAAAAGAAACCTCAAAAACATTATCATATTTTACCGTAATCTGTTTAACGATATCAGCCAGAGCGTCTTTTTCTTTTTCGGTCATATCGGTAAAACGTGAAAATGGACGACGGCTGATAAGGAGCGTCTCGAACGGCCAAAAAGCCCAATAAGGTACAACGACAACGAAGTGAGCATTCTGGACAACTACCCTCTCATCGAGCTCCAGCTCAAGATCCAGATAATCGCTAAGTAATGTATTTCCATTCTCATTATAATATTCAGTCTGCTGCCTCAATTCTTTTGCCGGCTCATCCGGAATGGTATCCTGTGCCCAAATCTGTCCGTGTGGATGCGGATTGCTGCATCCCATGATTTCTCCTTTATTTTCAAATATCTGCACGTAATT
The DNA here is from genome assembly GCF_058386985.1 of Fodinibius sp. GM108. NCBI lineage: Bacteria > Pseudomonadati > Balneolota > Balneolia > Balneolales > Balneolaceae > Fodinibius > Fodinibius sp. GM108. Next base: position 99,754 of record NZ_JBYEIR010000003.1, read on the forward strand.
AATATACTCCTGATTCCCCAACTGCGTATACTCATCCACCCAAAGGTCAACAACATCACGAATTTGGGAAAGCTCCATTTCGGGCAGGGTCAAATCGTGGCGCGGCGAAAAACAGATTACCCGGCAGATCCCCTTCTCTCCTTCGGAAACAAGTAAGTTACCAGTGTTCAGGGTTTCGGATGGCGTATCCGGTTTAAGGGCACTAAAATCATTGGTAAATACAAACGTAGAATCATATTCCGGATTTTCGGCGTCACCTGCCCTGTCGTTGCCGGGACACAAATAACAATCAGGATCATATTTTGGTTTTTGCTCACCCGGCGTTTCCTCCTCTTGTCCCTGCCACGGGCGTTTAGCCCGATGCGGAGACACTTGTATCCATTCGCCTGTTAGTGGATTATAGCGCCGGTGAGGATGATTTTTAAGATCAAGCTCCATAGTACTGACAACTAAAATTTAGTTTTGTGCTTAGGTTTATGACGATGCCACATTTTCCTGTTCCAGAAGATGCGTACCTCCCGAAACTTTGGTCTGATAAATACTTAATTCATCCCCCAGCTGTTGTTCATACTTTTCCTGTATTTCACTGACAAATAGATCCAGGTGCTCATCGTCCACCAGATTAATTGTACAACCCCCGAATCCGCCCCCCATCATGCGGCAACCGATTACGCCCTCCATTCCCCACGCGATATCAACCAACGTATCCAGCTCCTTACAGCTTACCTCATACTCGTAACGAAGTCCGATATGCGACTGAAACATCCGCTGACCAAATGACTTCAGATCATTATTTTCCAAATCCGTACAAGCCTGGAGTACGCGTTTATTTTCTTCAACAACATATTTGCAGCGCTTAAATACAATGGAATCCATATCCTGCTCATGGCTCATCAATAATTCAAGCTCCACATCGCGCAAACTTTTTATTCGGGGATTATATTTCTTCAAGGCAGCCACTCCCTGCTCACATTGTGATCGTCTCACATTATATTCAGAAGAAGCAAGTTCACGCCGTATCCCCGTATCACATAATACAATATGTGCATCATCAGGATTAAACGGATAGTATTCATAATCCAAAGATCGGCAATCAAGTTTAAGTGCATTGTCCTTTTTACCGTTAAGGCTAACAAATTGGTCCATAATACCACACTGAACGCCCACGAAATCATTTTCTGCTTTTTGTGCGATACGAGCCATCTCAACAGCCGGAATTTCAAGATCAAACAAGTTCGTCAGTCCGAATAACACTCCTCCCTCTAACGCTGCAGATGATGACATCCCTGCCCCAATAGGCACATTGCCACCAAAGACACAATCAAAACCGTCTACTTCATATCCATGATTACGAAGTTCAACAACGACTCCCAAAAGATAATTAGCCCATCCGCGCTCCGATTTTTTTATGGTGCCGGAAATATCGGTAGAAAATTCCTCCTCTTTGTCAATAGAATAATACCGAACCTGATCGGTATCGTTAACATTCATTGCCAAAAAAATACTTTTATCAACAGCAGCCGGCAGTACAAATCCTTCATTGTAATCTGTATGCTCTCCAATAAGATTCACACGTCCCGGTGATTTGACCAGGATATATTCATCATTAAATCGATTTGAAAACTCGGTCGCTATTCGTTGCGTTAATTCTTGCATCTATTAAAATCGTTCTAGAAGCTTATCACTATAGTTTACCAAAATACTGCATACAGCACTGCTGTCAGTATTAATATGATGTATGCCCCGATATTGAAGGCAGGGCTAGTTTGAAACATTTCTGCAGTCGTATGAATGGCTTTGGGATCTTCATCATGTGGATTCGTTGTTAAGCTGACACCAGCGATTATAGCTATAGTGCTAATAAGGGTGTAAAACATCTGATCCAGGAATGGGAGATCAACGGCCGGTGTTTTCAAAAACACCGCAATTACAATAGATGCCAACACTCCATAGATAGCACCTTTTGAAGTCGTTTTCTTCCAGAATAATCCCATTAAAAATACAGCCAGTATTCCGGGACTGACCATGCCCGTATATTCCTGAATGTATTGAAATACCTGGGGTACATTATCTAATTGAGGTGCCATAAATCCAGCAGTAATAAGAGCTACCCCAGCCGAAATGCGTCCCATATTGACTGTTTCTCTGTCGGTTGCGTCCTGATTGATATACGGTATATAAATATCCATCGTAAAGATTGTAGCTACCGAGTTCAGCATCGAAGCCATTGACGAGACAATAGCAGCCGCCAGTGCAGCAACAACCAATCCTAAAAAGCCCGGTGTAAGAAACACCTTCATAAGCCAGGGATAGGCATTATCATATTGAATGCTTCCATCCGGTTGAGTAAAAGCATCAACTATTCCCGGAATTTCGGTAGTTCCTTCTGGCTGATTAAACAGTACGTAAACAATAATTCCGGGGATGACCACAATCAGTGGAATAAGCAGTTTGAGAAATCCAGCAAAGATAATCCCCTTTTGGGACTCTTCGAGCGATTTTGCGGCCAGTGTTCGCTGAATGATGTATTGGTTGAATCCCCAGTAATAAAGATTAGCCACCCACAGACCGCCTATTAAAACGGCAATACCCGGCAGATTATCAAATTCCGGATTTGACTGCTCCAGAATCATAGTAAATTTTTCTCCGGCTACATCATACACATGTACCAGCCCGTTTATAATTCCCCCCTCGGGAGTAACATTGTAAAGGCCGGCAAAAGTCACTACAAAACCGCCCAGAACCAAAAGTCCAACCTGTAACACGTCGGTCCATGCAACAGCTGAAAGCCCTCCATATAGAGAATAAGCAGCGGCAATTGCAGATAATCCGATAAGAGCATATGTCATTAAACTGCCGTCGCCTGTACCCATAATGGTGTCAAGGGCTAATGCACCTAAATAGAGTACTGTAGTAAGATTTACAAAGACAAATAGCGCAATCCAGAAAACAGCTAAAATAGTTTTTAGTGTTGTATTGAATCGCTTTTCAACAAATTCGGGAATGGTGAAGATTTTCTTTTCAATAAAAATAGGCAGAAAGTATTTACCGACAATAATCAGGGTAACCGCTGCCATCCATTCGTAAGAAGCAATAGCAAGTCCTACTGCAAACCCTGATCCCGACATTCCGATAATTTGCTCGGCAGAAATATTTGCTGCGATAAGGGAAGCACCAATAGCCCACCAGGGAAGAGATTTACCAGCCAGAAAGTAGTCTGTTGCATCTTTTTGGTGTCCCTCTTTCTCCCGTGAAACCCATAGTCCCAGGGCAACAATAAGTAAGGCGTAACCACAAAATACAATCGTATCAATTGTGGAAAATTCCATATTTCAAATAGTTTATTTTCTGATAAAAAATTACAGGATAAATAAATGATTTTTTTCAGCTCGTCGAAAGTCGATAAATCGAGAGCGAATTATAAATGCTATCGGGCTCCAGAACCACCGACGGAAAATGTGGCTGATTGGGAGAATCCGGAAAATGCTGGGGTTCCAGGCAAAAGGCAGTGCGATATTCATAAGGTTCTCCTTCTTTACCAGTATCAGAACCATCTAAAAAATTACCCCCATAAAATTGAATACCCGGTTCTGTAGTAAATATTTCCAGTACTCTTCCTGATTCAGGGTCGACAACTTCCGCAGCCCGAGATAATGTTTGGTCTTCTTTCTTATTCAGTACAAAATTATGGTCGTATCCCTCTCCATTAGCTAATTGTTGGTTATCTTCGGAAAGATCGTTCTCAATGGTTTTGGATTTTGTAAAATCAAAGGGAGTGTTTTTAACAGATACTATCTCTCCGGTGGGAATCAGCGTAGAGTCAACAGGTGTAAACTCATCAGCATTTATAGTTACCCGATGATTATTGATAGTCCCTGAGGCAGCTCCTCCCAGGTTAAAAAATGCGTGATTCGTCAGATTGACTACTGTTGTTTGATCGGCGGTAGCAGTGTAATCTATTTTAAGCTCATTATCATCGGTTAAAATATAGTGTACCTTTATTTTCAGATTTCCGGGATAACCTTCTTCACCAGCCTCGGAAAAGTAACTTAACACCAAATGTTGATCGTCAAGCTGCTGTGCATCCCAAACCACGTTGTGAAATCCGCCGGGTCCGCCGTGAAGGTGGTTGGGACCATTATTGGTGGCCAACTCATAATCTTGTCCGTCGAGGTTGAATTCTCCACTGGCAATACGGTTGCCATATCTCCCGATTAACGCTCCAAAATAGACTTCATTAGCATTCAGATATCCATCGATGCTGTCAAATCCCAGTACTATATCATCGAAATTGCCATTTTTATCCGGAGCAAGCCAGCTAACAATTCGACCGCCATAGTTTGTAATAGCTACTTGTATGCCATTACTGTTTTCTAAAGTAAACAGATCAGTGGTTTTCCCATTTATGTTCGTTTTGAAATCTTCGCTGGTTACAGGCAAATCGATTTGTGTATTTTCAGATTGATCATTACAGCTAGTCAAATTTATCATCAAAAGAGAAATCAGAAATGTTAATAGTATTCTCATATCATTTGTACCGGGATCATTCAAAATTGGTTATCGTTATTTTAGCTAAATGTTACTTTTGCAGGTATAAATATTCACCCGGGATTTCTTGCCTTTCAATTCCGGGACCTTCCAGCTCTACACCAAGTTCAAACGGACCATAAGCCTGAAAATATCGCAATTCAATTTCGTGCAGGCCCACTTTTAAAGCCACGCGTTCGGAATCATATGCAGTGTCCGGTGACTGGCCCAGGCGATCAAAGATCTGTTCCCCGCCGATATACATTTTAGCATCATCGTCAGCAGCAATATGGAAGGTATAGACTCCATCTTCAGGAATTTCTATATAGCCGTTAAATTCGAAAGCAAATAACTCATCGCGATTTCGCTCCGAGAGATTAAAGTTTTCGCTTACACCTTCTGATTTGGGATCGAGCACCTGTTTAGGTCCTCTCAACTGGTTACGCAATGGCCAATGTTTGCGGTATCTGGTCTGATCATTATCCGGACTTTCGAAATATGTGTAAGATACTCCCTGCGACAAATCTTCGGATGTTTTAAGATCGGGCTCTCTGCCATCTACTTTTGTAAAAATTTCAGAATGACCATAGCCGACAGGGACATTATTTTTGAAGCTGCGAGCCCGAACGGTATCAGAATCAGTAAGCGTAAAGGAACCTTCATAGAGCATTGATGCAGTATCAGGATCGCTTCCATCAAGGGTATACCGGATCTCCGTGTCGTCAGCCCAGTTCATAATCTCAACTTCTACTTCATCCATAAAATCACCATCTGCGGGATGAATATAGGGCGTCACTCCTTTATTAACCGATGCAAACTGTTGAGGCGCAGCTTTGGCTACTTCTCTGTCGTAGGTCAGCATGCCGTTCAGCTCGGTCTCAAGATCCGTAATCTGCGTATATACTCCGCCGCTCATACCATATTCTTCACTCATCCATCGCAGATTATGGACCAGCTCTTCGTACCGATCGATATAGGCTTCAGGTTTGCGGATAATATCCTGATAGCCCCAGCCGCCTCCGCCCCAGATGTGATCATTGATTATATAACCAACGCCACCAAACTCACCGACGACAGCCGCCCTGTTCTCTTTGGGTTTAAGTGCAGCCGGTCCGGGATATCGGTGAATATCGATGATATCGCCTTCGCCAGAGTGCTGCCATCCGCTGGCATCGGTGATGATGCGAGACTGATCCAGCTCTTCTATTTCATTGGTAATAGATTCTGTATCAAACTGTCCCCACCCTTCATTGAAAATCACCCAGTTCACGATGGAAGGATGATTATAAAATTGGGTGACCATCTCTTTCAGCTCATGCTTATACTGATCTTTGCTTTCTTCAGTGGTATTACTACCTGTGACCATATCCTGCCAAATTAAAACACCCAGCTTGTCGGCCCAGTAATACCAGCGGTCGGGCTCTATCTTTACATGCTTTCGATTCATGTTAAAGCCCATCCGTTTCGTCATTTCCAGATCATAACGCAGGGCTTCATCAGTGGGCGCAGTATAAAGTCCGTCCGGCCAATATCCCTGATCCAGCGGACCTAACTGAAAGGTAAATTCATCATTCAGAAATATCTTTTCGTTGCCATCTTCATCTTTCTTTATTTCGATTTTTCTCATTCCGAAATAACTTTTGACCTCATCAACTATCTCTCCATCTTTCAAAAGCTCCACTTTAAGATCATAGAGATAGGGATTGTCAGGACTCCATAACTGTGGTTCGGGTACAGCTAATGAAAATTGTTCTCCGACACTCCCTTCGGCACTGCCAATCTCTTCATCTCCGGCATAGCCGGTGGCTCTGACGGTTAGATTATTAGTTCCCATAACCTCGGCAGTAATTTCCAGCTCCTCATTGTCCACATTCGGAGTCAGACGTAAGTCAGAGATATAATTTTCGGAAACCGGTTCCAGCCAAACCGTCTGCCAGATACCTGTAACAGGCGTATACCAGATTCCCTGCGGCTCTTTAACCTGTTTGCCACGTGGCTGATCACCGTCATCAGTCGGATCAAATACCTTTACAATAACTTCGTTTTCGGCTCCCTCCCGAAGGTAATCTGTTATATCAAAACTAAAAGCGTCATATCCGCCTTTGTGATTTCCAACTTCACTGCCATTCACATATACCGTAGATTCCCAATCCACCGCACCAAAATGAAGCAGCACCCGTTCTTCCTGCCAGTCAGCGGGTATATCAAAAGTATGACGATACCACAGACTGTCGGCCCGCTCTTGAACGCCAGACAAAGCAGATTCAATGGCAAAAGGAACTAAAATCTCTCCTTCCAGTTCCTGGCCAAATGGAGGTGATTTAACTTCCTCTCCCTTTGCATACTGCCAGAGACCATTCAGATTTTTCCAGTCTTCACGTTCCATCTGTGGACGCGGATATGCGGGCAAAACATTATCCGGAGAAACATCCTTTGTCCACCGGGTTTCCAAAGGTCCTTCGGCGGGTGCCCAGTCACTTTCTGTGATCTTATCATCATCGGAGCTTGATTCCGCTTTTTGAGTTTGTTGCGTTGGCGTACAGCTGAAAGCGAATAAAGCACTGACTATAAAAATGAAAAATGATCTCATCGTTATTTTGTTAGTTTCTTTACAGGGCTATGTTATCGATAACATTAAGTACTGCTAAAATAATCATTTCACTTTATTTTGCAAGAATATTTATCTGCAGTAATTATAAAAAAGGTTCTCAAGAACTATTGTTTTACCAAAATACTACAATTAATTTCCGAAGAAGTGGTTGACATTCCCAAAACGGAATGCCAATCATAGTTCCTTACTCCCAATCACTCCTGGGACGCGGTTTCGTTGCTTCCGGCTGTTGGTCAAGGATAGCCCGGAGTTCCTTAACCAGTTCCGGATTTTCATCAGCAATATTTTCTTCTTCTACTAATCCGTCGGAATAATCATAAAGTTCAATCTCTGCCGTTTCGGGATCAGCACCTATCTCCTTCCATTCTACCAGACGGTAACGATCGGTCCGGATGGCCCGGCCCATCTTTCCTCCGCGAGGATAGGTGTGATAGGCATAATCTCTGACGCGTGTTTCCGGATCCTCAAGTACAGGAACCATACTTACCCCATCAAACGGCTGCTCTGTTTCAGGAATGGGTAAATTTGCCAACTCTGCCAACGTGGGATAAATATCAACCGTTTCTGTAGGCTGCTCAGTACTTGATCCCGACTCGGTCACTCCCGGTGCTTTTATAAGGAGCGGGATCCGATTAGCCATTTCATAATTTACATGCTTGGTCCAGATATTTAACTCACCGAGGTGGAAGCCATGATCGCCCCAGAGTACTACGATAGTATTTTCATCAAGCCCCTGTTCTTCCAGGGCATTCAGTACTTTTCCTATTTGCGTATCGGCATAAGTGGTACTGGCATAGTATCCGTGAATGAGATTTCGTTTCAACTCATCAGAATATGGCTCATCTCCATCATACTCTTCATTAGTCGGTACGGGAAAATACTGTGCAATTTCTCCACCCGTCTTTCCGGCGTATTCCGGTGCACCTTCCGGCATCTCTTCGATCTGAGGCATCGGCAACTCACTCGGATCATACATATCCCAATACTTCTGCGGAGCCGAGAAAGGTAAATGCGGACGTGCAAATCCCACGGCAAGGAAAAACGGCTTGGAGTTGTCACCTAATTCCCGGAGGCGATTTATAGCTCGTTGTGCAACGCGTCCGTCGGCATATGCTGTATCAGCCACTTCCGGGGATTCCCAGGCAGCACCGCGCTCGAGAGAACGTGCGAAATCCCAGCTTCTGTTTGAGAACAGAGCTTCCTCTCTGGTCAGCTCATCTCCCTCGGGCGTACTTTCCGGATCATTGTATTCAATAACCTTATCGTGATAAGAGTCCACACTCCATGATGCGGAATCATCGTACGTATTATGTCCAATATGATAAACTTTGCCCATAGCTTCAGAATGATAGCCGTTTTCTTTAAAATACTGCGGCAGCGTAGTGGCATCCGGATAAAAATCGCGGGGATTTCGTCCGAAGTTATAAATACCGGTTGAGGTAGATCGACTACCCAGCATCAGGTTATATCGGGAAGGTGCGCATACCGCCTGGTTCGAATAGGCTGCATCAAACCGCATCCCCTCGTTGGCCAACTCATCCATTTCCGGCGTTATAGCCGTCTCATCACCATAAGCGCCGAGTGCGGGTTTCAGGTCATCGACCATAATTAACAATACATTTGGCTGCCCTTGCTCTTCGGCACTGTTGTTACATCCTGAAAATACAAACGGCATTATCAGCAAGAGGCACGACCATAATAGTATGCTATGCGGTTGCTCATTAAATTTTGTCTTGCTCATAATTTTAGACCTTGTCTTCATTTTTTAGCTAGTTGAAATTTCTGTTATCCATAAATATTCACCATGCACCTCTCCCCTCATCGCCTTGTTGGTCCATCCATTCTTCAAGTTTCTGGCGTAATTCATTTTTTATATCCTCATACTGTGGATCTTCGGCCAGATTATTCAGTTCATGAGGATCCTCATTTAAATCATACAGTTCTTCTTTCGGACGGTGTTGGTAAAAGCGGATTCTATCTCTTGCCTCAGAATCCTGATTGGCTAATTTTAACCATGAATCCCATAGCTGCTCGCCTCCGTTTTCTTCAAAATTGTTGGAGTTTGTAATGTGATTGGTGAAAGCCCTTTCCGGGGCCAGATTCAGGATATATTTGTAGCGATCGGTCCGGACGGTACGCATGGGAAAATAATTCATATTGAGATCCCGCGTATGTGTCGCATAAATCTCTTCACGATGATCACGGGTTTGCCCCGTAACAACATCAAGAATACTTCTCCCATCGATATCTTCGGGCATTGTACCTCCGGCCATCTCTATAATCGTCGGCAAAAGATCTATTAAACTTACCATCGCATCGCTTGTAGCACCTGGTTCTACCATTCCGGGCCAGCGAATAATAAACGGCACCTTGATGCCATAATCATACAGTTCCCACTTGCCGTGGGGAAACTGAGGACCATGATCAGAGGTATAGATTACAGCCGTTTCTTCTGTAAGACCGTTTTCATCAAGAAGATCCAGCGTACGGCCTAATTCGCGATCCATCTTTGTTACATCGCTGTAATAGTTCGCCATCGCTTTTCGCGTATCTTCGGTATCGAGCAGAAATGGATGCAGATTCACATCTGCCTGATCGTACTCGTTTTCACGCGGCCACGGAACGTGTGGATTATTCGTGGCTATGACCAGAACAAAAGGTTCATCACCGGCCGCTTCGTCCGACAGAAACTGTTCTACTTCACTCCCTTTATCAACGATAACCGCATTCCAGTCTCCTTCAGTATCAAGATATTCGAAGGGATAGGCATTGAGCGGCTTTACGTGGGTCTTACCTGCTAGCAACACTCTATAACCCAGGTCAGACAGGTAGTGCGGCAACGTTCGAACCCCCTTGTCTATACGGCTGTGATTCTCGTGAGAACCGTGCCGGTGCGGAGCAAGTCCGGTATAAATAGAAGCACGAGACGGTACACAAGTCGGCGTAATGGCAAAAACTTTATTTAATTGCATACCTTGGTCAGCTAACCGATCAACGTTGGGTGTATTGATGACATCATTGCCATAGGTGCCGGCATCCCTTTGAGCATGATCATCAGACAAAAACAGCACGATGTTGGGCGGATCGCTGTCATGCTCCAATCCGAAAGCATGGGCATGAAGGATCAATACCATTCCTAACAAACCCAGTGCTATTTTTTGTAAAAAATGCACGCTGTCCATACGATGACCGGTCATAGCTGGCTCGGCTATTTAATTTTCTATTAATTCCTCATGCAGGTTTTGCAGAAACTCTTTATCAAACTTGATGACTTCCCGATCGTAGGTCATTATTCCATTGACCTCTGACTCAACATCGGTAGTTTGGGTATAAACAGCTCCGGCCAAACCTTTTTCTTTCAATTTCATAACTTCATTAAGCATAATTTCATAGGTGTTGAATAGCTCATCTTCAGATTGGGATGTTTCATAGTGTCCCGGAGCGCGGGAGAAATCCTGTATCCAAAGATGATCTTCAACTACAAGAGCCTCACCCCCGAATTCACCTAAGATAGTAGCCCTATCTTCCTCGGGTTCAGGCATATCGGGACCCGGATATTGGTGAATATCGTGCATGTCACTCACACCCCGATCCTGCCAGCCGCTTACGACATTAACCAGTCGGCTCGGATCAAGTTCTTCAACTAACTTAGCAATACGCTTAGTTTGAAACTGTCCCCAACCCTCGTTGAATGGTACCCAGGTAACAATTGAAGGATGATTGCCATATTGTTCAATCATCTCCTTAAGCTCGTGCTTATAGTTATAGGCCGACTGAGCCACCCGCTCGATATCTTCTTCGCCGCGTCGGATGTGACGATCGCCGTTGGGCATATCCTGCCAGACCAAAATACCAATTTTGTCGGCCCAGTAATACCAGCGATTGGGTTCTACTTTTACATGTTTTCGGATCATGTTGTAACCTAAGTCCTTCGTCACCTGGATATCATATTTCAGAGCTTCGTCAGTGGGAGCCGTATAGATACCGTCCGGCCAGAAGCCCTGATCAAGAAGTCCAAAGTGGAAAAGCGGTTCATCATTGAGGAAAAGACGTACATAGCCATCATCAGCCTCACCAATGCGTATTTCCCGCATCCCGAAATAACTTTCTACTTCATCCACTTTTTCACCATTATGATGGAGCGATACGGTTAAATCATACAGGAATGGATTATCGGGAGACCAGAGCTTCATATTTTCAACGGGCAGCTCCAGATCTTCTCCAAGACTGCCTTCAACTTCGCCTACACTGGTCTCACCATCATAGGCTGTTGCTCTTACCGTATAATCCTGATCTGCAGCACTGCCTTTCACCTTAAGCTCCAGATTCTCATTGTCGATATCAGGCGTCATTTCCAGATCTTCGATCGCTACTTCAGGCACCGGCTCCAGCCACACAGTCTGCCAAATACCAGTTGTGGGAGTATACCATATTCCGCGGGGATCCCTTACCTGCTTGCCTCGGGGCTGAAAACCATCGTCGGTCGGATCCCAAACAGAAATTGTGATTTGCTGCTCATTTTCTTCATTCAGGGCGTCGGTGATATCCAGCGAAAACGCCGTATAGCCCCCGTCGTGGCTGCCAACTTTCATACCGTTAACCCAAACCTCAGCTCTCCAATCCACAGCGCCGAAATTCAGCATCACACGTTCTTGATCCCAATCCTCTGGCACCGTAAATGTTTTTTGATACCAGAGTTTATTATCGGGCCCTACTCGTTTTTTCACACCGGAAAGAGCCGATTCAATACCGAATGGAACTAAAATGTCGCCGTCCCAATTTTCTGGCTTCTCCTCTAAAAGAGGAACTACAGCATACTCCCAGAGGCCATTCAGGTTTTTCCATTCGTCTCGCTCTAACTGCGGACGCGGATATTCGGGCAAGGGCTCATCAGGATTTACCTCCCCTGCCCACCGCGTCATCAGTGGATTATCTGCCGGCTTCCAGTCTTGGGCAAAAGTTGACAGGGGCAAAATTAGACACAAAAATAAAATTGCTAACAGTTTTTGATTTTTAATCATCTGTTTATTCCCTTAATATTTTCGGTTTCTGAAATTAGTTAACAGTTGAAGGTTTTAGGATTTCAGTCACTTTCTGCCAGCGGACAAAACTGTCAAACATGCCGTAGTTTACCGGTGTTTCCTGTGAATCAGACTGAATAGTCTGCGGCATCAGAAGTTGGTGAATATACCAAGGCGTGGACTTTTCGCTAAATTCCGGGTTCCTGTCTACGTTGGGATCAGGGTTCTGCGTGAAAGCATAAGTTGCCACATCCACTCCGTAGTTCTCCAAAAGTCGCCCCATCACATCCAGATAATCCGGCTCATACCATTGCTGAGACTGTAAGAAATCACGCCATTCATTATAAGAAACAGGATTAGCAAATACATGTGTGGAATAATCGGCGACCGTCATCTCCGGATCTAAATCATATTTTTCTGCAAACTCTTTGCCGGCCTCTGTTGCACCGATTTCGTCTCCCAAATGAGATCTCCATTTCCAGATCAATGAAAACTCAGTAGTTATGAGAGATTTTTCCGGCATAGCTTCACGTGCAAACTTAACAGCTTCTACCGTGGTTTTGTAATCAGGCTGATGAATATGAAAATTAGCCCCGGCCAACCGTTCGTCTTTATTCACCCATTCGATGACCGCACGATTAGCAGGACGATCTTGCTGTTTTTGCTGATCCAGTCGCGTAAAACCACCGGCATAAATTGGAAGAGGCTCACCGCCAGCACCTTTAGGTTTTAGACTGCTGACGTGATCCAGCAGTCGCTTCTGAAACCGTACAAAAGGAATAACTCCCTCCTGGTTCGGCTGTAAATCTTCTTCAGGTGTATCTATGGTCAACTCATTCACCAGCACAAGTTTATCTAACTTTCCTTCCAGTTCATATAATAAATCTTCGGCAAATTTTAGCCATTCTTGTTCCTCATCACTGCCGGGTTCAGGAACGCGCCAGCCGGCTTCTTTGAGATTCCATTTAATGGAAAGAATTATCTTATAGCCTTCATCGGCTACCCGGTGCAGCGCATCCACTCTGAAATCATCATCTAATGCCCGATCACCTTTGATATAATGTGAGGCCTCAATAAAAGCACGGGTCCAAGTCGTCTTTGTTTGCTCCAACATTTCGGATTTCAGCCAGTGTGGACGCTCGTTAACATTTACGCCCATTTCCAAAGGTTTATAATCCTGCGCCGCGACTTGTGAAGTAAAAACCAAGCAAGCTAAAATCAGGCTGGTACAAAGGGACATAATCTTTTCCATCGCTGTATAAATTGATTAGTTATTTTCAGGTTGTTCCTTACCCCATATCACGGAGTCCTCTTCGAACTGACGCTGCCAGGCCTGCCGCCATTTTTGGATATCCGCAGGATTTATAAAGTTTTTAGGCTCACGTTCTTCTTTGGACGGGAGCGGCGGAAATGGCTTATGCGGTTCTTCCTGATACCAGTATGATACTGAGGATAAATCCAGAGTCAGGTTGTTATTATGCCCATGTTCTATACTAAATTCTATGGACTCATCGAAGTAAACAGGATCAGTGATATGAAATCGATAGGTATGTGTTCTGCCAAGCCAGCCTGTTCCGTTATTCACCCGTGAAAGTCCAAAAAATGGATGCACAAATTTCGTTTTCGGCACCCAGGCTGTATTAAAGTAATCTTCAGTTCCTGTACCGTGCAACGAGGGCGGCCACTCTTCTCCATCAATAAAGAACATGTCGTCGCCTTCACCATACCAGGCGGTTATAGGCGAATGAATATAGTAGTTCACACCCACGAAATGGCCTTTGCCTTCGATATCGGCAATCAGATAATTTCCTTCTCCGGTGGTATTTTTTTCTTCACGAAGATTGTTAGCAATACCTTGAACCTTGTCTTTTGTGGATTTTGGAGAGCCCTCCATCGGATCCGTAAGCTCATGGCGATACTGTGCATGAAAGCGGCCCATTTCCTCCGGAAGTTCATCCATTGCCACATAGTCAATATAGAAATAGAAAGCATTTATGGTCCGCCCGGTTTGATTCTCTATCTCAATTCTGGCGTTTTCGGAAAACGGCATCGTAAAATAACTGACCAGTGATCGACCGTCCCGGGGTCCCGCCGACAGTGGCATGGTGTTGAAGGGATACGTTTCTTCCCAGCCCTGACCAAAAAACGGACCGATAGGCGATTCCACACTGGGCTCCTCTTCCCCATCCCAATACATGCGCAGGATAATGTCATTGCGACTCAGTACATTCGGCGGCGGAGCAATGGTTATCCAGATATGATTAATGATACCGGTATCATCGACATCCATAATCGTTCTGGTTTCGCCATCCTTGATGTCTTCGAAACGGTCGCGGTTGGCTCCGTTAGTGTTATAGCTACTGACTCGTTTGCTCTGGACTCCTTCTTTAATTTTCGCCAGGTCCATCATTAGATTATCCGATTCCTGTCCGAATGCTGATGAACTGCCCATCCAAAAAACAAGAACAGCAGTAAAAATGTAAAAGCTTATTTTTTTGATTTTGCGGTACATGTTGTTTTTCATTTTGTAGTTGTTCAAGATCTATTTTCTACTCATTTAATCCAGCCAAACGAACTGTGAGAAAGCTCCGTTGACAGCAGTATCCCAAACTTCAACTCTGACCCAGTCGCGTCCGGACAGATCAGTTGCAACAGTAAAAGTATCCTTACCAAAAGCTTTTGTCTCGTTAAGTGATATTCGCTCTCGGTATACCTGTTTCCCATCGCCGGATATTATTTCTGCATAATCAAGCGGGAATGTCCAATTGATGCCGAGTTTTATTTCGGCCTGTCCGTCTCCATCTAATGTCAATTGCTCACCCGACTGCTTGCCATTCACGGTAAATTCCGGCAGTAAAATCTCACCGGTCGTGACAAAGAACTTACCCTGCTCCACAGCTTCCAGTATCGAAGACCATCCACCTTCGTAGTCGGGAAGCTCATCCAGCCGCAGGTAATTAACATTCATATGGCCATAAAATTCAAAATACGGTTCCAGCTTGAAAAGGTCTGCTTCTCCAAGCATATACTTTTTTTGGCCCCAATTGGCCATATCATTCATCAGGTCGAGCGCTCTTACTCCCAATTTATCTTTTGATAAATCAGCCGGGAGTGCTTTCCACGCGGCCCCTAAAAATCGATCAGATTTATAGAATTCCTCATCCTTATATTCATCGGGATGGTCGGCGGAACCTTTGGTACGGGGATGAGCTGTCCATGCCAAAGCATTTTCTTCTTTCAGCAGCCGCAGCATTTCTTCCTGATTGCCTACGCGATAGACCTTTCCATATTCGGGATGTTCCTCAACAAACGGCTGATTTTCACCTCGATTCATATGCCAGTAAACCGGTTCCGGGAAAAAGACCATCCAGTGTCCCCCGAAATGCACGTTGGGCTCTTCACCGGGGAGCATCAGGAAATTGCCGTCGGAGAGTGCTTTGAATTCCTCGTGCATCATCTCGAGTTGCTTTAATCTTCTCGGGCCGGGATCTCTTGGATTGCCAGAAAGATGAAATTCACCCTGATGCATGATGGTAACTCCCAGTTCCCTCATCACTCTAACGTGACCTGGAATATCCGGCAGCGGTCTATGATTGATAATATCGGTAATATGCTCGGTATGAAAATGGCTGGCCATTGTTTTATGTCCGTCAAGAGGCCGGTATGAATCACCATTCGTAAATTCTTTCACCTCTTCAAGCACCTGACCATCTTTTTCGGTGCTAAGAACTGTGAAGAAACTCAATCGCTGGTCTGTGTCGGGCGGAGCGTTAAACCAAGGCACATGACGCATGTCGCCCATCAGGTCATGCCGAATGCCGATTCCGTATCCAGGAACCAAATCTCGATAATTACTGCCATACCAGGTAAAGTTGAGATTGAAGGCGTTATCGAGTGGATAAAAGTACTGGTGCGGGGGTGGAAATACGGCAATACTTCCTTCCTCGCTTTCACCAATGACGGTCCGGTATTTTACTTTCAGGTTTTTGCTTTTATCACCGGCATCAACTTTAGCAGACCTGATATGATCTTCGGTATCTGCCCAATAAATTTCATTCCAGATAGGATTTTCGGGATCACTACTTACCAAGCCTGCATCATAAATAATAGCCGTCGAATCTTTTTGCGTACTCATTACCGCTTCGGTCTTCATCAAGGGACTGCCGTTATACAGTGTTATTTCCAAATTCCCGGAAAACTGTCCCGCCTCAGCCTGAGAAATTTCAATTTTAGTTCGGGATCCGCCAGTACTCACTTTAGCATCCCGTCTATCCAATTTCACGGTATTTGCTTCATAAGGCCGGTAAGCAGTCCTGTCGAAAAAGGTATTCCAGCCATTTCTATCCAAATTTCTTTGTCCCTCGGTTAGCACAAAAACCGGATCCAGGTTTGATGCTATCTCAGCAGATTTCTCTCCGTTGCTTAATTTAATACTGCTAAACAACGGACTTCCATTATCAAGATTGATCTTGATTTTCCCCTGCTGATTGTTTCCGGCAGGCCAGGTAATATCAAGTACGTTTCCACTGACAACAGCCGAGGCTTCACCGTTTTTATCAAAATCAGAAAAATCTACTGGTATCTGGGCATTCACGGTGCTACCTATCAACAACAATATAAGAATAGACTTAACAAGCCCTGTCCCCCACTTTGAGCTCTTTATTACTGATTGATATAAAATATTTTTCCTCATTTCCATCGGTTACAAGATCTATTCTTGTTCAATTGCTGCCGGAGCCTGGAAAATTTCGCGCAGACGTTCGGCATCAAATTTCAATTCGCGGTCGTAGGTATAAATTCCGTTAACCTCCTGCTCGATATCGGTAAGCTGGGTGTATGTGAAACCGGAGATATTGGGATTATTAACCAACACTTGGGTCAAATCTTCAATTAGATCTTCAACTTCGTCGGCCGTCTTACCGTATCCCCAGAAGGGACGACGTTCGCCAAATTTTTCAGGCTGATCGGTATGTTCCTTGGTCCAGTACGTCCCCCCGTACTCATCCACCATGTACGGTTCTCCCGAATATGGCACAGCCAGTTCCGGCGCTTGGTTGGGATAACCCCGCCAGGCCTCTTCGGGATTTTCAAGCGATACACTCTCGTAACGCTCCCGAAATTGATCAGGATCCTGCTCGTAATCGTGAATCGTGTAGATGTCCGTGTTAACATGCACGTATCCGCTCACATCATTAACCGGACGCGTGGGGTCCAGGGACTTCGTAATATTATAGAGGCTTTTGGCCACTTCCCTGTAATTGTTGAGATCTTCTTCAGCCGCATTATGAGTCTCGTTGAGCGGCGTCCAGGCGATAATGGAAGGATGATTGCGATCGCGCTTCACGATCTCCGCCCACTCACGCTCCATACGAACGACCCCCAGCTGATTAGTGAACTCGAGAAAGTCAAAATGTCCCCAGTCATAGAATTCGCCCCATGTGAGGTAGCCAAGCTTATCTGCCCAGTAATGAAACCGCTCTTCAAATACTTTTTGGTGCAGACGAGCCCCGTCAAATCCAACTTTCTGTGCCAGCTCAATATCACGCTTCAAGGCTTCATCGGATGGAGCTGTCCATATGCCTTCGGGATAAAACCCCTGATCTAATACCAATCGAAGAAAAATCGGGTCATTATTCAGATAAAATTTATTGCCTTCAATATGAAATTTTCGAAGTCCGGCATAGCTATTCACATGATCTACAGGTTCCCCATTTTCGAGCAGCTCAAAATCAATGTCATAGAGATACGGATTCTCCGGACTCCAGGCTTGGGGATCGGTCAACTCTACTGTAACAGGTCCTCCATTTTCGGCGGGTACTGTTTTGGATGTAACCTGATCTCCTTCAGGGGATTTGAGCGTAATTCTGAATTCATGGTCACGGGTGGCACTTTTAAATTCCGGTGTAAAGACAAAAGAGTCGGAATCAAACTTGGGAACAATGTGTACCGATTTGATATGGCTCTCAGGACGGGCTTCTAGCCAAACAGTTTGCCAGATACCGGTTACGCGGCTATAACTGCAGCAACGAAAATGATCATAAGTTGGACTTTGCTTGCCCATGGGCTGCTTTCCTTCCCGCATCTCATCAACCACATGCAGCGTTAGGGAATTTGATCCATCTGAAAGATGATCGGTGATATCAAAACTGAACGAGCTGCTGCCTCCAACGTGTCGGCCCGCTCGCTCACCGTTGATCCAAACTGTTGCTTCATAGTCCACGGCTCCGAAATGTAAAAATACACGTTCTTCATCCCATTCAGCCGGCACTTCAAATTCGCGTCGGTACCAGACCGATTCCATAAAGTCCTTGTGTTCGATACCCGACATCTTGCTTTCGGGTGGAAATGGAACCGTAATCTCCTTATCGAACGGTTTCTTCTTCTGATGCCAATCCCGCTCTGCACCCGACTTCCCATGGTCGAATGTAAAAGCCCAATGACCATTTAGATTTTTCCAGTTCTCGCGCTCAAACTGTGGTTTTGGATGCTCGGACCTCGGAATGTCACCTTCTGTTCTTACTTGGGATTTAAGTTCTGCCGTTGATCCGAGTACAAGAACAAAAGCTAATACTGCTGCAATGTTATTATAAACACTTGATTTCATATCAGTCTTCTTTTAATGTGATTTACTCCTTTTCCCAGTATTTGGCCTCGGCCGATGAATTAGCAATCGTCTCATCAAACCAATTCAGTACTTTATTAGTTAGATCTTCTGTTATTTCAGGAAGATCTCCTGCCAGATTGATCGTTTCTCCGGGATTCTCATCCAGGTTATAAAGTTCAGGCTCACTGCCATCCGTTTCGACCAATAGTTTCCATTTGCCATTTCTTATTGCAAGATCTTTGCGTTCAGTAAGATCCTTCCAGTTTCCGTTGGGATTAAAATCGGGGGGACGAATCCACATAACGGGTTCAGACCGCTGACTTTCGGATCGACCGAGCATCTCTTCGCTCATATCCAGCCCGTCAAACTGTATTGAATCCGGTGCCTCAATCCCTGCAATTGAAAGTAATGTCGGAGGCAAATCCATGCCCGCCATAATGGTATTATCATTGGTCATATTTTCGTGAGATTCCTCAATAAATCCAGGTCCCCACACGATAAACGGTTCGCGAATACCGCCTTCGTAAAGACTGCCTTTATGAGCTCGTAAACCTCCGGTCATACCAATTTCCTGACTCGGTCCGTTATCGCTGGCAAAAACAATCAGCGTATTATATCTCAGCTCCGGATCATTCCGGATATGATCTAACAATCGCCCTATTTGGGTGTCCAGATCGCTGATTACGCCAAAATAATTTGCTCGCTGTGATCCATCGCCTCTTAACTCGGGCGGAGCTTCCAGCGGAGTATGCACGGCATCGGTCCATAAGTTAATATAGAAAGGCTGATCATTTTCTCCTGCTCTTTGTATCTCTTCGATCGTCCGATCGACATAAATTCTGGGCTGATTATGTCGCTTTACCCAGCGAATATCACCGCGACCGAGGTTAGCCTGTTTTACACTGTGGAAAAACCGATTGCTACCGTTCCACTGTTTTGTTTCAAATTCTATTCCGAGTCGTTCCCCCAATCCCTCAAAAGAGGTGAGCGAAGTATCGAAACCGAATTCGGTAATCAATGGAGCACCTTCCACTTCACGCTGTCCGCCCATATGCCATTTTCCAACATGGGCAGTATAATAGCCGGAATCTTGAAAAAATCGCGCAAGACTGGGAGCATTTACATCCAGATAATGATCCATTCCGCGATTTATATTTCGCGCGCTATCGGCCAGGAAAGAGGTGATATTCCACCGCAGCGGATATTGTCCTGTGGTAACGGCTACACGAGATGGTGAGCAGATAGGAGAATTTACATAGAAATTGGTGAAACGAATTCCCTCTTCTGCCATTCTATCAATATTCGGTGTACTTACCCCGGCGTTTCCATACTGGGGCAGATCGCCATATCCCATATCATCAACAAATACGAAAATGATATTAGGGGCATCTGAGTTATTCTGATCTCCAGCGGCTCTTTCACAACTGCCGGTGAAGAGCATTAGCAGGCTGACCAATATTATGAGAATAATCCTGTACATGGAGATTGTATTAGTTTTAGAAATCCGTCTAGTTTTAGTCACTGTCATCCCCCTTTCACGGAAAAGCATCGTGATTTCCCCCTTCGAAGGGGGACAGGGAGATGATTGCCCTTTACTAGTATCTATTTAATTTATCCGAAATTTTAGAATAAGAATTTTATTGAAGTTAATTTCTCCTCTGGGCCTCAAACCAGTTTGAGAGATCCGCATCAGGATTTTTTTTCGGCATCGGTGCATCAACCTCCTTCAGCATCTGTTTAAGATTGTTAAGCATTTCATCAGCTAACTGAGGTCGTTTTTCTGAAAGATCATATTGTTCGTGCGGATCATTATTTAAATCAAAAAGCTCAACCCGTTCACCGAGCCTTAATTCACCATACGGCTCGCCGCGTAGCGGCAAATGCTCCTGTGTTTCCAGATAGTCACCGTAATAGTATATGAGTTTGTAGTCTCCTTTGCGGATAGCACTGCTCGGAGTTTTTCCATAATCGGGGATGTAATGCGGATGGTGCCAATATATGGCTCTGCTGTTATCCGGATTCTCCTGTCCTGTTAACAACGGCATCAGATTCGCTCCATCGAGTTTCTTGTCTTCGGGGATGTCGCCACCCGCAAGCTCTTTGAAGGTGGCAAACATATCGACGATATGGACAGGGACATCAGACTTGCTTTCCAACTCTACTTCTCCGGGCCAGCTGACAATCAAAGGCACACGAATTCCACCTTCATATAGCATTCCCTTCGCACCGCGCAGCGGGTAATTATCCCATGCCCGGTTTAGTCCGCCGTTGTCAGACATGAAAACAATCATTGTTTCATCGGATAATCCTTTTTCATCCAGATCATTCAGCAATTTACCAATGGAATGATCCAAAAATTTAACCATAGCCGCATAATTTGCGGTGGGCTTTACCGCAGCATCACCAAAAAGTTCTGTGGATGTTGGGAATCCATTCTCCGAATAATTTTCAACCAGCGAATCGGGGGCTACAATCGGTGTATGGGGACTAAAAAACGACAGATAAGCAAACAGCGGTTTATCTTCATTTTGCCCGGCAAAACGGAAGAAATCATTTATAATATCCAGATTTGCTTTTTCTTTATCCTCTTCCTTATAGACTTCATGATCTCGCGACCACTCCCGTTCTACCGCATCGCCCGCAAAATCAAAGCCGTACTGCTCGAAAAATTCCATGCCTCGATTTTCTTTTATATCGGCAACACGTCCCCCGCCCAGATGCCACTTTCCGCTAACCATGGTAGCATAGCCGGCATCCTTGAGCATGTTAGCGATGGTATAATTATCCTCCGGCAGTTTACCGGTTACTTCCGGCTCTGTCATTGGTGCATTTGGATACGTACGCCTTATATGCACCTGAGTTATACCAGTTCGGGCGGTAAACTGACCTGAAATTAATTCACCGCGGGTAGGAGTGCATTCGGGAGATACATAGGCGTTGGTAAATTTCATCCCCTGGTCAGCCAGTCGATCAATATTGGGAGTTTCAACATGCCGGTTTCCATAGCTGCTTATCCCGTTCCATCCCATATCATCAACCAGAATGAAAATGATATTTGGTTTTTCCGACTGCTGTTTCTGTCCGTTTGATTCAAAAGTCAGCAAAAAACAAATTCCCAATAACAGCAATAATCCCTTGAATACTAAACGAGAGAGAGCTTTCCACAAAATCTTTATGTAACTCCTGCTATTAGTTAGGATCATAGTAGCTATTCCTTTAGCCAATTATGCACTAAGTGATGCCGTGGACTTCTGTATTTTTTGCTGATTCTGCTTTATCCCGTCCCCTTAAACGTTATTCGGGAAAACATCTAAAAATAATGTTATCGATAACATTCTGAAATATAATAGATTAGTAAGCATTATCAAGTACCATCATTAAATTATTCTTCTATTCCTCTGGTTTTGGGAAAATATCTTGATTATTCATACAACGGTCCAAAATTCTTACATGCCCGGTAATCAGCATCCTCTAAATTTTTGGTACCGAACCCCGCCCAGGCGCTGGGGCGGAAAATCCGCTCCCGGGGCACGTTGTGCATGTTTACCGGAATGCGCAGCATCGAAGCCAGCGTAATAAAATCGTCGCCAACATGGCCGTAGCTAAGCACGCCGTGGTTGGCGCCCCAGTTATTCATTACCGAATACACATCCTTAAAGACATCTTCGTCCGTAAGTCTCGGGACAAACCACGTGGTCGGCCAGGTCGGATCGGTCCGCCGATTCAAGGTTTCATGGACCTCTCCGGGAAGCGCTACGGTATGTCCTTCAGCGATTTGAAGCACCGGCCCCAGTCCTTTGATAATATTGATGCGGGTCATCGTCACCGGCATGCCGCCTTTCGTTAAAAACTGCGAAGAAAATCCGCCGCCGCGGAAATATTCCAGGTTGGCCGGACACCAGTTGGTAGCTTCAAGACATGCCTCAGCCTCCTCAGGCTGAATCTCCCAGAATGGTTTCATGACCGGCTCCCCGTCCTCGGATTGCTGGCCGGTTCCATCCAGAGCCGCCGAACCTGAATTCAGGAAATGGATAATCCCGTTTTCGGCCCTGCCGGAAAGGGTGTGTCCGGTCACCCGCTCCACAGACTCCGGACTCCAATACGTACGAATATCCCCAAACACCTGGGCCGTATTGGTCAACTGTTGACCAAACAGCATACAGGCAGCATTCAACGTGTCATTTTCGGTGGCCACGACATACGGTTCTCGAATGCCGTTCCAATCAAACGAGGAGTTCAGTATCGCCTCCGAAAAATCGCCATTGGGAAAATGGTCGGTCCACTGCCGCTGTCCCTGGAATCCGCCGGCAATGGCGTTGCGGCCGAGAGCTTCCTCTCCGTACCCGATCTCCTCCAGTTTCGGATTGCCGACCATCAGGTCGCGGATGATCAGCGTCATCTTCACCACCGTCTCCCAGTTCCGGTCTTTCTCTTCCCGGCTCAGCTGCTTGTTCTTGGGATTGATGTCTTCGCCTTCGGTGCAGTAATTACGGACCCACTGCATCGCCCGTTCAAACTCTTCCTTATCGTAAATCTCCTCTTCGATTCGGCGGGTCAGCTCAGACATATCAACCGCCTCGCAGCGCATGCCCAGGTAATCCTCGAAAAAATCCTCCTGAATCATCGAGCCGGCAATGCCCATCGACACGGACCCGACCGACAGATATGACTTGCCGCGCATCTCGGCTACGGCCAGTCCGGCCCGTACAAACCGCAGGATCTTTTCCCGGACATCCTCCGGAATACCTTCATAATCCTTATCTCGTACTTCGCTGCCGTAAATACTGAAGACCGGCAGTCCCTTCTGGTCATGGGCCGCTTTCGTGGCCGCCAGATACACCGCTCCGGGACGTTCGCTCCCGTTGAATCCCCAGATCGCTTTGGGATACCAAGGGTTCATATCCATCGTCTCCGACCCGTAACACCAGCAGGGCGTGACGGTCAGAGAGAGCCCGACCCCCTCCTGCTCAAACTTTTCGGCAGCTTGTGCGGCTTCTGCCACCCCGCCGATACAGCTGTCAGCAATCACGCATTCGACCGGCTGCCCATTGGTGTCTCGCACGTTTTCTGAGATAAACTCAGCGGCCCGTCGGGCCATGGCCATCGTTTGATCTTCAAGGGATTCCCGAACGCCTTCGCGGCGGCCGTCAATTGCCGGTCGGATGCCCACTTTCGGGACTCTTCCAATCAATCGTCGTTCTTGGTCTTGTGGCGCAACCGCCTCAAATACATCTTGGTCACTCATATTCAATATCGTTTGGTTTAAAAATTAGTTCCTAATTAATGCTTAATTCATACATCCTATGAAACGCCGCTGTCTTCCATTATGTCAAAGTATGAGATCTCATCCTGATACATCTTGTGAAAGATCCTGTATTTGGCATCATGATATTCTGCCAACCGCCCGTTCTGCGGCTCGATTATGTCGCCGGCATGATTCATGTTCTCCATCGCCTCCAGCACCGTCGGATACTGCCCGCCGGCCACGGCGCCCAGTACGGCGCTGCCCAGTAGCACCGCCTCGTCTTCGCGGGGCAGGACGATCTCGCACCCGCAGATATCGGCGTGTTCTTTCAGAAACAGTGCGTTTTTGGTACCTCCGCCCGTCGCCATAATCTGCTGGATCCGATAGCCTTCTTCATTCAGCGTTTCGATGATATGACGCGTGCCGTAGGCGACAGATTGAATAGTGGCCAAATACAACAGAGCCAAATCATCCAGCGTCGAGGAGAGCGTGAGTCCGCAGATGCTGCCGACCAGCGAGGGATTGGCCCGCGGAGACCGGTTGCCGTGAAAGTAAGGAAGCACGTGCAGGTCTCTCGTCAACAGGCTCACATCAGCAAGACCTTGATCTTCGGCCAGTTGATGAACCCGTTCATTGAGGATATCATACACTGTCCGGTTTTCCTGTTCGGCCTGCTGCTCCAGTTCTACCGACTGTTTCGAAGAAAAAATAACGTGATCGATCAGGGCTCCTGTCGCCGACTGCCCTCCTTCGGTCAGCCACATATTGGGGACCATCGCCGAATAGTACGGCCCCCAGACGCCGTCGATAAATCTAGGCTCTTCGGAGACCGCCATATGGCAACTCGATGTGCCGCCGATCAGCGCAATACGATTTTCGAGTTTCTTTGCTTCCTCTGATTCTGTTCCCATTCCCAGCAGACCGAGGCCGCCGGCATGCGCATCAATAATGGATACAGCCACCGGCGTGCCCGGATTCAAATCTAATTCTCCAGCGGCTTCCTCGGTTAATCCCTGGCCCACCGGTTCGCCGACCGGGCGTACGATCCGGCCAATTCGGGCGAAATTTTCATCCACCAGATCACCGAGGCCGATCTCTTCAAAGTAAGAGCTCTCCCACCGCCCAACACTTTTCTCTGTCGTGCTGGTCTCATGGGCCAGATAGGTCCACTTGCAGGTCGTCGTGCAGACTGATCGCACGTCGGTGCCGGTGGCGCGGTAGACCAGAAAGTCCGGCAGGTCGAACAATTTGGCAGCGCGCTTCCAGGTTTCCGGTTTATTCCTTTTCAACCAGAGCAGCTTTGGCGTTTCCATCTCCGGGCTGATTTTCCCGCCGACATATTGAAGTACCTCGTGCCCCTTCTCGTTAATCTCCTCGGCTTCCCCTATCGAACGATGATCCATCCAGACAATGATATTTTGCTCGGCGGAATCATCGGGACTAACCGTAACCGGCTTATCGTCTTCATCCAACACCACCAGTGAGCAGGTTGCATCGAAACCAATGCCTTGAACCTGGTCGGGGCTTATACCTGCCTCACCAATCACTTGTTTGATAGACCTGCAGCAGGCCTGCCAGATATCCTCGGAGGATTGCTCTACGAAATCCGGCTTGGGCTTCCACATTTTAATCGGATGAGTTTGCATCGACAACATCTTTCCATGCGGGTCAAACACACCCGCTCGTGCCGACCCGGTACCTACGTCACAGCCGATATAATATTGATCATCCATGGTTAAAAAGTCAGTATAGATTCTAAAAAGCTGATTTAATCTCTTCGATCTCCACCCCCAACACATCCCGGGAGATCTGATTGAGCGCCTGATCATCACCCGTAAAATGGAAAACCCGGTGGTGGTGAGTCAGCGACTCATTCGGCTCGAGAAAAGCAGCCGGAGACGAACTCTCCAGCTCATAAAAAGGTCCCAGCTGACTGCCATCTTCGAGCGGCCCGTCGTTATAGGCAAACACAGCATTCCCGCCGTAAGGCTCGTCCTGGTGCTCCCAAAGCTGATTCACATAGTCGGTGTTATTTCCGGGGAACGAATAATGGATGAGGGTCAGGATCTGGTTGGTCTCATCGTAACTTCCGGCCACCGGCAGGGCTCGTCGTGGCGATACGCCCAATTTGCGACGCTGCTCGCCGTCCACCTTGAAATAGATAATGCCTTCATCGGTTTTTAGCCGCTCGGAACTGATTTCCCCGAAGTAGTCGGTCGTTACCCCCGGTCCCAGCTCATCCTCGGGTCCTTCTTTGTAGGGAATAGCAACCGTAATACCGGGTGCGGGCGTAAACATGCTTAGGATCCAGATTGCCGGAGCGCCGGTCTGCCTCGTCCACCGGTTGTCCCCGCTATTTTCGATGGTATTCTCCGTTTCAAATGCCACCTGTTGAATCCCCTCAGGCAGCTGTATTTCAAGAAGATCTTCGGTTTGGCCTTGATCCAAAAGATTTACCGATCTCGTCACGTGTATATCATATTCTGTATTGGAATAGTTGGTCAATGCCAGGTCGGTCTCGACGATCACCTGGTTTTCGCTGGACTCCACCAGCTCCCATGGGTCGGTATTGATGCCGGATGGCACAAACCAATTCTCGAAGACCATCTCCTCACCGGGGGTGATAAACACCGAATACTGGCCGCCTTCCGGGCCGATCCAGAAGCGGTCTTCACCGCCATAAGCCGTAAAATGTTCATCAATTTCTCCCGATTCTATAATATCACGGTTGATCCACCCCAGGCTTTTGCCTTCGTCCCCTGCTACCGAACTGGTCATCACCCGGCCCTGCATCTGCGGGGTGACAAGCACCTTGCCCTGTCCGTCATTGCCTTCCAGCACAACTACATCGGTATATTCTTTTAAAAATTCTACATTATAGCCGAACGTTTCTTCTTCTGTCATTGATTTATCCTGTTTTGATGAACCGTCGGAATTACAAGCTATCATCAACAAAGTTATCAGCAGTATAAAGCCTGCTGATATTAATTTTTGAATAGCCATTTTCGATTGTCTGTAAACATTTTGCCTTTTAGCTTCCATTGTATCAGATCTAATTTCAGTTAATATCATTTACTGTTTTTGTACCCATACGAAATCAAGGCCGACATCTGCTTGATCCCTGTTACTATCGTCATCATATCTGACGTTTATTATATGTTTTCCCGGCTCCAGGGATAAATTTTCAGATCGGTAGTTCCTCAACAACTTCCGATCTTCATTATTCAAATCTATTAGCCCATCAGGACCACCAAAACCTGCTTCACGATTGTTTATCTGTATCGAAATTGCACCGGAATTTTTAAAATGGGCAGCTGTCAACCAGATAGCATAGGTGCCTTCCTCATCTATCTCTACCGGAATCTCAAGTTCCTCTCCCTTTGTTTTTGGATTCCAGACAAACAGTTCACCCTCTGCCCATAGATTATCCTCTTTTAAATCATAATTGTCTTCATTTATATCAATAAGACCTTCTACCTGATAAAAAACAGAGTTGCTGGCAGCACCTTTGGCCTTGGGTGACCAGTAGTTATGCTCAAGATGACGAATGTCATCATGAGAAATCGGTACATGATCATCGATAAGCCCGGGACGAGAATAAAAATAGCTCATACGTGCATAAGAAAATCCTTTTACCCCGTTATGCGGGAAGAACTCCATATAAAAATGCAGATCACTATTAAACGGCAGAGGATCTACAACATGCCACCGGTGATTGGTTACAAATCCACGTGTGGCGGGACCGTCATTCCTGGGCTGACCCGAATAAGGCGTCTGAAAGATATCGGAGGATGACCAGGAGTAGTTATAGTAATCTTCCGAACCGGTTCCAAACGTGGAGGGAAATTCTTCATCATCGACAAATATTTTTTCATCCCCTTCGCCCCACCAGTTGCCTCCGGCAGTAGGTATTTCTATAGGGTTAAAAAGAAGTGAAGACGTCCCGACATAAACGCCTTCCCCCCTTGCAATTACAAAGGGCAGATCGTACGGAGTCTGTTCATTCATATTATGATCCACTCTCCAGCGCGCCCGCAGGTGCATCGACCGATCCGGATTCCAATCATAATCGGAATGAGTAATTGATCCATCTATTTTAATCTGCTGATCTCCCATGTTACGGATTTTTATCCGTACAGAATTTTCAAAAGGCATCAAAAAGCGGGAGATCATCGTACCGTCCGATTTCACGGTAAATGGCAGCGAGACATATGGATTGATTCCCGGGGCAGCTCCGAAGAAATCACCAACCGGCGCCTGTATCTGTCCCCGGGGAGCATCATCAAAATGAATAGTAAGTATTGTCTGCCGGAGAGCTCTGTCCATATCCTCAGCATTCAGCTTCAAAACCAGCCGGCGGATTGCCCCCTCATCTTCAAGTGTAAATACCTCCTCTTCGTCCCCGGCCGCCAGATCAGCAGAAATTGCTTCCTCAGTACCTTGACGGGATTGAGCATAGTTATCCGGGTTATTCAATACCTCGGCTGTATGTTTTATCTCATCCCGATATGTCTGCAGGTCTTCCGGTTGAAATGTTTGCACCCTTGCTTCTTCGTTGTATTTCCGGACCTGTAATTCATAAAAATGAAGTTTATCCAGGTTGCCGGTCCACTCTACTCGCAGATGATCGGAAAACGGGATGGGGAAATAGCCGGCATCGCGCTGGCTGAACGCTTCTTCAAAAATATTAGCATCGAGGTCCGTAGCTTCTAAAAAAGAATCATAGCTGTTACGAAAAAAAGATTCGGCGGGTCCGTCATAAATGGGAGTTTCCGACTTATCCAGATAAACCTTCAACGAACCATTAATTCTGGCCGTCCATCCGCGGACAATCGCACCAGGACCATCCAAATCGCAGAGCAAATAGGTGCCAATTCCATCTTCTCCGGGTTCTTCTATTACATCTTGAAAATTAGGAATCGGCTCTCCACCGAAACCGTCGGAGTTCTCCAGCCAACCCGGTCCGTCGGGCTGATCACTGCGGCGATCGTAGGAGGAAAATTGTATGGTCCGGTAAAACGGTTCCGGATGTTCTGTCAAATGCTCTAGGCTAGCCATCTCTTCTATGAGCGTACCCGTAGTTATATTTTGACTGATTCCGGCAGATGAGAAAAATAATAGCAACAAAATTCCCACTGCCACATTAGATGTTAATTTTTTGAGAAAACTATTCATATCAAGAGTAATTATTTGTTCGTATTCATCAAGCGGTCACGAGACTCTCTTTCTTATGGTAGAGGCCGTATAACATTACAACGATAAAGCAAAGCAGCGGTACCCAGTAAGCTATATGTATGCTGCCGGTATAATCTGAAATTAATCCCATAACAGCGGGCAGGGCAGCCCCGCCGCCGATTGCCATAATCAAACCGGAACTACCCAACTTGGTGTCTTTCCCGAGACCTTCCGAGGCAAGACCGAAAATAGTGGGAAACATCAGTGACATAAATCCGGAAATAGCCACCAAGGCTATAACTCCGACATACCCGCTTCCCGTGATGACCAGGAATGTACTCACTATTCCAAGCAGGGATGACAACGCCAGTAAATCAGCCGGTTTGAACCAGCTCATCAAACTTGTATTGATAAACCTGAACAGGGTGAATAAAATCAACGATGCTATATAGTAGCTGGATGCTTCGGCCTCAACAACATTCAGCTCTTCCATCACATAGCGGATGATAAACGACCAGACGCAAATTTGGGCTCCCACATAGAAGAACTGGGCAACAACACCGAATACATAATTTTTATTTTTCACCAGCCTTTTTACCGTAGACCAAAAATTGATTTTAGTTTCTTCAGTAGAGACCTTAGGCATTTTGGTAAAGTAGATGACTATCCCCAATACCAGCAGCAGAATTCCAACGGCTACATAAGGTCCCATTACAGCATCGAGCTCGGCTTCCTGAATTTTACTCAGTTCCTGGGCCGTCATTTCTGCTCTTTCTTTGGCGCTTGACAAATCGAGCTGAGAAAGGATATAAAATTTACTGATAACAACACCCGATATAGAACCAAGCGGATTGAATGACTGTGCCAGATTCAACCTCCTTGTGCCGGTAGCCTCATCTCCCATCGCAATGATATAGGGATTAGCGGTAGTTTCCAGCACAGTCAACCCACCGGCCAGGATATAAAGTGCAATCAGGAAAAAACCGTATTGCAGACTGATACTTGCCGGGTAAAAAAGCAGAGCCCCTGTGGCATACATCCCCAGCCCGAGAAGTACTCCTGATTTATAGGAGAATTTTTTAATGAAAATAGCCGCTGGTATAGCCAGCGAAAAATATGACCCGTAAAACGCGATCTGAATCCAGGAAGTTTGGAAGTCAGTAAGGCTCATTATTCTCTTGAAAGCCGCTAACAGGGTATCGGTCAAATTATGAGCAAGTCCCCATAGAAAAAACAGACTAGTAATGAGCACAAAAGCCAACAGGGGGGCTTTTAAGCCTGATTTTGTTGATTTATTCTGCGATGTTTCAAAATTCTCCATATGTCAGCATTTACGGTTTAATTTTCGCTTCTAATTCATTCTTCAACTTCAAATTCCGGCATGATATAGCTGTAGACTTCATAGCCGAGCTCGCTCCATGCACTTTCTTTAGGATAAGGATGACCGGGATAGAGATCACGACTTACAGGCACATGCTCTACCTTGATCCGCAGAGCCGATCGCTCTTGCGTTAATTCAGCTGGAATCAGGAACTCCTCATCGCGAAAACGGCGGTTGGAATTTTTAACCTGGTATTTACGTTCTCCCAGTTCACCGTCGGCCGGTGAGTAGACATAGGTATTAGATCCTGCTGTGTACCAATTCCCTACATATTCCCACTCCGGTTCTTCGGGATTAAAATCATCACTGGCATCCGCCACATAAACTTCCGCCTTTTGATTGGGAAAGCTCCAGTCAAATGTCCTCCGCAACATAACCCCGTGATTATCGGGCTCTAAATGCACTGAAAATTCCGAGCTGCTTCTGGTATATCTGCCATCCTCTCTATGGGCCGGAAATACTTCATTCCCGATTAACCTTTCATACTCAGGACCTATGCGTCGATCATCAGGAAAAGTGTCTATTCCGAGTCCATCGAAACGAGAGACAATCTCCTGAACTTCAGAAGCGTCCGGCGATTCATACTCATGATTTTCTTCACTTTCCGTCTTTCCGATATCTATTTCATCCGTTTTAACCAAGGATGGGGCGGGCAGTCCATACCAATAGGTAACCGTCTCATAATGCTCTTGCAGCAGATTCCATCCGCCATGCTCAAGATTTATGACCGCACGATTTCCGAATGGCATGGCATCAGCCAATAAAAAGCGGTAAGCGGAGTGTATTTGGTCTTTTTCATTTTTGATCTCTTCTTTATTCGGGGCTCCAACCGGGTGACCGGCAAAAGGCAATGTCATAGTTTCTCCACCCCAGTAATCGCCTCCCCCGCCCCACTCTTCACTGCCGGTTCCGTGAGCCTGAGGATTTTGACTTCCATCAAAGAAAAAGCGGGGATCTCCTTCCAGGGTTCGAAAGAAATTTCGCTGGGTAAAAATATACGTTGTTCCGACAAAGCTGCCCGACCACTCATCCTGACCTTCGATACCTTTCGTATCCAACAAGCTTAAGTTTTTGCCGAATTCTGGCTCAGGGAAATCTTTATAGGTTGCGTGAAAGTAGCTGCTCTGGTTGGGAGATCCTTCAAAAGGTTCATAACGCAGTTCATAATCAATTTCAGTATCACCGGGCTCGATACCTGCTATCTCAAACCGTGCAGATCGGAAAAAAGGCATCGGATAGTAACAGGCCAATTCGACCTGTTCTTTTTTATAATCAAATCGAATATTCATAGGGAAACCTTTAACCAAGTATTCACTCTGATCGCGATTATATAATGTTCCGGCGCCGAAGAATAAACTCAACGGTGCGTTAACAGAGGGATAATTTCGATCATCCCAGGTTACTTGCAGTCGCAGACGCTCCAACTCTTCTGCTTCTTCAAGAGGCAGGGTAATTTTGAAAGCTCGGATCACCGAAGGTGCGTCATCGATTTCGGCAAGAACCTTTCTTTTTTCATCGAGATTAAGGCTGCCTTTTTGTGTTTCTATGTTCTTTGGGGCAATATCGGTTCCTGCCCGGTTAATCAGATCAAGCACATCCTGATCAGGCGTATCTTCGATACTCCATGACTCTATAGGCTGTGACAAATTATCTTCATTGGCATACTTTTTATAGATATAATAGCCTGTTCCATAAAAAGTACGAGAGTAAGCCAGCTGAAACGATTCCTCAAAACCGATGGGAGTCCACATCAGGTCGGCACCCTTGGTTGTGGTCCAGATATAAGTCAGCGGTTCGGGAAATGCCTCCTCCGGCATAAAAGTAGCTTCTTCAACTGTTTCTTTAGCATTTACAGGATCTTCAGTTCCGGTTTCCCTAATGATGTGGTCGGTGCCGTCCACTACATAATGCCACGGACTGCCATGCCAGTGATTGGTCCTCTTGAAATAAAGCACTCCCTTTCCCTCTACATCCAGTGTAACATTAAAATCCTCATCTTCTCCCATCCAAAGAAAATTGCGGGAATCGGCCATTCTGTTGCCCCCTTCGCGCATGTAGGTACTTCGCATGTACGCCCGCGATCCTATTCGCTGATTGGGCCAGTGATCCCACATCCGATAGGCATCGAGACCTACAGGAATAACAGGCGGATTCTCTGCCGATACTTCTTCTTTATTTTTATTTGTATCCTGAGCTCCGGATGAAATTCCCCATAACAGTAGCGGAATCATCAGTAACAATATCTTTGAAAATAGATCCTTCATAACTGATTGTTTATTTACTTTCCAAGTTTTAGTTGTAATCATTTCCTGCTAATAAAATCCATACCGTAGTGATCCACTATACGGTTGTAGGCTTCGGATGCCGCACCATTTCCCCAGTCGTATATCGTGAAACTACCGATTCCCACGCCGCCGGGATCGGTGGTACCCCCATGCCCGTAATTCTCCATCATAAATCCGTAATCCTCTTTGCCGAAAAATTCCCATTTCTTCTCCCACTGCTCTTTTGTTTTGGGATTTTCAGGAGCATACATCATCACAAATGAGGCCCGCAGAGCGGCAAGTCCCCGCTGGATATATTCTTCGCTGTCCAACTGCTCACCATAGCGAATAATCAGTTCCGCAAAGAGACTTTGACGGGAGTCGTTCCACTCCCCGTCGGCATTCATCACGCCAAAACCGCCCAGGGTATTGACATACATATACGGCGGCTGCCACGTCGCCTGGGTCATCAGCAGCTCATCGAGTGTTCGCCGGCCATAGTCAAGATACTTCTCTTCGCCGGTCAGCAGATACGATTCAAGCAGCGCTTTGGCCGTCCAGTACATAGACAAATTATTCTGCTTGTACATATTATTTCGCTCCACCTTTTTATTGATGAGATCTTCCGTACCGTACCGGTTACACGACCAGTAAGTCTCATAATCCTCCCACCGTCCTTTCGGAATGATCTCATCCGTCACTGCTTCCATCGCCCGGATAGCCGAATCATAATAGATCTTGTCACCTGTCAGCTCATGCATCTTTAGCAGAAATGTTACCGACATGGCCGTTTCAGGTGACCGGTTCAGGTGCTCCATCGGTTCCAGGTTCTCTTTGGATAGCCAGCCCGGAAAGAATCCCTCCTCGTCCTGCAGCTCGATCAGGGAATTAGCAAAGCGGGTCGCGTATTTGAGCAAACGTTCATCCTTTTCCAGCTCATCATACCAGCGAAGCATCTGATAGGCCGTCCAGCTCATATCTACAATATGATAGGGCGCCTCCCGTGGATCACGTGTATAGGGGTTGCGGTTGGAGTTGCCGAAATAGTAGGTATTCCATCCTTTGGAACGATTATAGGTCTCGCCATCTATTTCGATCTCCTCCATTTCCGTGGCAATAAGACCCGGGAAAAAACCTTCTTTCTGTGGAAAAGCAAGCGCCAGTTCTTTGGTTAATTTCGCCCTCTCCATCAGTTCTCCGTCGCCCGTACGCCGTGCATAACGAAATACACCCTGTGCTGAACGCAGCGAACTGAACCAGGTTTGATTCCATATCGATCGGAATTCCCGTTCATCGACTTCACCGGGATAATTGGGGCTTTGCGTCATATTGATAATAAAAGCCGGGGCGCCTACTTTTTGGCCTTCCAACTCAAACTCCTGCCAGACATTTTCTTCCCAGCTGTTAAAAGCCCAGTTGTAGGTATGCTCTACGTAAGGCTCCAGATTCCCTTCCATTGGCTCCCCTTCATTGTAGGCGGGACTGCCCCATCGCTCCCACATAAACTCCAGCGGTCTTCTCCATGGATTAGACAGAGCAGAATCATCAGAATTGGCCATGACATAGAATCCGAACTTAAATTCACCGGGCGGAAAGACTGTCTCCTCTTCTCTTTTGAACAGCACGTGCTCTTCAACTTTCTGATCGGCCGCTCCCAATGTTAGTTTATTATCCGGGGCATTCATATCCATATACCACGGAACGGAATTTTCATTTTGCAGTAAATCAAGATCGGGAATGATTGTTAACTGCTTCTGTTCCGGCTCCGAAGCCACAATCAGGGCAGGTGCACGAAATACGTGCTGCCCAATGATATGCTCATCCATGGGAGTCAGATGGGGCGACCAGTGAAAATCCGGTGTGAAATCAGGATGAATATTCAACTGCCAGTCATCAACATGCAGCGTATCGGAAAGTCGCCATGTCAAGGTGATCTTTGCAAGATTATCCGACAATTGCATATATGAAAACTCTGGTTCATCTGTACCCAAAGAATCATAATTAATTTCCGCGATAAAATTATCGAATCCGGAAGGGATTCCTTTTTCTATTTCCTGGGATATGCCAGACCGTGGCTCCTCCAATAGCACATTATTTGTGCAAGCTACAGAGAGGAGTAGAAATATCACTCCCAGCACTTTAAAAATTATAAAACGTGTGCTTATCTCCTTACTTACCATGCAATTATATAAATTACTTAATCATTTTCTGAGTGGGGTATATTCGCACCCACTTCATCAGCAAACTGCTGCATTTTTTGTTGTATTTGTTTAACAATATCCGGCTTTTCATCCGCCCGATTATACCGCTCGGAAGGATCTTTCTGTAAGTTATACAATTGAGCTTTGTCATTGGCAAAACTCAACTTCCATTCTCCACTGCGCATTGCTTCAAGCTCATTGCCATTGAAATAGGCGTATTCTTTTCGGGGTGACTCCTCTGACTGGCCCGTAAGAAACGGCATCAGATCATATCCGTCTATTTCATGTTCCGGCAGTTCAGCTCCCGCCAGCTCCAGCAGTGTCCTGTAAATATCGGGACTGGCAACAAGTTCATCCGTAACCCGGCCGGATTCAATTTGCTCCGGCCATCGAATCATAGCCGGCGTTCTGTGTCCACCCTCATAGGTTGTACCTTTCGCTCCGCGGAGGTGTCCCGGCGAACCGGCATGCCAGGGTTTATTCCCCTCCTGCTTCATTCGATCCGGCATATTTGTCCAGGGACCATTGTCTGAAGCGAAAAAGACGATTGTATTTTCAGCTACTCCGTTCTGATCAAGGGACTTGAGCACCTCTTTTACACTCCAGTCGATTGTTTCGATCACATCACCGTAAAGCCCGCTGGCTGATTGGCCTCTAAATTGCTCCGTCGTATGAAGCGGCAGATGCGGCATATTATAAGCCAGATAAAAGAAAAACGGCCGATCTTCTACAGACTGATTACGAATGAATTGAATGGCTTCTTCAGTATATCGAACCGTCAGCGAATCTTGATTAATGGGATGCTCCACCATTTCAGTGCCACGGAAAAGTCCCAGCGGCCGGTCAGTCCGCACCCATGGTTTTCTAAAATCATTGGAATAAGGCATTCCAAACCATGAGTCGAATCCCTGGTTAGGCGGAAGGTATTGATCTTCATAATGACCAAGATGCCATTTTCCGGCCATCCCGGTGACATATCCCGCTTCCTTAAGTCCTTCAGCAAGCGTCAATTCACTGTCCGGCATTCCTCCACGCCCGTTAGCCCCTGTTGCACCGCCAAAATTGACCCGGGGCATATAACGACCAGTAATCAACTGAGTACGAGACGGTACGCACCAATTACCCGTCACAAAGGAAGTGAAACGGGCCCCCTGATCGGCCAATTTATCTATATTAGGTGTTTTGATAGACGGATGCCCATAACTGCTCAGATCTCCATACCCCATATCATCGGTAAAAAGAATAATGATATTGGGTTTTTCCGAAATGGTCTCTTGTTTATCCTGACATGCCACTCCGAATGAAAGGAGTAGAATGCAAATGATCGAATTTTTAAGGTGAAAATTCATTCGAGGCTATCAATTACCAAGGTTAAAACTATTTATGTATTTATAGCTTTTAAGTATCTCATCTAATTCTTCCACAACTTCAGGATATTCGTTATAGAGATTTTTCTTTTGGCTGAGATCTGACTCTAAATTATAGAGCTGGGCCGAGGGAGCATCATCCTTAATCCTACCATTTTGTACGTCGCTGTTTTCCTGGCCCGTGAGTTTATGTGCTGCAGCGCCCGCAAAGGTGTGTTCGCCAATTTCTGTACCGCCAAATCCTCCTTCTCCCTGTGCAGGTATATACATCCACTTTCCTTTTCGGACAGAAAGATGAGACTTACGACTGGGACTGATAATAAGATGATCTCTGATGGGCTCTTCCGGTGAGCCGGTAAAGGCAGGTAGCATGTTATAACTGTCAGGTCCCTCATCATCATCGAGCGGATAATCTACAAGCGCCGCTAACGTGGCAAGGATATCCACGTTTGAAATCAGTTCATCCGATTCGGTTCCTGCAGGTACTCTGTCCGGCCAATGAACTATAAAAGGAACTCTGTGGCCTCCTTCCCAGGCGCCGAATTTAAATCCGAGCAGTTCACCATTCAGCCGGTGACCCGCTTCCCAGGCATTCTGCCCGCCGCGGTTAAGCATTCCACCATTGTCGCTGGTCAGTACTATGAGTGTTTGATCTAAAAGTTCCTCCTCTTCAAGAGCATTTATGACTTCACCCACCATCCAATCAAGTTCATGGATAAAATCACCATATCGTCCTGCATTACTTGAAGCGATAAAACGAGGCGCCGGCGTAAACGGATGGTGGATTTGCGGAGGAGAAAAGTTCAGATAAAAAGGTTCATCCTTATGACCTTTGATCCAGTCGGCGGCCTTATTAGCAAGTGTAGTGCCTACTTCTCTGTCCTTATATAACTCATGAGCTTTTTCAGCACCACCAATCGCATCAAGACGAAATTTTTCATCAAATTCCCGGGTTTTTGCCTCTTCTCCATACACCAACGGATCATCCGGCTCCAATCCCAATACACTGCTGTTTTCTACATATACAAACGGAGGATGGCTGTTTAACACGGGAATACCGAAATAATAATCAAACCCCACCTCCAGCGGACCTGGTTTTAACTCTTTATTCCAGTCCACCGGCTGTTCATTTCCCCAGCCCAGGTGCCATTTGCCAATCATCCCGGTAGCATAGCCAGCTTTCTTCATCATGCTTGCTACAGTTGTACGAGCAGTATCGATTTGAAGCGGAGCTCTCATAAATAACGGGCCACGAAGATTTTTGCGGAAAGGATATCGGCCTGTCATCAAAGCATATCTGGAGGGGGAGCAGACAGCTGAAGCAGAGTGAGCATCGGTGAATTTTCGTCCCTCATCAGCAAGTCTGTCAATATTGGGCGTCTGGACCTTCGTGGCGCCATAAGCGCCTACATCTCCATAACCAAGATCATCAGCATTAATAATAATAACATTAGGTCTGTCATGTAATTCCCCGACGTTGTTTTCTGAACATCCCATTACAACTGCAAATAAAACGATCCCGAAAACAAGTTTTAAATCCATTTTGTCAGGATAAATTGAGTTTTTGACTCCCGGTTATTTACTTCTGTTTAATTTTTTCCAGTAAACTCTTCATCTCCTCCAGCTTGTCAGGATGTTCATCAGCTAAATTTTTAGTTTCCTCAGGATCCTCCTCCAAATTATACAGGTGCTCTGTTGCATCCAGAGGTTCAACATTGAGTGGGGTATCGCCCAGATTATGGCGGTTGTAGGCCCATTCCGACCGCTCACCTTCCGCTATATATTTCCACGGGCCCATCCGCAGTGCCAGTCCATCGCTGGATTGCTGTACCAGATGCTCCCTGCCATCTGATGATTCGCCCAATAATGCTGGTAACACATTTTCAGAGTCTAACTTATCTAGATCAGAGATTTCACCGCCCACGAGCTCACCCAGAGAAGCCAATAAATCTACTTGGCTGATCAAAGCATCTGAAGTTGTCCCCTGCTCTATTCGATTGGGCCAGCTTATAATGGTTGGCATGCGTGTACCACCTTCATAGGCTACATATTTTCCACCCTGGTAGATTCCGCTGGGATCGTGCCCGTTATGATCCTTAAGGGCTCCGTCTTCATATCCGTCATGGAAAACAGGTCCGTTATCACTAGTAAATATGATCATAGTTTGATCACGAATACCCAGACCCTCAAGTTTACTGATCACCTGCCCTACAACCCAGTCAAGCTCGTGAACCGAGTCACCGCGCAGACCGGTATCACTGGTTCCGACAAAATCAGGATGAGGGATTCGAGCCACATGGTTTTCATGCATGGATAAAAACAGGAAGAAAGGGTTGTTTGCGTTTTCTGTCATAAACTCTTTTGATCTCTCTGTAAAGACCGAAGCCATTTGTTCGTCATCCCACCATGCTGATTGTCCGCCGGCCTGGTAACCGATGCGGCTTACGCCATTGACAATTGTCCCCGAATGCTGGGCATCAGCAGGATAACGTAGATCCTCGGGATGCGTATGGCCAGAAGGCAGATCACCTACCAAAGGCTGTGGAACTTTTGAAGAAGATTGTTCCTCCTCTTCGCCAAACTGCTCTTCCTGATAATCATGGTGTCCCTCTTCCGGATACGCAACTTGCAAGGAATCATCATTATCGCTCAGCTGATAAACCTCGTGTCCATCCACAAAAACAGTCGGCACGCGGTCATTGGTCACCGGCAGAATAAATGATTCACCAAAGCCGACCTCCAAAGGTCCGGGTTTAATTTCGCCATTCCAGTTTATCGACTTGCCTTCACTTCCCAATCCGAGATGCCATTTACCAACGATTGCAGTTTGGTATCCGGCATTTTGCAGCATTGATGGCAGTGTTGTCATACCCGGTTCTATAATGAGGGGATCTTCTGCTGAAAGAATACCCGCGCTGGGATGCCGGAATGCATATCGCCCCGTCAACATTGAATAGCGACTGGGTGTACACATAGCCGATGTGGCATAGGCATTTGTAAATTGGGTTCCTTCTTCAGCCAATTGATCAATATTGGGCGTTTCAATTTTCTCAGCGCCATAAACACCTATATCCCCATAGCCAACATCATCAGTATAAATAATAATTATGTTAGGGGTACTGGTTTCTTCGGCATTTATTGAACACCCTGCCAATGCACAAACACCTGCAAATAATAAAAGTCCAAACAGCTTATTGGATAAGCAATACTTACAAAATGAAATCATGTCTATCCAAATATTAATTAGTTTTCAGAATCTTCCTGGATCGCGGCAAAATCTTTAATCCAGGCGTAATTAAATTGGTGCTGACCCGTTTCGGGATCAGTTTCCACCGTTCTGTTAGCAAAGAGACCATTTAAAATCCAAGGATCAATACTGGCTGTAAAGTCTTTGTTAAAGGGAAAGCTTTGCCGTAATGCATAATTTGCAATATGAAATTTATCGTAGTTCTTGAACCGCTTGTATGCATTCCACAGGTAATTTTTACGATTTTCGAACCAATAGCTGCTACTTAAAAAATCTACCCACTCTTCTCGCGGAACTTGATTTTTCAGTGCATAATCAAGGTATTCATAGTTTTGTGTGTCAGGATCATATCCGTATTCACTTGCAAAATCTTCCGGAATATTTTCGTCTGTTTTAGTTCTAAAATGATCTTTCAATGAAAATTCACTAATTAAAATCCGCTGATCACTACGAATACGAAGGTCGGCATAATTGATAAATTCGTCGAGCTGTTCGATGCTGGCATGGTGGATGTGCAAGTCAACACCGGCTATCCAGGAATTGCTATTGGCAAACGAAAATAAATCATTTACAGCCTGTGTTCGCCATCCATCCAGATAGAGATTATTAAAGGCACCTACAAAGATGGGAATATCACGGTCGGATGACTCACGATAACTGTTAACATAATTAGCCACTTTTTTATAAAAAGCTATCAGCTTATCCCCTCTTTCATCGCGTTTTGACTCGATGAACGGCTCATTGCCCACAACGATGATATCAGTATACTTCCAGGTTTTATCCAGCAGTTTATCCAGGTAGGATAAATAGTCCTGCATTTCGCTGCTGGAAGGATCCGGAAAACTCTTGTTGCTGAAATTCCATTTTATGCTGAGGATATTCTTGTATCCTTCTTCGCTTACCCTGATATAATTTTGAACTCGCTGATCCTCTTCAATTTGAGATTCATCGGGATAGAGCTGAAAAAAATCCAGAAAACCCCTGACCCACGTTGTACCGGAACGGTCAATATTCTCGAATTTCATCAGGTTATATTGCCCGTTTACATTTATTCCCACTTCCTGAGCAGGTGGTTCTATCTCCTCTTCAGGGAGAGGTTCTTCCCCAGGTGAGGAATCACTGACGCTTTCGCTACAGCCTGTAAGAATCCCCAATCCAATTGCTAAAAAAAAGACTATATATGTGAATCTTTGTTGCATGCTTAAAATATTCGCGACTATTCAGATATGGCTTTTGAATAAGATTAAAAAAAGAAAAGAGCCGGAAGTAAATTATCCTTACCGGCTCTTTATCTTTTCTACCAGGGCATCTGTTTTATTTACTTTCGATTAATAACCCGGATTTTGCTCTAACTCGGGATTGGAATCCAACGCCGGCTGCGGCAACGGATAGAGAACCCGGTGCTCAGCAGCTCCCGGAACACCACGTTCCTCAGCATTTTCGACATATTGATTATGTCTTACAAGATCCTGTCGCCTTGTGCCTTCGTTATAAAACTCCCACTTTCGTTCATCAAGAATATGATTTCGCAGTTCTTCTGTGCTACCAAAGTCACCCAATGACAGATCAT
Source organism: Fodinibius sp. GM108 (assembly GCF_058386985.1). Classification (NCBI taxonomy): domain Bacteria; kingdom Pseudomonadati; phylum Balneolota; class Balneolia; order Balneolales; family Balneolaceae; genus Fodinibius; species Fodinibius sp. GM108. The sequence goes on from NZ_JBYEIR010000003.1 coordinate 140,967, forward strand.
CCAAACCAGCTCGGTTTCTGACCTGATTAATAAGGTCAATGGATTCCTGATTAGGACCATTAAGCTCATTTAGAGCCTCGGCGCGTGCGAGCAGGATATCCGCATAACGGATCTCAGGTGCATCATTACCATGCAGGTTTCCATTGGCATTTGGGTCTGGCCAATATTTAAATGCACGGGTTGCATCGTCATAATCCTCCATCAGGTTAACCGTGTCACCTTGCATATTCACATATTCTACTAGAATAAGCTCACGTCTTTCATCTCCTTCTTCAAAAGAATTATAGAAAGAGTCGAGGAGTCGATACTGGGATGCCCAGTTATTCCAGTTCGGTTGCATCTCCAGATCCTTTTCTGGCCACTCCTTGAAACCCCACGGGAAAGTAGCGTTCATGACATTCATTCCGTCAAATCCCCCCGGACCTTCGGGATGAGCAGTATTGACAAGCATATATTCAGGATGACTTGGTCCATTATTCTCGACTTTGAATAAGTCTTCATATTCGGGGAACAAACTATAATAATCTGAATCAATCACATCCTGTGCCATATCATCAGTCTTTTGCCACTGTCGGGTATTCAGGTAGAACTTCGTTAGAAGCCCCATTGCCCCGCCACGTGTTATGCGGCCGTAATTTGGCTCATTCCCCGGTTCGGGAAGATTTGGAATAGCTGCCGTCAACTCATCTTCGATAAATTGTCTAAACTCATCCTCACTGGCTCTTGGCATCTCAAATTCATCCTGAGTGCTTGTACGTATCGGTGTTGGTCCAAAATATATATACAAACGATAATAGGCCCAGGCACGAAGTGCTCGGGCTTCTGCCGTAAGGGCATTAACCCGATCTGCGGGAATCCCTTCGATTTCCTCCACATTTTCCAGGATAATATTTGCATCCCGGATCGTACTGTAGTGGCGGTTGTAAATAATATTGAAAAGCGGCATTGATGCATCCCACTCCCAATTTAACATGGGTTGAGCCGCTCTGTTTTCTCCACCGCCTGTTTGCCAGGATATATCGGTCGGCCATTCTTCAAGATTATTCCATCTTGCTCTGCCCGGCCAGGTAATCGTTTGATAAGCAGAAGCCAAGACAGATTCAATTCCCTCTTCGGATGATAATACATTCTCTGGTGCTAACTCTGAATGTACTTCCTCATCAAGAGGATTATCACTGCATCCCTGAAGCGTAAAGAAGCCAAGTAACAACAGTACTGATAAATATTTGGTCGTTTTCATAACTAATTCCTCTTTTTCTTTAAGAATATTCATAATACCTGTCATTAAAATTACAGTCCCAGCTTAATGCCCAGCTGAAATTTTCTGGCCAGCGGATAAGCATTGTAATCTATCCGCGCATTAGGATCACCACCAGGGTTTTGTGCAGGATTAAATCCTGTGTAATCGCTCCAAGTTTTCAGATTTGTACCCGTAACATATATTTGGGCAGAACGCATAAACCTCGATATAAGCTCATTAGGCAGGTTATAACTTATTTGAACATTCTTTAACCGGATATATGAAGCGTCTTCGACTGTACGTGAATTCACCACATTTTGTCCCTGTGAACCCGGATTTACAAAAGAAGGATATTTATCTGATGGATTATCTGGCGTCCAGCGATTCAAATATGGTTCCGCTAACTTGTTTCTTCGCAGCTGAACGGGAAAGTAAGTATCAACCAGATTGTTATTCAGCATTTTAACACCTTGGCTTCCTTCCACCAACACCCTTAAACCGAAATTGCCGTAATTAAAAGTGTTATCAATTGAATATGTGAAGTCAGGAAATGAATTACCAAGGACAACACGATCATCAGCATTAATTTGTCCATCCCCGTTTTGGTCGGTGAATTTCAAGTCGCCTGGCTGTACATTTTCCTGAATTTGAGAGAAGTCATCATCTGTCTGCCAAATTCCTTCAATTTCATAACCATAATAGGAACGAAGTGGCACTCCCTCTCGTATCAGGAAAAATTGATTCGTAAAACCGGAACTACCAGTAATAATTTCCTCAACGGGCCCCAAGTCAGTCACTTCATTATTAACAGTAGACAGACTAACATTTGAAGTCCACTGCAGTTCATTAGTCGTGACATTTCTGGTTTCCAGCTCAACTTCAAAACCATTATTTGCAATACTACCTACATTTTGGATTTGAGAATTAAATCCAGTCTCTTGTGGTAATGGCATGGCCATTAGCATATCACGAGTAGTTTGCTCGAAATAATCAAAGCTACCGTTGATGCGGCCATCATAAAGCGAGATATCAAATCCAATATCAAACTGTTCAGTAGTCTCCCATTTTATATCCGGATTAGCCAGTCTGGCAGGAGATAAACCAACAATTTGTTGATCATCCCATATTGCCCTTCCACCCGGATTAAATGTGGTTGTTGACAACAGGTTCCCAATAGATTGGTTACCAGTCTGCCCCCAACTCACTCTAGGTTTAAGTTCGCTGATGAAATCCAGACCCTGCATGAACTCTTCATCGCCCATTTGCCAAGCCAATGCGAAAGATGGGAAGTACCCAAACTTATTGTTTTCACCAAAACGTGTGGACCCATCGGCACGCAATGTAGCAGTTACTAAATACTTGTTATTAAAGGTATAGTTAACTCTTCCAAAAGCTGAAAGAAGTCTGTTACTGGATCTGCTACTATTGATGTCATACGTTTCAGGATCTCCTAAAGCCATATTATCAGTACCCGTCGCATCGGTAGTAAAGTTTTGAGCCGACAGGAATGTTCCCGAATTCATGAAACGCTGGGTTTCAACCCCACCCAATAAATTTAAATCATGATCTCCGAACGTATTTTCATAACGGATTGTGCCGTCGAGAAAATAATTCTGACTTTGATTCGGATTAATAATTGCATTACCGCCTGTCGTTCTTCCGATCTGTGTCAGGCGGCTGATATAAATATCATTGCGGACATTCATAAAATCGAAACCAGCATTCAACCGTACACTTAAACTAGGTGTGAATAAATATTCCCCGTAAACAGAGCCGGCAAAAGCATTTCTTTCAGTTGTTCTATCTTCACCCTCTATAATAGCAAGGGGGTTATTTATTGTGAGATCATCATGTTCAAAAAAGGTGCCGTCGTCGTTATAGACAGGCTTTGTCGGATCAAAAAACATAGCAGAATAAACCGCTCCTGCATTTTCATTTAATCCGAATCCTACACGAGGCATATTATCTTTGATATAATTAATGTTAAGTCTCGTTCCGAATTCAAAGTTGTCGACCTCTGAATAATCCAGATTTATTCGCCCGCCGTATCTCTCGAATTCAGAAGTATGGATTATACCATCTTCGTTCGTCAGGTTCATCGATACATAATAATTTAACCCTTCGCTATCACCGCTAAAAGAAAGGGAATGATATTGTTCTAAAGCTCCTGGATTAAAAATCTGTTCCTGCCAATCTGTTTCTGCACCTGTGCTTTCAACACGATCTTCCGGATTACCGCCTCCATCATCAATAATACCATTGATAACTTGTTGATACTCGGTAGGTTCAAGCAGATCCAGGTTAGAAACCGGATAGTTCATACTGGTGTAATTGTGATAGTTCACCTGCATTTGTCCTCCGGAGCCCTGTTTGGTGGTAACCATTACTACTCCACCGGCAGCACGTGCTCCGTATATAGCAGTTGCAGAAGCATCCTTAAGTACCTCAATAGATTCAATATCGTCCGGATTGAAGGTTCTTAGCCCCCCAGGCATAGGAGAACCATCGACTACCCATAAAGGACTTGTTCCTGCATTAATAGAAGAAGCTCCACGAATACTCACCGACAAAGCACCACCGGGTTCACCGGAATTCTCTACTACGCGAACACCGGGCATCTTAGCTTGAATAAGTGATTGTATAGAACCACTTTCACCCGGATTGAGGTCTTCAGAAGAAACAGACGATACAGAACCTGTTAGATCACGTCTTTCAACCTCACCATATCCAATAACTACAACCTCGTCCCCTCTTAAAGTTGAAGGTGACATTTGAACATCGAGCTGGGTTTGTCCTTCAATAGGAACTTCCAACTCCTCATAACCTACAAAGGTAAAAACCAATGTATCTTGTAGGCTGGGAACTGACAGGCTGTATGTCCCTTCGGCATCAGTAGTAGTACCCTGGGTGGTACCCTTTACCAAGATATTGACACCGGCCATCGGCTCTTGTTGAACGTTAGTTACCGTACCCGAAACTTCTTGCGCTTCAACAGTGCTGAAACCGGTTACAAATAGCAGAGCAATTACCAAACAATAAGTGTAGCAGTTTTTCATAATGCTATATCCCCTTTTGTTTATATTCAATTAATATAGATCCCGTTGAATTGATCCTTTTCCCACCAGCAATAGATTAATATCTATGTTGATAGACGTGTTACGGACTATCGTTTTATGTTAACGATAACATCTAATAGCAATATAAAAGAATAAAAAAAATTGTCAAGCTTTTTCTTAAATAAGCGTAATGTTTGAAGTTTAGTCTCTAATTAACCTCATTGTAACATAATGATAATTATGTAGTTAAAGATAAATATTAATACATGATAAATGAAGGAAATTGGTTTTGATCATTCATCAGAACATAAGGATTTGTTATCGCTATCTATTGAGATCTGATGAAGTTTCTTGGAGCTTACTTATATTAGACTTACCTAACTCATAGTCTAGTAACTTAAAATTCTTTTGATATGGGGAAATCTGCAAAATGTTGCACAGCTGGCAGGAATGGCAGTAAAAAGGTACATAAACAGCAACATATTAAATCCAACAACACAAACAACTCTACAGATGGCATGACAAAGCTTTCCGGGGGTAGCTTTCTAATGGGAACGGATACGGAAGAAGGGTTCCCCGAGGATGGTGAAGGACCTGTTCGGGAAGTTCAGGTAGACCCTTTTTGGATTGATGAAACTACTGTAACGAATATTGAATTTGCCAGATTTATTCGCGCTACAGGATATAAAACTGATGCTGAGCAGTACGGCTGGTCATTCGTATTTAAAAATTTCTTGCCTGATAGATTTAAAAAGAAAGATCTCCCCTCTCCAGATGATACTCCATGGTGGAAAGGAATTGAAGGGGCTTATTGGAAACAACCTGAAGGTCCTAAAAGCAGTATCAGTAACCGAATGGATCACCCGGTTGTCCATGTCTCATGGAATGATGCAATAGCCTTTTGCGAGTGGACCGGAAAACGCTTGCCTACAGAAGCCGAATGGGAGTATGCGGCACGCGGCGGATTGGAGCAAAAGAAATTCCCCTGGGGTAACGAAATAACGCCGGAAGGAGAACATCGATGTAACATCTGGCAAGGGGATTTCCCGGATCGTAATACCAAAAATGACGGCTATGCTGGTACAGCTCCAGTGGATTCATTCAAACCTAATAACTATGGATTATATAATATATCCGGTAATGTCTGGGAATGGACTCAGGACTGGTTTAGCCCCAGCTATCCTCTGCTACGGATAAGTGATAATCCACAAGGACCTGGTAAGGGCGAAGCCAAAGTTATTCGCGGCGGTTCCTACCTGTGCCATAAATCTTATTGTAATCGATATCGTGTGGCTGCCCGATCTGGTAATACGCCAGACAGTTCGACTGGAAACATGGGATTCCGCTGTGTTAGAGATGCATAAATAAAGTGCTACCTTAAAATTAACTGTTCTAGTTATTTTCTTTTCCCATATCCCATCTGGCCTCTTTATTTCTCATAAAACTGGGTTTTTGTTTTGCTCTTTGGGAATTGAAGCCAGGCAAATTTTTCCAATAAGGCCCCTCTTCAATAATTCCCTTAAATATATTTTGAGATTTCCTCGTCAGTGAATCAAGCAATATCGATCTTTTTTTCGATATGTCATTTTTCTGCAGGGGATCTTCTTCAATATTGTAGAGCTTAAATTCTTTCAGTTGTATCTGATTAATAAAAGACATGTCTTTCTCAGAAAAATAATGTGTGCGAGCCACCGTGTCCCGGGCAGAAGCGTTAAGTACGTATTTACCATCGCGCAAACCCAGTTCAGGTTGAGCTCTGTAGAAAAACCACAATAATGGTTTTTGTCGGTTTAACTTTTGTCCTTCAAAGATGGAGGCTAAACTTACTCCATCTATTGTCCGGTCATCAGGCTGTGAAGTATCTGTTAATTCAGAAATTGTTGGAAGTAAATCAATGAGTCCCGCGGGTGTAGAGACAGTACGAGCCGATTTTATCTTTTTAGGCCAGTAAATGATTCCTGGTACCCGTACTCCCCCTTCGAAAGATTCCCCTTTGTATCCCCGTAAATTACCATTGGAGCCATATCGATACGAGCCATTATCGGAGGAGAAAATGATGAGCGTATTTTGAAGTTCACCCTTTTCCTCAATTTTTTGAATGACTTTCCCTACAGCTGCATCCAAATTTTCAACATTTGCCAGGTATTTATCATCCTCATATTTGTTATACTTCTCAATCAGAGAATCAGGTGAGGCTATTTTTTTATGAACTTCATGGAAAGGAACATATAAAAAGAAGGGGCTACTACTGGTTTTCTGCTCTATCCATTTGTTTGCTTCCCGGGCAACAATATGAGCTGAATAACCTTCCAAAGTATCTTCAGGAACCCCATTTCTAACGAAATTTCCCGGATTGTAATGTGAAGGCTGAGCATTATTTTCTGTAGCCAGCCAGTAATCAAATCCCTGATCGCCCGGCGTAGGTTGATCGTTGGCTTCCTCCGGACTGTGCAGATCACTTAAATGCCACTTTCCAAACATGGCTGTTTGATATCCCTCCTGTTTCAAAAGCTCAGCAATAGTTATCTCTTCATCCTTAAGATGCATGTTACTGCCGGGCGGACGGTAACTGTAAACTCCAACGCGGTTAGGATTTCGTCCGGTAAGCAGTCCCGCCCGGGAGGGTGAGCAGTTTGGAGCAGGGGCATAAAAATCAGTAAATGTTAGTCCCTGCTGGGATAACTTATCAAGATTGGGAGTATCGGCTATTCCTCCATAAGGATTTAAGTCACCGTAGCCTAAATCATCAGCCAAAAAAATTACAATATTGGGCTGTAATTCGTTTGAAGTTTGCTGGTCACTACACGTACTCACAGCAATGACCAAAGCAAGAATACCAATTATGCCGGCAGAATATTTTCTCATTGGGATATTCAAATTATTACGCTAGAAACTAACACGTATCGAAACTCTTAGTTATTTCCACGAACAGGCCAGGAAAGCACTCCAACTCTATCAGCCCATTTGTCGTAGCTGTTTTTAAGACGAGAAGCCTTTTCAGGAAATCGTTCGGACAAATCCTCTGTCTCGGTGCGATCGGTCTCCATTTCAAATAGCTCCCATTGCTTTTTGTGACGTTTCACTAATTTCCATTTGCCATCACGGATAGCACAATTCCCCTCGTGCTCCCAATAGAGTGTTCTATCGTTCTCCTTCTGCTTGCCTTCAAAAAGCGGAACAAGACTTTCTCCTTCTAAAGGATGAATCTTTTTTCCATCATAGCTCTCCGGATATTCGGCATCCGCTACATCTACACAGGTAGCCATAATATCTATCAGGTGCGACGGCCGCCTCTTCCAATCTTCTTGTTTATTAATCTTAGAAGGCCAATGAGCAATTAAAGGAGATGCGATACCACCTTCGTGGACATAATGCTTGTATAAACGAAAAGGAGTATCTGAAACATTTGCCCATCCAATACCATAACTTTGATATGTATCGGCAGGACCGGGCATAATATGAGGTTTGTTCCCTACCCTTACATTTTTACCATTTCTCGTTTTGTCAGGAAAAGCATGTAAATGTTTCCATCTTTCCGTTAAAATTTCAGCAGCCCCTCCATTATCGCACAAAAACAGGATCAACGTATTATCGAGCTGATCATTTTGATCAAGTGTATTTACGATGCGACCAACTCCCTGATCCATACGATCAATCTGCGCTGCATAAACAGCCATCCGCCGCGCTTCCCATTCTTTATTTTCGGCTTTTTCCCATTCCGACACTTTTGGATCTCGTTCACTTAATGACCAACGGCTATCAATCAGGCCAATTTCTTGCATCTTCTCCATTCGCTGATTCCGTACCTTATCCCATCCTCGGTCATAATATCCTTTATACTTTTTTATATCCTCCTCTAAGGCATGTAAAGGCCAATGTGGAGCCGTATAAGCTGCATAACTGAAAAAGGGTTTATCTTCATCCGCCTGGGCATGTTCATTGATATGTTTTACAACATTATCGGTTATAGCATTGGTATAATAGTAATCCTCAACTTCAGGCTGGATTGCTGTATTATCCCTAACTAAAGAGATAGGATTATAATAGCTGCCGGCTCCGATTATGGTACCATAAAAACGATCAAATCCTCTTTGCAACGGCCAGTTGTGTTTAGATGTTAGTTTTTCTTCACCGCTCCACTGACCAATATGTTTTGTCAGATGCCATTTTCCACTCATGTAGGTAGAATACCCGGCATCGCTAAGCACTTCAGGAATCGTCAGGCAATGTTGATTTAAATCACCACGGTATCCTTCAGCACCTCGATCTTTCATCATATGCCCTATGCCCGACTGGTGCGGATAAAGACCGGTCATAAGGCTGGCACGAGTGGGACAACATCGGGCGGCATTGTAAAACTGGCTAAACTTAGCACCCCCTTCAGCTAAACCGTCCAAATTGGGTGTTTGAATCTCTGAGCCATAACAGCCCAGGTCGGAGATCCCCATATCATCCGACATAATAACGATGATATTGGGCCGTCCTTGGTTTTGTGCAGCTCCCTTTAAAATATTAAAAGGATTTACTGCAGAATCAGCTACTAAACCGGCAGATCCGAATCCAGCATATTTCAGAAATGATTTTCGATCCATAAAAGAATTACAGGCTAATTTAAGATAAAGAGATTTAAAGTATTCACTTGGCCCACTCGTAGCAGAGAAAGCAAAGATGCGGTAATGTAAGCTTACATAAAACGTCTGGTTTTATGCGAATGTTAGTAGTTGACTAAATTAAACTCTTTAATATTTACTGACTGAGATGAGTTGCCTTTAGCAGTCATTCCCAGGCGAAGACCCATCCCCCAGGGAACTAGTTTCGAAACATCTTTATTTTCACTTAGTATTTTCCAATCATTGTCTTTCTTTACAGAGAAACTAAGAAGATGTCCATTGGAGACTTCTATTTTTAAATCTACAGATCTATTGGGCTGGTTAACAGGTAATTCCTCTATAATTTGTGTTTCCTTTTTCACCGTTTTCCACACTTTCAATGAGTTATGTCCGGCAGAAATACCCATACCTGCAACGGGAGCACCAAAACCATTACTCGCTGCACCTATTAAAGCAATACCTCCTTCAACGTCATCTCCGGTATCTCTTAGATCAACTGTGGCAGATATTTCATAATCAGGTGAGGTAGTGGGTTGTACGAGCACCGTCCCCAACTTTTCATTTTCTGTTGATGCCTGTAACATCAAACCATCAGAGCCGGTTTGGTAGTTAATATCCTGCGTCACACGCCACTGCCAAAGAGGATTTAATCCTGAACTAAAATCATCCGAAAAATCCCAGGCCGCACGATCACGATTATATTCAGCATTATTTTCAAATATTGGCCAACCGTCTTCGGTCCATTGAATTTTTTCCAACACTGCCTCGCGTCCTACATAAACAGAGCCCTCTCTGCTGTAAGCATGATAAAGGAAATAAAATTCGTCGCCGCGCTTTACGACGGAACCATGTCCCGTGCATTTCCAACCTTCATTATCTGTAAGGACCGGATTTTCGTCATATTTTTCCCACGGTCCCAAGAGGCTTTCTGAGCGAGCAACACCTGTTGTATAATCACAGGCTTTATTACAACAAGCACCAGCCGAATAGGTAGCGTAGAAATAACCATTTTTTTGAAAAATACTGATTCCTTCTACCAATTGATCTTCCCATGGCTCGTCATTCCGAAACAATTCATGTTTTTTCCCGATAAGCTCAGTACGATCTTCAGTAATTTCTTGTGCCCACATCGGCGTTGGTTCTCTTCTGCTGTTTCCATCTTCTTTCCACAACAAATACAGCGTACCGTCTTTGTCACGAGCTTCATAAGCATCAATAGATCCGAGTTTCTGTGCCACGAGTGGACCGTGATCAGTATACTTTCCATCGGGATTATCGGCACTGGCCACTGCTACGCTCAAGCGTCTTGATTTCTTATCTCGTGCTGTATAATAAGCATATACTTTATCCTGTTCCTGATCGTAAGCAAGTTCGGGCGCCCAAAAATTCTTTTCCGCCCACTCAGGTGCACCGTCAGGAAAAACATAGGTCGCCAATTCCCAGTTAACCAAATCTTCTGATTTGAATATGGGAAATAAAGGTGCCCATTCATTGGATGTTGCCGATGCCCAATAGGTATCGTCAATTTTTATAACAGTGGGATCTGGCCGATCTCCGGGTAAGACGGGATTAACAATTTCATGGGGCTGCTCCGATTTTTTCTGATTGCTGATACAACCAGTAACCAATAAGACTGTAAGAATAGCTAAAAGCCAACTACAAACGACACCACTAATTCCTTTCATAATTTTAAAAATTATATTTTCTATGCTTCATTAATATCCAGAACCTAGTTAGTCTTGAGACGCGAATACTGTCCTCTTATTTGCCGATACAGTATCACACAATTAGGGTGGGATATCGTCCCACCCTAAACCACCTTTTTAAGGCTTAATCTCAGTTAGTTGGCGCAGGTTCTGCTTCTTCTTTGGTTTCAGGAACCCAGACAGCCATGTTATCCGCTCCCCTGTTATTCCATGCATAATAAGGTATGGCGGTAAAAGAAGATTCTTTGACTTCCTGCCCACGAGAAGTTTTCCAAACACTTTTTGCAGGTCCTTCTAACGTATAGATACCCTTTAAGAGATCGGGTTTGTGCGAAACGGAAATCTCTGCATCCCTGTCAATAACAAGATTAGCTACATGCCCATTGTTATCTTTTCCTTCCAAAGCATAAACCAACGGACCACGCTGCAGAGCCAGGCGATTGCGATCGGCTTCTACTTTTTCGTTTGCCTTCACTTTTCGAACAGGCATGGGCAAATCAACTGAGACTTTATCTCCCTGTTCCCATTCTTTGGAGATAACAGCATATCCATTTTCCATATCAGGTTCAATTGTTTCTCCATTCACGCGAAATTCAGGAGCTTCTTCGACTTCTTTGCTGAAGTGATAGAGATCTCCGGGTACAGCTTCGTTTCGCGCCCATCCGGGAACGCGAACCAACACTTCAAATGTACCGGTTTGCTCTGGATTAATTTCCATCTCAACATCTCCGCTCCACGGATAATCGGTATTCTGTACTACTTGTACCTTGTGATTCTCGAGATTGATTTCTGCTTCGTTAGCCATAAAAAGATTCACGTAGAGTCGATTGTTTTTCTTGGCATAAACATATCCTGGTACAGAGGGCGTAAATCGAGAAGTGTTGGAGGGACAACATGCCACGCCGAACCATTCTTTCCGTTGATGGTCGCCATCGGAAGCAAGTGGATTAGGGTAAAAGAATCGATCACCTTCAAGCGAGACCCCTGAAATCACACCATTGTAAAGCGTTCGCTCGAGCACATCGTAATATTTGGCATCACCCTTCAGCAGAAACATACGATGATTCCAAAACACGTTGGCAATTGAGGCGCATGTTTCGGCATAAGCCGACATATTGGGCAGCTGGTAACTTTCGCCAAAAGCTTCCCCTTTGCTTGTTGCTCCAACACCGCCTGTGATATACATCTTAGTATTCACTACGTCATCCCAAAGTTTATCCAGCGCGGCTTCGTAATCATCAGCATTTTTAAGTGCGGCAATGTCCACCATCGATGAGAACATATAACCGGCCCTTACGGCATGGCCCACAGCCTCTTCCTGCTCAACGACAGGCTTAAGATCCTGTGCATAGCTTCGCCCCTCTTCTTCGGGATCCTCAAACTTACCCCGTTGATCCAGGAAAAATTTAGACAAATCCAGGTACTTTTCGTCGCCGGTTACTCGGTAAAGTTTTACAAGCCCGATTTCTATTTCCTGGTGCCCCGGCACTTCCTTAAGCTTATCAGGACCAAACTCTTTTGCGACCAGATCAGCAGCTTTTGTTGCAACATTCAGCAGATCTTTCTTGCCCGTGGCCCGGTAATGCGCCACTGCAGCTTCAAACATATGTCCAAGATTATACAGTTCATGGCTACCCTCACGGACCATCTCCCATCGCTCGTCGCCCACTTTTCGTATATGATCAACTTTTGTAGCACTGTCTCCGAGTATGGTACGAACGGTATATAAATATCCATCTTCCTCCTGTGCCGCACTAATATAATGAACCAGCGTATCCAGCTGCGCCTCGAGCTTTTCATCGGGATAGGTCTGCAAGCTGTAAGAAGCACCTTCAATGATTTTGAAGACGTCACTGTCATCAAATCTGAATCGGGAATTAAAAGTACCCTCTTCTAAGCCTCCGGCCACTTTAAAATTTTTAATTCGTCCGGTTTCTCTGGATTTTTTGATGGCGATGGGGATTGTTTTCTTATAATTTCTTTTTATCCGGGGTCCCCAAAAATCGTCGGTCACTTTTACCGAGGTAAATTCCACCGGTTCTACAGGATAGTCATCATCTTCTGTGTCACCGCATCCGGTTAGAAGCACCAAGCTGATCATCAATCCAACTAGAGAGACACTCATAAAACTTATATATCTGTTCATGATTGGGCTTGGTTGGTGTATATTTTTTAAATCTTTCATTGTTTATTTAATAAGAAAGTTAGCTTGTCGTTTAAATTTACTGAGATAAAATCAGGAAATTACCAGTTCTTGATTCTTCTCTTTGAAATAATCGTAATGATCAGTCAGCTGAATACCCCAGCCAGACTCTTCGGGCGGAATCCACTGCCCATCTCTGAACAAGTATCCGGAAGAATCCACGCCAAAATTATCGTAGCGATCATCTTCGGCAAAGGTAATATTCCGGTCAATCGTAGCTGCATGAATACTCATCAGCTTACCTATTTCGCTCTGCCAGTTATGCGGCACTACTGAAATTTGATGCGGCTTAGCACGCTTTGAAGCCCGTAAAATATTTGTAAATCCTCCAGTGCGCATATCCGGCTGAATAATATTATAGACTTTTTTATCCAGAAACGGCTCAAACTTATCTATATCCGGCATGCTTTCGCCCTCGGCAACGCGAACTTTCAGATTTTTTTCGTTCAACGCTGAATGCAGACGCCGATACTGCTCTACTGAATCAGGAAATATTTCCTCAATCCAGTACATGTCGTGAGGCAGACATTGCGATAAAAATTCTATCGCCCAATCAAACTGATCTTTATAACCGTTATTGGCATCCGCCATCAAATTGAAGTTATTTCCCACTGCCTCTCTAACAGCGATAAAAGCATCTATATCACGCTGTACGCCTGCTTCACCCCTCATCCATTTTGAGGGACGGCCTACTTTCATCTTTATGGCTTTATATCCATCCTCCTGGATGCGCTTGGCAAGGTCGGCCAAAACAGAAACCCCAGTATCAAATTCAACATCTTTGAAATAGAGAGTTCCGTCATAGCAATCAACGGCATTTCTTAACTTTGTACCGAATAACTGCCAAACCGGTTTTTCCTTAATTTTTCCCATCGCATCAAGGATGGGAGATTCTATAAAAGCAAAATTAGGGTCGGTTAGCAGAGGGCGAAATTCATCGGCAAAGCCGGTTATTTGCTCTCCCTCCCACTGGTAAATCTCAGAAGGTGTTATGCCGACTAATTGCTTGATCTTTTCAATCTTATCATCATTAATGCGTCGATACCCGAGAATGCCAATACCTTCGGTTCCATCATCCAAAACTACACGTAGAATAGTCGTTTTACCACCTATACCTTTGGGGGCCCGGTCGTAGGCATTCATTGCTATAGGCCGATAAAACTCACCCTGAACCGGCAAAGCCGTGATTTTTTCTATAGCCGGTCCTTTCCGGAACGATGAGGATAAAATATTAAAAGGAGTAACCAGCGATAAAGCCGTGCCGGCTCCCATTTTCAGAAAACTACCGCGTGAAATATTGTTCTCCATATTAACTGTCAATTATTCTACTGTTGGTCTTGTTCCAGTGGCCAGTCGCGCACGTCGTTACTCTCTGCCCACTGTTGGTAAGCCGCTTTTAAATCTTCAGCAGTACCGGGACGTTCACTAATGACATTATTTGTTTCGGAAGGATCTTTCTGCAGGTTGTACAACTCCCATTCTTTTCCTTCTTCGGCTACAAGTTTCCATTCTCCTTTTCTTACCGCCCTGTTTCCGATATGCTCCCAAAACAGGTACTCATGCGGCTCCTGTTCTTCTCCTTTGAAAAACGGAATCAGGCTTTTGCCTTCCAAAGGCTGGATCTCATTACCGTTGTATTCTGTAGGATATTCGGCCTCGGACACCTCTATGAGTGTAGGCATCAGATCCATAAGGTGACCTACACTTCGGTTGAATCCGCCTTCATTCTGGATTTTGTCAGGCCAGTGGGCAATGAAAGGCGTAGCTATCCCGCCCTCGTGCACCCACCGCTTGTACTTGCGAAAAGGCACATTACTATAATTGGCCCAAGCTTTACCCTGACTTGATGATCGTCTCCCGTCTTCTTTCCAGTTGGGATAGTTATCAATAGTATTTTCTCCCCATTTGAAACCGAATGCTTCTTCTGCCGGCTCACCGGAAGAACCATTATCAGACAAAAACATAATCAGGGTATTTTCATACTCACCTATTTCTTTAAGATGATCAACCAGCCTCCCGATATTCTGATCCAGACGATCAATTTGGGCTGCGTAAATCGCCCTTCTGAAATCTAGTTCTTCTTTTGTCTCTGTACTCAAGGTATCCCACTTCGGATTTCCGGAAGACGGAAGCTCAGTTGATTCCTCAATAACACCCATTTCTTTCATCTTTTTGATCTTTTCTTCTCTGAGCTGATTCCAACCCTCCATATATTCGCCACGATACGTTTCAATGTCTTCATCGGGGGCTTCCAGCGGCCAGTGGGGCGCATTATACGCCATATAAAGAAAAAAGGGCTGATCTGATTTGGAACCTTGCACTTCTTCATCCAGGAAGCGAATGCCGTAATCGGTAAATGCATCCGTGGTATACCAATCTTTATCCAGATGCAGGTCATTTTCGGGATCATCTGTCGGAGCAATATGTTCCTTCCCGTCCAGATAGACTGAGCAGCAATTTAATACGGTATAATAACTGTCCACATGTTCATGGATACCATAAAAGCGATCAAAGCCTCGATTAACCGGCCATTGTTCTTCTTTTTTATGACCAACATGCCATTTGCCGGACATCATAGTTTTGTACCCGGCTTCTTTGAGTACTTCTGCCAGAGTAACCGATTCCCGGTTCAAATAGCCTTGGTATGCTCCGCCATAATCCCGGTAAACCAACCTTGCGACTCCCGCCTGGTGTGAGTAGAGACCGGTGAGCATGCTTGCCCTCGATGGACTGCATCGGGCGGTATTATAGAAATTAGTAAAGCGTAAACCATTTTCGGCCAGTCCGTCTAAATTCGGCGTCCTAATTTCTCCCCCATAACTGCCGAGATCTGAATATCCCATATCATCAGCCAGAATAAGCACAATGTTAGGACGCTCACCTTTCAGCTCCTGGACAGATCCATCCTCTGCATCGGTACAAGCGATAGCAGTTGCCATCAATAGAAAGCAAAAAAGTGTTAGTTTTTTCATTATAAAGGTTATGATTCGCAGTTCGTTTTTATTTGAGGATAATTAATTATCCCTGATCTGCGGAATTTCCGATATCCGGAGTATGGTAGCCCCATAGGGAATAAGCGTAATTTCTTCTGTTTTTTCATCCGACTTAACCTTGCTGTGCGGAATCGGGCCATGGTTTCCGTTGTATTCAGTCCATTTAGGTATTTGTTTCCCCTTGGCCGTTACTTCCAGGGGAACCGATTCGGAATTCCAGGGATAATCGGGCATCTCCGTTTCCGTCAACTCCAAATCATCAGAGGGGTTCTGCGGATTTATCAACAGACCGTAATTCCAGGGTGTTGTAGGCTGAAATCCCCATGTCGGAATTCCATGTTCTTCATCAATTTTTTCTCGCTTTCCATCTACTTTAAGAGCATATACAAGCGGACCTCGTTCTATGCCCAGAGAATTTTCATGCCAGCGGCTGGTGGTAAACTCCATCGGTAAGTTCAATTCTACTGTGTCCCCTTCTCTCCATTGTCGACGGATTTTTGCTATGCCTCCGTTTTCAGGATACTGTTCAACCTCTCCATTTACCTTAACCTTAGCCCCGGAAGCCCATGAAGGTATTCGTAAATGAAGTGGGAATTCCACAATTTCATCGGCTGAAATTTCGAACCGAATGGTATTTTCAAAAGGATAGTTGGTCTGTTCGTTGATTTTTACCTGGACCCCGTTCACTTCGGTATCCACCGAGTTAGGACCATAAACCATCGCTGCAAGTCCCCCGTCATTGGTTTTCATCCAAAGACTTTTAACAAACTTGGGCCAACCCTGGTGCATATTTGTGGTACAGCAAGGATAGCCGTTGTTTAAGCCAAAGCAGGTTTCCGTAAGAGAATGCTGCGTAATAAAATTTCTTTTGCGCCCTACTCCTTCATCAACAATAATCTGGTTTGGCTGCTGATAATATTGTCGTCCCATAAAATTATCAGTAGTCTGTGCCGGAAGAGCATTGAAAGCCACCTTTTCCAGGCGGTCGGCATAATCTACGCGACCAGTAATTTCAACCAGATTTTCCAGGCTATACATAAATTCTACGATAGCACATAACTCGGTGCCATGGGTGGGATTTGTGCCGTGCAATATTTCATCCCCAGAAAACATCCCCTGAACCTGACCATGCTCTTCCATTAAATGCTTCAATCCTATATCGATGGCATCTAAATGACGCTCATCTTTGGTTTGCAAATATTGAATGGCAGGCTGTTTGATACCCATAGCCGTGTTTACTACATGCCGACGATTGGGCTCACCGGATAAAACGCGCGTCCAATCTGTAGTTTGTGCATTAACAATTTGAGCCAGATCCAGCAGAAACTCATCACCGGTTTTATTGTAAAGCCAATAAATACTGGCTTGATTTTCACCGCCGCGGCGCTCCGACCACCACGTCCAGTGCCCTATCGGCTTCTTTGCCAACTGCTCCTGCTGGTATCGGAAGTAATTGGTCATAAATTTAATAACCCGCTCATCGCCAGTTGCTTCATAATAATTTTGAAGTGCTTTGAGCATTACCATGCGCGGCCACCAGTCTTCCACGTTTCCCGTTTGAAAGCCGCGCTTATCTGTGTACTCATCATCGGCAGAAGGACCAAAAAAGCCATCCTCTCGCTGGCTATTCAACGTCCATTCAATAAATGGTTTTGCCTTATCGATCAACTCCTGATCATCCAGTGTATATGCCAGCGGCACCAGACCATCCAACCAGTACGGACCGCGTTCCCAAACATCGCCATTTCCACCACGCCAGGCATTTGATTCGCCCACGTTAGGATATATTTCCCCCAGATTTCCGGTCAGTCCGTCGGCCATTCGGTTGAGCTGCTCTTTAAGCCAACCCTCTGGCTGAACACTACCCAACGGTAAAATTTGGTATGGCACCTGCTTCAACGGAGGCCGATTGAGGTGATTGGAATTTGGGCTGTCATCCTGGCTGTATGCAGAACGAGCAGTGAAGCCCATCAATGCAAAAAGAACAATAACAATTTTAATTTTATTCACAAGTCCGCGCGGTTAAGAGTTGATATTTAAGTATTCAGTTTGACAGAATTTGAGAGGTCCATCCCCTACAGTGTTGGGGAACACCATGATTTAGCATTAAATGAATTAAGGGATGGACCAATAAGGATTACCTTTTAAACTATTTTCATATATATGTTACATAAAACCAGCGGTTACTGCACAACCGGAAACTGGGATATCCGCAATGTTGTTGCTCCGTACGGTATCAATGTTATTTTTTCAGCGGGGACATTTTTAGTACCCGGATCCTGACCATACCTTTTTTGATCACTTACCGGAAGCGGACCTGCAGAATGTTTGTACATTTTCCAATCTTTGACGGGTTTACCATCCACTTTTAATTTTACCGGCACATTTTCAAGATTCCAGGGATATTTTCTGGATTTATTTTCGTCATAGACAAGTTCGAAATCCCGGTTTTTAATCTTTTCTTCGGGAATTCCATAATTCCAGGAATCTTTTGCATAAACCTCTTTATAAGGATGCTGAATACGCCAGTTACCTTTTTCAGCAGGTTTTTCCTCCCACTGTTCATCAATTTTAAGGGCATAAACCAGCGGGCCCCGTTCAATGCCGGCTGACATTTCTGCCCAGCGGCTTATCCTGATTTCCATAGGAAGCTGTAGCGTAACCGTATCTCCATTCGACCACGTTCGGTCGATAGAAACCATTTGATTCTCACTGTTTTCTTCAATTTTGTTCCAGTTCCTGCCATTGATTTTGATATTCGCTTCATCAGCCCATTCCGGGATGCGCAGCTTCAAAGGAAATTTCACGCGGTCCGGGGTCTGTATCGTAAAGCTAATCGTATCATCAAACGGATAGTCAGTCTCTTCAATCACTGTGACTTCTGTTCCATCGGCTACCTTGGCCGTCACTTCACTGGAAGAATAGATCATTGCCGCAAGTCCATTGTCATCAGTAGCATACCACATATTCTGAACCAGCTTGGGCCACCCCTGATGCATATTCGTAGTACAGCATGGATAACCTGTCAACACGCCAAAACAAAGTTGAGCATTGGCATCATTAAAGAAGTTGCGAATTTTGTGGGATACTTCAACCTGATTGGGCTGCTGGAAATACTGGCGGGTTGTGTACTCATCATCATGCTGAGTTGGCAATGCATTAAATGCCACCTTCTCAAGATAATCGGCAAAGTAGGTATCGCCGGTAATTCGTGTTATTTGTTCAAAAGAGTACATCATCTCAACAACGGTACAGAGTTCTGTCCCCTGCGTAGGATTATTCCCGTGCAGGTTCTCATCCGCCCCATAAAGTCCGGTGACAAAACCATGCACATCTCTGAGATCATTCAACCCTTCCTTTACCGCCTGAATTGAATCTTTATCGTGATTCTTTTGATGATAAATTACCGGTGCTTTGAGTCCCATTGCCAGATTTACCGTATGTAATTCCGGCACGGGGTTGAGTTTTGCAATCGTTCCACTTTTGAAAATTTCTTCCCAATCATAGGTTTGAGAGTGGATCAGATCCCCCAGCTCCAGCAAAAATTCATCTCCCGTATGGTTATAAAGCCAATAGACAATCATCAGGTTGTCGGCACCGCGTCGATTGCCCCAGTACGACCAGTTGTCGAGCGGCTGATCGGGTAAATGCTTTAGCTGATATCGAAAATAGTTCGTCATGAGGTCGAGCACACGCTCATCCCCGGTAGCCATATAATACTGCTTCAGCACCTTCAGCATCACCATTTTCGGCCACCAGTCTCTGCGCGGACCTTCCTGCACCCCCTGTCGATCTTTCGGCGGACCATCCTCAAAAGGGACAGGGCCAAAATATCCGTCCTCTCGCTGGTTGTTAAGACTCCATTCGATCCATTCCTGGGCTTTGTCTTTTAGCCTCTGATCATCAAGAATATACGCCAATGGTACGAGTCCGTCTAACCAATACGGACCACGCTCCCAGCCATCGCCGTCACCGCCGAGCCAACCATTGGTCGGACCAACAACTTTTGTATATACCTCATCAAGGTTCCCTGTTAATCCCTCACGTTGCCGATTCAGCTGTTCGCGCAGCCATCCCCTGGGTTGAATGGCCCCAATGGGCAACTCTGTAAAAGGTTCAGCTTTGAGAGGAGCTCTGTTGGATATGTAATGATCATTTGAGTTTCGGGGCCTCGAAATGTTAAGTGAATTGGTGCTTGAATCACTCTCATTCAATAAGGATAACCCGCTCATCAAACCAAATCCTGATCCGGCAAGACTTTCTATAAATTTTTTCCTGTCCATGATATTTAAACTTGGGAAAAGTTATTGGGTAATGAAGTATCAGATCTATATAATCTGACAGTTCATTATCTAATTTTTCCATCGGCTTGACTGACGTTCAAGCGCATTTAATTCTGTTTCAGCCCCTTTGTCACCCTGCTGCTCCATCCATTCATCAAGTTCTTTTTTTAGACGTTTGCGAACAGATTCATAGGCTGGATCATCAGCTACATTATGGAGCTCATAAGGATCCTTGCGCAAATCGTAGAGTTCAAATTCGGGTCGTTTTTTATACATTCGAACTCGCTTCTTGGCAAAAGGATCTCCCTCCTCGGCTTTACGCTCCCACGATTCAAACGGCCCGTATCCACCGGTGACGAGGTTAGAAAATTCGTTCTCGTGATTCACATTCCAAATAAGTCGATAGTTTTCTGATCGCACCGTCCGAATTCCATAGGCCTCGGGTCCGTTATAAATTCCCTTGGACGTCTGAATACTAAAAGCATACTTGTTGTGCTCTTTTTTATCACCCTTTAAAACAGGCAAAAAGCTTGACCCATCAAAGTCATACTCCCCGGGAGAACCTCCCAGTGCATCAATTAATGTGGGCAGAATATCTACATACTGTATAATAGCCTCTGATGACTGACCCGGGGAAACAACGTCCGGCCATCGAATGACAGCCCCTGATCGAACACCCGTATCATAGACGGTCCATTTACTGTGGGGTAAATGAGATCCCTGTTCAGTGAGATATATGACGATTGTATTTTCCTCTTGCCCCGTTTCCTTCAGATGTTGAAGCACAGTCCCCACTTGTTTATCCATATAGGATATTTCAGCGTAGTATTTTGTCATGGCCACCCTGGTTTCGGGCGTATCCACAAGATAGGGTGGCAAATCAATCTCATCGGGATCGTAGGAATAAGAATTCCCCCTGTTCCATGGCCCGTGCGGCTGATTTGAGGAGACAATCAGGCTCCACGGCTCTGATTTATTTTCTTCCATGAAAGATCTGACTTTGCTGAGATCCATATCAACGCCCTTTCCACCATCGTGGTGACGTCCGCCCAAAAATTCAAACGGGAAATTTTCTTTGGGGGCTTCATGTCGTTTACCAATCAGGGCTGTACGGTAACCGAACTCTTCTAAATATTGGGGCCAGCTCTGAATATGAGGATAAACTTTACTGTGATTCGGATGAGCCCCAGTGCGTACTGGATGTATACCTGTATATAAGCTCATGCGAGTGGGAGCACACATCGGCGACGAATTGAATGTTTTCTTAAGTTGCATCCCCTCTGTTTTCAGCTGATCCAGATTCGGGGTGTTTATTTGATCATTATTCAAATCATGATAAGTCATGTCATCAGCCATAAACAACAAGATGTTTGGAGTATCCTCGTTAGTAGATTCGCCCTCAGAAACATCTGAAAAAGGATATGATAAAGCCGCCAGTAAAGAAAATAACAGCAGTGGCAAAGATAGAAATTTTGAAAACGAGGTATTCATCATATAAGCCGGATTTTGTCTTGCCTACTATGAATATATAAGACAATATCTAGTTAATAATGATCGAATGACCCGAAACCATGCAGTTCCGGGCCAATCAAACCATCTAAATTGTGAAACTTTTCACCAATCGTACAACAATTAAATGCTTGAAGTTACCATCCCGAATTTTGCTCAAGATTGTTGTTTTTGTAGAGTTCTGACTGAGGGATCGGATACAAATACATATTATCGTTCCAAACTCGGCTTTCGATTTGTTCCTTTTCATAATTAAAGGAACCGTCTCCGTTTTCAGTAATTTCCATTCCATAGATATCCGTTGTGGATGGTCCTATCTCCCACCGACGGATATCCCAGAAGCGGTGATCTTCGAAAGCCAACTCGACCCGTCTTTCGTTCCGCAGCTTTTCGCGGAATTCATTCTGACTCATTCCGGCTGGAAAGTCCGGCATATTGGCCCGATCACGTACTTGGTTAACAGCTTGGCGTGCTGACATTCCAAATCCTGCAGGATTATCTGGTCCATAAGCTTCATTCATGGCCTCAGCATAATTAAGCAACACTTCTCCATAACGGAAGAACACCCAAGTATGATATGCCCGAGTAGTATTACCTGGCGCCAGACTAACATTCTCTATTACATATTTCTTGAGATAATAACCCGTCTCACTGGCTCTTTCTTCGGGCGGCGCATCTCGCCCCCCATTCCAGAGTTCAACGGAACGACCTTTCCAGTCAGAGTTATTATAAATTACCGTTGCACCTAGTCGCGGGTCCCGATCTTCATAAGGATTAGATTCATCGTATCCAGAACCAGGTTCGTCAATAGCTAAACCAGTTGTCTGCATTTCATAGGAATCTACCAGATTCTGCGTGGGAGCAGTACCCGGACTTGCCCCTTCATAGCCGACAGGAAAGTTTGAGCGCTCAAAAGAATTTGACTGTCCCATCCGTCGTTCAAAGATCAGTTCGCTGCTGGTTCTGTTGTTCACAACATTCGAATAATTATTCTCCAGCGAATAATAAGCCGAGTCAATAATAGCCTTGGAAGCCTCGGCTGCATCTACCCATGCCTGCTGATCATTAGACTCATTATGCAGTGGACTAGCGGCATAGAGTAGCGTACGAGCTTTAAGCGCCATAGCGGCACCTCGTGTGGCGCGTCCTGTCTCACTGCTCGAAATAGACTGGTACTCCACTGGAAGTTCGGGAATAATAGCATTGGTTTCGCTAACAATAAAATCCACTACTTCGTCAAAAGAAGAAGATTCAACCTCATTAGCTTCTTCAACAGTAAGAACTTCTGTAACAATAGGAGCCTGACCATAGCGTTTCAGAAGCTCAAAGTAGAAGAAAGCTCGAAGAAAACGAGCCTGTGGAGAATAATATTGGTATTCTTCCATTAAATCCTCGTAGTTGTAATTATACTGCAGGTCTTCAAAATTCTGACCTTCTGTTTTTGCAAGGAATTTGTTAACGGCACGGATTCCGTCAAACATTTGTCCCCACTTGTCATCCAGGGTGTTAATCGCGCTCCAGCTGCCATCATTATATTGTTGCACAGGCTCCAATTCATAAACTTCTTCGGCGTCGTCAGCACCGGAAGCTCTCATAGCACCGCCTACACTGTTTAACCCTTCGGGCAGTTTGGCATAAATGTTTGTCAGGAAGTCTTTCGTACGGTTAAATTCAGTAAAGACATCTTCTTCGCTGTAGTTTGTGGTCTCGTCATATTCGAGAAAATCACATCCGCTAATACCAACAATCAGTACTGCTAATAAAGATAAACGTAAAGATTTCATAGTTCGTTACTTTTAGATGATTAAAATGCTATCTCTAAGCCCACGTTGTATGAGCGCATGATCGGATATCCGGTAGAAATATGTTCCGGATCGAGTACGGGGACATTATCCAGAGAAAACAGATTCATTCCCCGGCCGAGAATTTTCACTTCGCTCAAATTCCACGATTCTGTTACTGAAGCCGGAAGCGTGTAAGAAACTTCAAGATTTCTCAGTTTTATATACGACCGGTCTTCAAGCCAGATGCTGTTTGGCCTGAAGTTATTGTCATTGCTTTCGGTCGTCAGTCGTGGATAGGCTGCATTATTACCCGTTTCGGCCGTCCAGCGATTATCATAGTAATGTTCTGAGATAGTATTGTTATTTCTGATGGGCCAGAATACACTCTGGGTATTCAGATAAGCTGTATAATTGGCTGTTCCCTGGAACAATGCGGAGATACTGAATCCCTTATAATCAGCTCCCAAAGTAGCAGAGAAATACATTTCCGGATGCTGGCTGGAGTGCCCAAGTGGAACCTCATCGTATTCATTAATGATGCCGTCGCCATTTTGATCTTTGTATTTAATATCTCCAGGCTGTACTTCTGAGAATACCTGTCGGGGACTATTTTCAATATCGTCCTGACTCTCAAAAAACCCGATAGCTTCCATGCCGAACACCTGGTCAACAGATTTCCCTGTACGTTGCAGATATTCTTCCGGACGAAAGGTTTCATTCATCTCCAGGATTTTATTTTTGGCAAACGTTAACTGTCCCCCAATATGGTACCCCAGTTCGCCGGCATTATCCTGCCAGATTAAGGAGGTTTCAATTCCTTTGTTTTCGACCTTACCATTGCTTTCCAGAGGTGGTGTAACACCAGTTATCTCAGAGACCTGACCTCCGGATCCGGTCAGAATATTTGTGCGGCGTTCATAAAAGAGATCTGATGCCAGTGAAAGTTTGCCAAACATCTCAGCTTCGAAACCGACGTTTGACTTATACGAGGTTTCGGCAACAAAATTAGAACTGGGCAAGCGTCCTTCGGAAAATCCACTTTGGTAATTGTTTCCATTTTGGAACCAATAGCCAGAAGAACGGCTGTAGGCTTGCTCGTGTGGATTATCAGAGGGCAATCGATCGCTGCCTGTAACGCCCCATGACGCCTGTAACTTCAGACGATCGAGAAAAGCAGCATCCTGTAGGAATTCTTCCTGTGAAACCAACCATCCGAACGAGACAGCAGGTAACAGGCTGTACTTATCATCATCGGGGAGCAAATTATTACCACTGTATGATGCTGTGAGATCAACAAAGTATTTCTGGGAGAACCCCATGTGTACATTTCCTACCAGGTTGCGACGGTGATAGGTATTGTCTTGTCCGTCAAAATTCCGGGCAGATTGGTGAAGGAGAACATTCCCCTCAACAGTATTATTAGCTCCGAAGGTGCTTTCATAGTTTAATTTGGCCATGAAATCTGTGAATTCGCGCTTATTGCTAAAAAAGGAACTATAGTCCAAATCAGTGTTTTCACCATACGTGGTAGTGTTAATTCCCGTAATGTTTCCTTCACTGTCTCTTTCTGGTGACAGTGCCTGATAACTGAAATCTTTTGTCTTTGATTCTGCGAAGTTGTTGTAGTTATTGTATCTGATAACTCCTTCCGCGCTAAGGCCTTCGAGGATATCATCCATATTTCGGCGCAGATTAACAGTCATGGAATATTCCCTCCGGTTAGGCTGACCAAAACCGGTTGACGTTAAAAGTGCTACCGGATTATTATCATAATTTTGGGTACCTCCCCAGCTGCCATCAGGTGTTTTTACAGGGAAAGCAGCTGACGGAATAGAATAAAGAGCATCGAAAATCCGAGCTGTACCTATTCCTCCTCCCGGTAGATTATTTTCCTCTATATTACCTGATACATCCAGCTTAAGAAGCAGATTAGGAGTAAGATCGATATCCAGATTGGTTCTGAAATTGAAACGACTGTATTTCGCCTGGGTACTATAATCTTCATTTTGACTAACAGGCCCGAATAATCCGTTTTCAAAGGCGACATTCATCATAGAAAAGTAGCGTACAGTTTTACCACCGCCTCTGAAGCTAACGTTGTAGTTTGAATTAGTACCACTATTACGCAGTACTTCGTCAAACCAGTCTACATTGGGATATAAGTAAGGATTGTTACCTGAATTAAAAGCGTTCACTTCATCAGAACTGTAGCGGGGATCCAAACCGTCATTGGCTCGTGCTTCATTAATAGCTTGTGCATAGGAATAAGCATCTAAAAATTCAGGCTGATGAGTTGGCTGCGTAAACGCTTGCTCAACGGAAGCATTTACTTCAAGTCCACCTTCACTGCCCCGTTTCGTATTCACTAGTATAACTCCATTCGCACCTCGCTGACCATACTGGGCCAGTGCACCAGCATCCTTCAACACAGAAACACTTTGGATCTCTTCTGTTGAGATTGCTGACAACGGCTGCTCGAAACCATCAACCAAAACGAGAGGCTCCGAACTGGTAAAAGTACCCTGACCGCGAATGTACATGTCAGGACTCGAGAGTGGTAACCCTCCGTTTTCCAGTACCATTAAGCCAGGAATTTGTCCGTACAAGGTATTTTCCGGATTAATTGCCATACTCTTCGAAAGATCGGAGATGTGGGCGGTGCTGACGGCGCCGGTAAGTTCATCCGGATTTCTGGTAATACCGTATCCCACCGGTGTTTCCCCCGAGGGGATTCCTGTAAGTGTTATATTTAGCTGCTGCTCGTTTATTTGAACAACTTTACTGCCACTTCCCTCTCGCTTGACTTGCAGGTGCTGACCTTGTTCAGCCTCAATAGAGAACCGCCCTTTTTCATCACTGCGGGTTTGCAGGTCAGGTTTTTCAGTTACGGTTATAATTGCCTCCTGGAGGGGATCGCCGGAACTGTCAAAAACAGTTCCTTCTATTGTTGATTGTTGGCCAACTGCGCAGTAAACCGGCAACAGTAACCATCCCATCAATATTAGCATGTTTCTGTTAAAACGTTTCATAACGAAGTAGTTTTATATATTTGAAATTTTTTAATGTATGCCTGGAAAATTACCATCCCGGATTTTGTATTAGGTAACCTTTGAGCATCTCACTTCGGGAGAACGGGCTTAAATACCACTTCGGAGAAAAGTCATTTGCCCATTGTCGTGTCGGCAGCTCCCAACGATCATAGTTGAAAGAGCCGTCGTCATTTCGAGTGATATCCATCCCGTGAAGCGTTTTCTTGAAAACTTCCTCTTTTTTCCATCGAATAACATCATACCAGCGTACCTCTTCGAATCCGAATTCTAACGCACGTTCACGCAGTACTGCTTCACGAAACTCTTCCTGAGAAAGTCCTGTGGGCAGATCTCCCAGATCTACACGATTGCGGACCTTATTCACATATTCATAAGCTTCGGAAGTAGGTCCTCCGTTGATTTCATTAAGTGCCTCGGCATACGAGAGATAGATCTCAGGCAGACGCAGATAAGGCCATTGCTTGGGGACACCCTGTGCAGAAGTAATATCGAGAACAAATTTTCTGCCTATATACCCTGTTCCTGACTGATTCGTCTGTTGCGTTAAACGTTCACGACCGCCGATCCATAATTCCGCAGTACGACCCTGATAGTCATCCCCATTAACAACCACAGTTTCGTACAGGCGGGGATCGCGATTTTCATAGGGATTATTGGGATCATAACCCGAACCAGGCTCATCAATCTGCATTCCATTGGCCATCGGGAACATTTGCACATAATTATGCGTGGGCGTAAGTCTGCCGCTATCGATATAGTGTTGATTTGGCAAGACTTCATCCTGATGGTCTTGACGAGTCGAAATTAATAGTTCGGAACTTTCCCGGTCAAAATAGGCATTCTGAAAATCCTGTCGAGGATTACCCGTATCAACCAGTTCATAAGCTCCTGTCTGTTCCACCTTGTCAATCAGCTCTTTTGCAGCATCGGCGGCTTCTTGCCAGAGACCGGGATCATATCCGCCAAACCAAACCATCTCTTTGTCCGCGGCCTCACCTTCCATATAAGGTTGATCGGAGTTAAATAAAGGACTGGCAGCAAACAACAGCAGACGTGCTTTTAAACCTAATGCCCCTGCCTCAGTAAAACGACCGGCCTCAGTTGAAGGATTATCAAGAGCAAATGGTAAGTTGGAAGCTGCTTCATCAATAAGCGCAACCGTTGAGTCTACAGTTGCCCTGGCTGTCAGCCTTTCTTTTTTCAGCTCATCGTTGGGATATAAAGCCTTTCCAATCCAGGGTACTCCGCCGTAATAGCGCAAGAGCTGGGTATAATGGACAGCAATAATCATCTTGGCTTCGGCTTTTAACCGCTCCTTGGTAGCACTGTCCATATCCGGCACTTGATCGACATTCTCAATAAAGATATTAGCCTTCCTGACACCTTCCCAGACCGAACCGTGATAATAGTTATATATCCCCCATCTTCTTATGGATTCCGGGGAAAGATCACCATTATAGTATCTGCTGGGCGCCGCAGAACCTCCGGTTAATACATGGTTTATATCAGTGATAGAGGCTAAAGGATCTTTGATAAACCGCGGGCCATATGGAAGTGTTCTATAGGTATTCCACAGGAACCGCTTCGCCTTATTGGGCTGGGAGAAAACAGTATCTTTAGTAATACCTTCACTGGGCGGCTTTTCCAGAAAGTCGCCTCCGACCTTTACAGGATCTGTACATCCTTGAATTCCTGCTAAAAGAACTACAAAAGCAGAAAACAAGAAGACGTTAAGTAATGATTTGTTTCTTCGCATTATGGATAACTGCTTATTAAAAATATTCTTCATAACCATAGACTTATAAGTCGAGTTTTAAACCAAAGTTGTAAACCTTCATGAGTGGATACTGCTGACGAAAGGAGTTTGCCGTCTGTTCCGGATCAATGGATAATTCATCCATCATACTAGAAAAGGTCAATAAGTTATAACCATTCGCATACACCCTCATACTTTTCAGTCCAAAACGTTCTAACATACTTGAACCAAAGGTGTAGCCAACCTCTATATTTTTGAGGCGGATGTAAGATGCATCCCGCATCCAGAAATCCGAAAGGGTATTATTCCTTCTTCCACGAGAATCCAGAGAAAATCGTGGATAAGTAGCATCTTGTCCCCTTTCCGGTGTCCAGCGGTTTTCCCACTGCCATAAGGGCAGTGATCTGGCTCCCCGGGGACCAAAAGCAGTTCTAAAGGGAACATAACCTAAGGTACGGGAAGTATTTGTTGCCGCCGCCCAGGTTGTTGACAAGTCAAAGTTTTTATAACGGAATCCAATGTCCGCTCCAAAGGTATATTCCGGACGTTCGGGATGACCAATTGCTTTTTGATCGTCGCCGTTGACCACGCCGTCTCCGTTCAGATCCTTGAACTTGAGATCACCGGGTCTGGGACTCCAGGGATGCTCCGGATAATCTCCCTCATCAATGTCTTCTTGTGTAAAGAAGCGTTCAAAGATGTAACCAAACCTCTGTCCGACTCTACGCCCAGTACGCTCTTGGTAGGGTTCATTTCTTTGTACCTCATCCATAAAAAGAATTTTATTGCGAGCAAATGTGACATGTCCGCCAATATTGTACTGGAAGTCGCCCACCTGATGCTGCCAGTCGAGATCAACCTCATATCCCCTGTTCTGGACTTCTCCAACATTAACAGCGGGAAGATCAGCAGCCACATATTCGGGCACTGTGTTAAGGGTGGTAAGGATGTCTGATCGGTGTTCATGAAAATATTCGGCGGTCAAACTTAACTTGTCGTCGAACATTCGCATATCCAGTCCGTAATTTTGTTTCACAGACTTCTCCCACTTTACACCGGGATTACCGAGAGCACCTTCCGTAACACCGGGACGATCCTGTGGAATATCATATCCGAAGTTATAACCGTCCGCACCTTCATTATACTGATCCGGCAGGTACAAAAACCGGCCAATGCCTGAATCGTTACCTACGATACCATAAGAGGCCCGGAGTTTGAAATGGTCCAAAAAAGGTATCTCGGGCATATAAGGTTCGTTGGTAAGGATCCATCCTGCAGAAGCGGCCGGAAAGAATCCAAAGCGGTTTCCTTTGGCGAAGTTTTCTGACCCATTATAGCCCGTGCTTACCTCTGCCATGTATCGGTCATCAAAATTATAGTTAATACGAGCTACAGAGCTTACGAGTCCACGGGGAATTTCAGTGTAGCTGCGTGGATAGTATCTTCTTCGCTGACTGTACAGCAGCAGTCCCCTTACATTATGCCGCCCAAAATCTCGATTATAGTTCAATCGTCCTTCTACATACCAGTCGCGGTCCCGATCGTATCTCTCCGAGTAATTTAGGATGTCATCGGAACCTAATTTTTGGTAAACGATCGAGGAATCTCCCGAAGCTGATTGATCCACATCGGTCCGGTAAAAAGGTCGATAGGTAGCAATTGAAGAATTTCGGCGTTTATGTTCGGTAAAATAAATGTTATAAGCCCCCTTAACCTGCATAGAGAGACCTTCGGTAAATTGATCCAGCTGCTGTTCGACAGAAAGGTCAAGATTGTAAGCATTTTTAATGTGATCATTATAGCCGTTGCCATAATAACGTTCCACCACTCCCTCTTTAGGACCTGGTATATATCTTCTGCCTGAAACAACTACTTTACCATCAACTAAACCCGGGCCGGCAAAGGGTACAGCACGATAAACATTCGTCCAGTTTAAGCCTCGAAGCTCTCTCTGAGTCTCAACACGACCCGCAGCAGTTAATGCAATATGCGTGGTGGGAGTGACATCAATATCCAGATTCGATCGCAGGTTAAAACGATCAAAAGAAGGATTCACGTCATAGGTTGGATTATTAAAAGATTTAAAAAATCCATCCTGTTTGAGATATCCACCCGCAATAAAATATTGTACGTTTTCACTGCCGCCTGAAATGTTCAGATTAGTTTTACTCTGAAAGGCGCGGTCTTTAGTCAGGTAATCGATCCAGTTTACATCAGGATATATCATAGGATTGGCCCCGGTCCTGAAAGCTTCTACAACCTCGGGCGGATAGCGAACTCTGTCAGGATCTACACCGTCATTTATTTGGGCTTCGTTGAACCCCCGAACATGGGTATAACTGTCAGCATATTCATGCTGAACCGTAGGCGTTTGAAAACCGGAAGAGGTATTTAATGAAATTTGCACATCCCCCTGTTTGCCCCGCTTAGTTTCAACAACAACAGCTCCATTAGCTCCTTCAACACCGTATACAGCAGTTGCAGCAGCATCTTTCAATACACTGACATTAGCGATGTTATCAGGATCCAGCTGAGTGATAGACCGGGCATCACGGACAACAACCCCATCAAGCACATATATAGGCTGGGAACGACCCGGTGATAGTGATCCAAATCCACGAATGTATATTTCAGGAGAGTCACCGCCCGGTTGACCGGTGCGCTGAATAGTTTCGAGTCCCGGCGTTTGTCCCGACAAAGCATTACCCAAGTTCGATGAAGGAACTTTAGCAATATCTTCGGAATTCACTGAACTCACCGAATTGGTCATCGATTTTCGTGACTGCTCGGAAAATGCAACAACGACCATCTCCTCCCCGGTTACTGCTTGAGGCGTCAACTCAACATCAAGTTGTGTACGCCCCTGAAGAGGAATCTGATTTGTCTCGAAACCTACAAAAGAAAAGATAAGCGTATCGGAAGGCAGTGCCGATAGTGAATATTCCCCATCTACATCAGTGGATGTACCCCGAGAAGTACCTTTCACGGCAATATTTACTCCCGCTAACGCTTGTTCAGTTTCAGAATTCGTTATTGTACCCGAAACTTCAATCCTTTCCTGTGCAAAAGAAGAAGTGGGCGCTATTACCATGGCTATGATAAAAGCACCAATTAGAGCAACATTTTTCCTTAACATAATAACCCCATATTTACACCCCATTAATTGGTAGTATTAATATTTCAACTAATGTGAATTCAACTATTTTGGTAACAGTTAATGTTATCGCTAACAAATTGTGCTTTTTAAATAAAGTGTATTATTATCTTTGTCAAATATTTTATCACATATTATTTCCATTCTATTACAAAAAGCATTAACAATGTTGTTTATATAAATTTTTCGTCCACATAATAGTTTTTGCCTACCATTGAAAAATATTTACCTATATCACCTTTTATTCATCATAAAAGGTGTTTTATTGCATTCTTTATCTGATAAAATTCTTAATATCGGCTTCTGTATCAGCACCTGTATCGGGACATGTAAATTTATGTTAATGAATTGAAATAAAGCTAATTTGTGAACCTCTTCTCACCAAACTGTTGTACTAAGAGAAAATTAATTTTTGCAAATTTACTTTTTAAGAGCTTATTTCATCCACTAATATACGTTATCGCTAACATATATCAGGAACCGATAACAAATAAGCTGTTTAATTTTTAATTAATGGAAAATATTATGGCCGATGATAAATCATGGAATCGACGTAAATTCTTGAAATCAATCCCTGCAGCTCTTAGCGCCCCATATTTATTCACGACGCAAAGTGAATCAAAAAATAAATCGAGTAGAAATCTACCTCATGAAGGCAGTGTTGAAGAACTTTTGCAAAAAGTACCTGAACCAGTCATCCCGGGTCGACCAGATCTGGTGGAGATGTATAATAAGTGTTGGGAGATCGGTTATAATCATTCAGAGCATGGTACTGATAAAAATAATTTTGTTGACTGGTATGTTGATGAAGGTTTTGATTCCAGAATCTTCCAATGGGATACATCATTTTCTTTAGCATGGGCAAAATACTCTCAGGGAGGAATGCCTAATATTGAAAGCCATGACAACTTCTATCGTAATCAGCATGAAGATGGGGCTATTGGAGGCGTAATACGTAAAAACGCAAAAGACAATAAACCAACCTCTTCTCCCTCCTTTACCCATAACAATCTGTTTTCATGGGCAGAATGGGAATATTATTTGGTAACCGGCGACAGTTCACGATTTGAAGATCTGCTTCCTGTTTTAGATAAATACGCTGAATGGGCACGAAAACATCGTCGGCACGATGATGGTCATTACTGGTGGTCCGGATTTGGAAGTGGAATGGATAATTCACCGCGTTCAAAACCTAATAAAGCCTATCCACCGCATGGATGGGTAGATTATAATGCCAATGAAGCTTTAGCGGCTTACTATTTAGTAAAAATGGCAGAAGTTGTCGGTGACGAAGAAATTGCTCGAAAGTATCGCCGACACCACCAAGAACTAAAAGAACTTGTCAACAATGATATGTGGAGTGAAGAGGATCGTTTTTATTGGGATATTGATAAAGATGGCTCATTCATGAAAGTAAAGACAATAGCTTCGTTCTGGCCTATGTGGGGACGCATTACGGAATCCAAACATGTTGACGGACTTGTTGAACATCTGAATGACACAAACTCTTTTAACCGTCCGCATCGTGTACCCACAACAGCTGCTGATGAAGATACCTATGTCCCCTCCGGTGGCTACTGGCGCGGAGCAATATGGGCTCCTACCAACCACATGATTGTAAAAGGGCTGCAAGCAAATAATCGTCACAAAATAGCGCGTGATATCGTACTCAACCATTTAAATAATATGGCAGCCGTATTTCAGGGTACCGAAACTGTCTGGGAAAATTACGCACCGGAATACACAAAGCCGGGTAAGCCTGCTAAGGGAGATTTCGTCGGATGGAGTGCAGACGGACCAATCGCACAATTGATTGAGAACTATATAGGTATTAATATTAATGCACCGGAAAAAAGTATCAGATGGAACCTTTTAAGCACAGAAAAACTAGGGCTTCGAAATATCGAACTTGGTGACTCAACAGTTGATCTTGTTGCAGATGAGCGAAAGACGCCTGACGCACCAATTACAGTCTTGGCTAAGACTGATGAAGCATTCACACTTTCGCTATTTGATGGAAACCGGAACTGGGAACGAACAATTGTTCCAGAATCAAAAGAGTATATTTTTGAATAATAGATTTTGAGATACATAAATAAAAACAGATATCATTATGTTTGATACCTTTCAACCAGAACTACAAGATGAACTTCAACAAATTAAAGATGATGGCTTATACAAAGAAGAGCGCGTGATAACGACTCCACAAGGTGCTGTCATAAAAACAGATGATGGCCGGGAAGTTATCAATTTCTGTGCTAATAATTATTTGGGATTATCCTCACACCCTGAAGTTCTCAAAGCCGCCAAAGAGACCATAGATGAGCGTGGCTTCGGCATGTCATCAGTACGATTTATCTGTGGCACACAGGATATTCATAAAGAGCTGGAGCAAAAGATAGCTGATTTTATGGGTACGGATGATGCTATCCTCTATGCTGCGGCTTTTGATGCCAACGGTGGTATCTTTGAGCCGCTCTTTGGTCCCGATGATGCCATTATCTCAGATGAGCTCAATCACGCCTCCATCATCGACGGTATCCGTCTCTGTAAAGCCGCTCGCTATCGGTATAAACATAATGATATGGAGAGCCTGGAAGAGAAGCTCCAGGAAGCTTCTGATGCCGATCAGAAGATCATAGTAACTGATGGTGTCTTTTCGATGGATGGTACCATTGCCCAACTGGGAAAAATTTGTGACCTGGCTGATAAGTACAACGCATTGGTCATGTCGGATGAAGCACATGCCACCGGTTTTGTCGGAGAAACGGGCCGTGGCGTTCCTGAATATCGTGATGCAATGGGCCGGGTTGATATCATTACCAGTACGCTGGGCAAAGCTCTCGGCGGTGCATCGGGCGGATTTACCGCGGCCCGTCAGGAAATTGTCGATATCCTGCGTCAGCGATCGCGTCCCTATCTGTTTTCCAACACCTTGGCCCCTCCTATTACCGGTGCTTGTATTGCGGTAATGGATCTGCTGAATGAAACGACAGAGCTCCGGGACAAGCTCGAAGACAACACCGAGTATTTTCGTGAAGAGATGAAAAAAGCCGGCTTCGACATCAAACCCGGCAACCATCCTATTGTGCCTATCATGATTTATGATGCCAAAGATTCACAGGTATTTGCAGAAAAACTGCTGGATAAAGGTGTTTATGTAATCGGATTTTATTACCCGGTGGTTCCCAAAGGCGAGGCCCGCATTCGCGTACAGGTTTCAGCAGTTCATGACAAAGAGCATCTTGATCATGCTATTGAGGCATTCACCAAAGTGGGCAAAGAACTGGATATTATTAACTAATAACTGCATGTATAAATGGATACCATTTTAATTACCGGGGCCTGCGGACAGCTGGGAACCGAACTTACCACTGAATTGAGAGAGATTTATGGCGGGTCAAATGTAATAGCAACGGATATCACCGATCCAAGTCCCGAATGGCCCGACGATGCCGGTCCCTTCGAACATTTAGATATTTTAGACAAAGAAAAGCTGGAACAACTCATAGATGAACATCAGGTAACACAAATCTATCATCTGGCAGCGCTGTTATCAGCCAAAGCAGAAAAACAGCCCCAGTTCGGATGGAAATTAAACACGCAAGGGCTTTTAAATGTCTTGGATCTGGCCAAAGAAAAGGATCTCAAAGTATACTGGCCCAGTTCTATAGCTGTTTTTGGTGATAATTCACCAAAAGATAATACACCTCAGCTGACGGTGATGGATCCCGATACGGTGTACGGCATCAGCAAGTTGGCGGGTGAGCGGTGGTGCGATTATTATCACAAAAACTATGGTGTAGATGTTCGAAGTCTGCGCTATCCGGGATTAATAGGCTATAAGGCGCTTCCGGGCGGAGGCACTACTGATTATGCCGTCGAAATTTATCACAAGGCACTAAAAGGTGAATCTTTTGAGTGTTTTCTTGATAAAGGTACCTATCTGCCTATGATGTATATGGCAGATGCCATTAAAGCGACTATTCAACTGATGCAAGCTGATGCCGAGGACGTTGAGATAAGATCGAGTTATAATGTAGCAGCCATCACTTTTTCGCCGGAAGAAATTGCATCCTCCATTCAAAAGCATATACCCGATTTCAAGATCTATTATAACCCGGATTATCGCCAGGCAATTGCCGATTCCTGGCCTAACAGTATAGATGATTCTGCCGCACGTAATCAGTGGGGTTGGCAGCACGATTATGATCTGGAAAAGATGACCGAGAGTATGCTCGAAAATCTTGCCAATTATTACGAACGAGATCGGGTTAGCGAAACGACTTGATAGTTTAGATTTGCCCGCGGATGAATCCGTGGGCTAGGAATGTTTTCTTAAAAGCTCACTTGAAGTGAGCTTCGTTTTTTCTCCCTTAGCCTGATGATTCATCTTCAGGTAATAGAAAACTACAGTGGATTTCCCTGCTCTGCCCACAAAATGTCAGCAATATCCGTGGAACTATATTATTGCATCCGATTCTTAACTATCTGCAATATTCTTTGATACTGCTGATTCTGCGGGGCCAATTCTTTTAGTTTCTTAGCGTGCGGCAACGCCTCATCATATTCTTCTTGCTGAATATAAAGCGTTGAAATACCATAGCGGTAGTCAGGATTATCAGGGTCTATTTTGATGGCCTCCAGATACATCTCTTCTGCTTCATCGGGGCGATTTAAATTTTGATAGCTGATCGCGAGATTATATCGTACGCGTGCATGTTCGGGCATGAGCTCGGCCGCCCGGTTAAAGTATTGCACAGCATTTTGCACAGATCCCTGCTCTGCAATCAGTAAGGCCAAAGAGTAATGCGCGGGTCCATACTCCGGTTCGCTGTCAATGACCTCCTCTAAAAGCTGACGGGCCCTGTCATTTTTGCCTTGTTCGTTGTATAGATAAGCCAAATTTAATCTGGCCGGATTAAATTCGGGATCTTTATCTAACACCAGCTGATATGTTTCGATAGCTTTTTGTCTTTCCCCCTGCTTCTCAAAATATTGGCCGCGATTCATCAGTCCACTGGGGAAATACTGGTTTACATCCAAATATTCTTCATATTCTGCTATAGCTGTCTTGAAAGACTGCTTTAGGCCGGGCACAATATCTGCCACACTAAATTCCGCAAGTCCTTCTGCTGCTGAAACACGAACAGCCCGAACGCTATCATCTAATAAGTCGGTTAATATCGGCTTTTTCTGATTTTGAGGCAGCGATCCTACAGCACGAGCTGTACTTTTCCGAACCAAAGGACTCTCATCCTTTATCGTTTTCTCAAAGATATCTAAGCTCTGTTCCGCCGGAAACTGCCCCAGGTACCAAACAGCAGTAGCTCTG
The DNA here is from genome assembly GCF_058386985.1 of Fodinibius sp. GM108. Classification (NCBI taxonomy): domain Bacteria; kingdom Pseudomonadati; phylum Balneolota; class Balneolia; order Balneolales; family Balneolaceae; genus Fodinibius; species Fodinibius sp. GM108. Next base: position 177,646 of record NZ_JBYEIR010000003.1, read on the forward strand.
GCAATATCTGGCTCAGAAGTATCTGCTATCAACCCCTTTAGTTGAGGTATGGCTTCTACTCCCATAGAATCAGCTTTTAAGAGTGTTTCGGAAAAATGATCGGGGCGTCCCCGGCCGTACCACTTTTCGACAGTCTCTGCCGCCCATTCGGCAGACTGATCCTCATGGCAGCTATTGCAGGCGTTGGGGGTGCCAAATTCGGCCGATAAATCCGGACGCGGGACCCGAAAACTGTGATCGCGTCTGAAATCCACTTCCATATAGTACCTGCCCGGCATGTGACAATCGATACACCGCGAAGCTTGCGTATTCGGCTCGTGAAAGTGGTGCTCTTCGGTATTATATTTTGGTTCGTGACATTGCATGCACAGCGTATTATCCGTCACATTAGCTTTCAGCTCCAGGCTGTGCGGATCGTGGCAGTCATTGCACTTAATGCCTTCTTCAAACATTTTGCTCTGCAGAAAAGAGCCGTAAACATAAACCTCCTCCAGAATCTGCCCATCGGCAAAGTACATCTCCGGATGCGGCAGGTTGGGATTAAAATGATCCAGATATTTCTCGTCATGATCGAATCCATCAACCAACTTCTCCCGCAGCGAGTGACAGCGGGCACAGGTTTCAATCTGCATCTCTTGCGATGAGTTTTCTGTCAGCTCCAGATCTTCTCGGATACGTTCATCCGATGCGTCATCCGCCTCTTCGCTCTTCATAAATTCTACATGATCTTTTCCCGGTCCGTGACACGATTCACAGCTCACGTTGATACTGGCCCACGTGGTATTAAAGGAATCAGTGTTTGGATCATAATTCTCCTCCAGCTGTGTAGAATGACAATCGGCACACATCGTATTCCAGTTCATAGCACCGCCCGTCCAGTGCAGCCAGTCACCGGGCTCTACTTTTTCATCCGGATGCATCGAAAACCAACGCTCTTCTTCCGTATCCCAGGCTACAGTTAACGCTTGCAGTTTGCCACGTCCGAAATCAACCAGATACTGCTGCAGGGGCGTCCAGCCGAAAGTATGGGTTATTTCATACGTTTGTTGTCTGCCTGCAGAATCAGGTGCTTCAACCATATATCGGCCTCCCTCCCGGAAAAATCGATATGTTCCATCATCTTCGGTTAACTTTACATCATCAAAATCTCCCCGTACAGAAGTACTGTCGGCGGCCTTCATAGCATAATCGTGATGAGAGTCCATCCACTCATTCATTTCCTTAGTGTGGCACGACTGACACGATTCATCTCCTACAAAATTCTCCTTCTCAATCTTTCCGAAGGTTTGCGGATCATGAGATTCGGCAGGTTTATCTGACTGGCTACAGCTATATAGCAATCCTATAACCAATGTAATCAGAAGAACAGAAACCAATGCCAGTTGATGCTTCATGAAAACCCTGCTATTGACTGTCCTCTGCTTCTTTTAATAATTCCGCCACTTTTTGATGACCATTGGCCTCAGCAAAGTTACGGGCCGTTTCGTCGTCATTATCCCGCAAATTCGGGTCTGCTCCGTGATCAAGCAATACACTCACAACTTGTTCATTACCCTCGGATGCAGCCCACATCAGTGGCGACCACCCTTCGTTGGTATCCTTATAGTTTGGATCTGCTCCATTTTTCAACAGAACCTCAACTGTTTGTGGATACGGACCGCTGGCAGCAAATATAAGTGCTGTCTGTCCCTCGTTATCGGTTGTTCTGGGATCCGCTCCATTAGCCAGGAGCAACTTCACAACTTCAGTGTGTCCGTTAAATGAAGCTAACATCAAAGGAGTGCGCCCCGATTGATCACTTACTGTGATATCAACATCTTGTTTTACCGCTTCTTTAATAAGATCTGTTTTGCCTTCCAAAGATGCATCAAATATTTGCTGCGTAGTGAAATTGGTCTGTGAGTTCACACGCTTTTCGGCATTTTGCTCCTGCTGATTTTTATCTTCACCACAAGCTGCTAACAATAATAACGCGCATAAGAAAAAAGAGGCGAAAGTTCGATGATTAATCATTGTTTTAGCTAAGATTAAGAAGAAAAAAGTAATAGAAGCTTTTCAAAACCTTTGTCATTGCGAATGAAGCGATTCCGAAAACTTTCGGAAGTGCGAATTGCGGCAATCTTTCCCTCGTGTGGTGAGGTCGCCACACCCGAAGATTACGGGATTTGCCATGACATTTCTTTTAATATAAAACTTATTAGTATTCATTTTTCAAAAACCTCAGAATTCATTATCAATAAAAGCCGACCTTTTTTATAAACCGGCTTTTATTATTAGCATATGGATGAAATTAACAGCATAAGAACCTTCTCCGTCTATCTCGTTTGCCCTGGTCGAGGAAGAATATGCGTACGTTTAGCTTCATCAATAAACAGCCGGCGCAACTCCTGAACTACATCCGGATAATGCTGTGAAAGATCATAAATCTCGCTGCGATCATCATCAATATTATACAGTTTCCACTCAGGATCATCCAGCATTCCTTGGTTATTCATCACATTTTTTCCTACCAGCTTCCACTCTCCCTTTCGAATAGCCGCATTGCCCGTATGTTCGAAGACATAAGACCGCTCTTCCACTTCCTCTCCATTGACAATAGGTACCAAACTTCTTCCTTCCAGGGCAGTAATTTCGTTTCCTTCATACTGATCTGGATATTCGGCTCCTGCCACATCATAAATAGTAGCTGTAATATCAAAAAGGAAGCCAGGCTGACGCCGAATAGCTCCACCTTCTTTAAACTTCTTCGGCCAGTGCATAATCAACGGCGTACCCACGCCACCTTCATAGGCATAATGTTTATACTCGCTCCATGGTGTATTGGATACATTTGCCCAGCCGGAGCCATACGCAATGCCCGTTCCGGGACCGCCCATCTCATCGAGTTCTTCCCCCTCATAGAGCTTACTCGGCAAACCCGGCGTTCCGGCACCTATCCCCTGTCCTCTTTCATCTTTGGGGGCAAGAATCTCTTCTGTCAAATCAAAGCCATACGGCCCCCACTCGGCATCGGCTCCATTATCACTTAGGAAAATAACAAGAGTATTATCCAGTTCTTCTGTATCCTCCAAATGCTGGATTATACGACCAATCCCGTCATCCATATTATCGACCATACCAGCGTATACTGCCATACGTCGGGCCAAATCTTTTTGGCGGTCTTCAGGTATTTCTGACCATGCAGGATTTCGTTCAAGACTGCCCGGAACACCGTGCTGCTCTGCTACACCAGGACGAGGAATAGAACTCCGGGGCGACAGCTCAGTATCTTCCGGAATAATGCCAATGCGCTTCATTCGCTGCAGTCGCTCCTGTCTCAACACATCCCATCCATCTTTATATTTGTCCTTATATTTGTTGATATATTTCTCCGGAGCTTGAAGTGGAAAATGCGGAGCTTGGTGAGAAACAAAGGTAAACCAAGGCTTATCAGGATCTTCCTCTTGCGATTGCTCAATAAACTGAATCGCAAGATCGGAGAATGCATCCGACGCAAAAAATTCTCCCTCCTCAAATTCAGGTTGTGGTCGGTCTTCAGGTAATCGAATCATCATTTCAGGCTCCCATGCGTTAGCTCCATAGCCGTGAGTAAAACCGTAAAATTCATCGAATCCCTGCTTAGTGGGAACCGGATCATTAACATGCCATTTCCCAGTCATAAATGTACTGTATCCAGCTTCTTTTAAGACCTCGGCAATGGTTACGCTGTTATCCTGCAGGCGTCCCCGATAGCCCTGCGGATTATCATCTTTACCATCACCGGCAAAAAAACCGATACCTGCCTGATGGGGGTATAATCCCGTCAACAGAGAGGCTCGTGATGGACTGCAACGGGCGCTGTTATATATTTGCGTGAATCTTACGCCATTATCAGCAAGTTGATCGAGGTTGGGAGTCTGAATTTCCCCACCGTAGCTGCCCAGATCAGAATAGCCAAGATCATCGGCCATGATTAATAGAACATTGGGCTTTTCTTCCTGGGCCAAAACATGTTGCCCCATTCCAAAAACCATTAAAAGAAGAACTGTACTGAATAAGATTTTTACTTTTTTCATTCTGATACTATATAGATTAAGCTTTTTCTTGGCTTGTTATTGTAATAGAGTAAAGATTATTCTTCACTCTCTGGTAGAAATTCAACCTCATACTGCTCCTGGAGCTCTTTGATCTTTTTCTTGAGCTCTTCACGAACATCCGCATATTCGGGATCTTCGTATACGCTTTGCAGTTGTTCGGGATCTTCCTGCAAGTCAAAAAGCTCCCACTCATCCTGCTCGTAATAGTGAGCCATTGTATAGCGGTCGGTGCGCACGCCATAATGTTTGGCTACATTGTGTACGCGGGGCGGACCTTCGTAATAGTGATAGTAAACAGCATCACGCCATTCACCGGAATGCTCATCTTTAAGTAGTGGCACAAGTGATTTACCCTGCATCTTTTCAGGAATTTCGGCACCTGCCAAATCAAGCACAGTCGGAGCCAGATCCAGGTTTTGTACTAGTTCCTTATTTACCGATTCTGCACTAATCCCTTCAGGCCAGTGAACAATCAGCGGCTGACGCATTGACTCCTCATAAATCCAGCGTTTGTCAAACCATCCGTTTTCACCCAAAAAGAATCCCTGATCACCAGCATAAATAACAACTGTATTATCGTATAGGTTTTCTCGTTTCAGGTAATCCATTAGCCGTCCAACGCCGTCATCCAGTCCGCGAATAACACGCAGATAATCTTTCACATAGCGCTGATACTTCCAGCGCTTTTTGTCCTCTTCCGACATCTGACCCCAATTGTCATAGAGCTCCTGGTTTTCTTCCTGGTAAGCTTCTTCAATACGAGTTAATTGCTCATCAGTGAGATCATTACGTTTTATCAGACTTTTCCAATTACTCACAGATTCTCCTGTTTCGGGATTTTTAGGCACTTTCAGATCCCACCCCCAAGACATATGATTATCAATCTCCATCTCCTGACTTGAGGCAGGTGATGCCAGTCCTGAATAATCTTCAAACAGTGTCGAAGGTTCGGGCAGATCACGATCTCTATACGCTCCCAATTGATTTGGTCCCGGCAGCCAATTTCTGTGGGGAGATTTATGGTTCATCATCAACATAAAAGGCTTGTCTCTATCTTGCTTCTGTAGCCATCCTATAGCGCTACTCAAAATAACTTCACTAGTGTGCCCATGACGCTGAACTCCTCCTTCTGGAGTACGCATATTGGGATTATAATACGGTCCCTGCCCTCGTAATACTTCATAATAATCAAATCCTTTAGGCTCAGTTCCGAGATGCCATTTACCCATTATTGCGGTTTGGTAGCCAGCTTTTTGCAATAATTTAGGAAAAGTGACTAAACTCGTATCCAGTTCCTGTCCCGCGTTTATCCAAACCCCATTTTTGTGATTGTGTGTACCCGTTAACAGTACAGCACGAGATGGCTTACAAATAGAATTAGTTACAAAGGCATTATCGAAACGCATTCCCTGATCCGCCAACTGATCAAGATTTGGAGTGGGCGTATGATCTAGTTTCAGTCCGTAGTCCAAGGCTTCTTGATACGCTCCTATAGATTGCGCAGTATGATCATCTGAATACATGATAACTATATTCGGACGTTCCTTTACCTGCTTGGATTGATCAGAGGAGACCGTACTGCATCCACCATACATTACAATTAAGAAAACCAGATAATACTTTTTAAAAAGAGCCATATCCCATCATTTTATTAACGACTGTTTTTATTTTTTATTAATGACTGTTGCTACTCAAAATTATATTCGGCTAAATTGTTAGCGTTAACATATCGATACCAAAATAAAAGAAATAAGAGAATGATCAAGAATAATTTATATCCCTTCTGCCTGGAAGAATACTAAGAAGTTCGGTTACAACCGCACGATTGTCTTATCTTCTGCGTTGTAAGCACTTCAATATTTTCAGTGGCTTCATCAGGATCGTCAATCGTTTGAATAAGTTTTCGGGCAGCCCTCTTCCCTACCTCATAAGCTGGCTGATGTATAGTGGTAAGCGGTGTGTCTAGTAGTGGAGCACGGATGTCATCCGTAAATCCAACAATTGCTATATCTTCAGGAATAGATAAACCTGCTTCTTCAATAGCCCTGACTGCTCCAAAAGCAACCGGGTCGTTAACAGCTACTACGGCTTCAGGATATTCCTCCGATGATACTGAAAGAATTTTTTTCATACCCTCATAACCCAGCTCTTCCTGAAAGCCACCCTCAACAATCCATCTATTATTTATTGGTAAATCATTTTCTCTCAAGGCATCCAGATATCCTTCCAATCGTTTTTTACCAATTGAAACATCCTGAGGACCACTGAGATGAGCAATCTTTTCATATTTATGTTCCTTAATAAGATGTTCCGTTATCTGTTTTGAACTAGCTCTATCATTAACGCTAACACAGCTGGCGCCAATATTTTCAACACATCGGTCAAAAAACACAACTTTTGTACCTGAATTAATCAATCCCTCGTAATAAGAATAGTCATCTACAGTTAGCGAGGAAGAGATCAATATTCCATCAACACGCTTGGCACGCAGAGCCTGAATAGCATTTTTCTCTCGTTCAAATTGCTCGTTTGCGTTGGTAAGAAAAAGTTGATAGTCTGATGCATTGGTCACCTCTTCAATACCCCGTACTACTTCAGGGAAAAATGCATGAGTAATTTCCGGGATAACAACTCCAATCGTATATGTTTTGCTCGAAACCAGGCTTTTAGCTACATGGTTCGGCGTGTAGCCCATACTTTTCGCCTTTTTTAAGACTTTTTTCCGAGTCTTCTCATCTACATTTGAACGATTATTTAGAGCTCTTGAAACTGTCATTGCCGACACACCCAGCTCTTCAGCAATGTGTTTAAGTGTAATATTTGAACTCACTAAATTGAATATTGATTACAGTTATACTTTAGGAAAAGCTTTGAAATCAGAAAATAAAAACGCTAACAGTTATATATAATTTAATAAAATTTAAAGTTAAATCATTTTTAGCTGTTATTCACGATTCTTCTCGTATTGATGACTTGGTTTTTATTAAACATTATTGATCAGCCGAGGTTCAACATCCGAAAGCCTACGAGTTTTAGAAATCGTAGTCATAAGTCATAAAGGTAATCCCCTCGTGTACCTCATTATCAAAATCAAAGAAGGTATTATTTTCCCAAGATGATCCAGCGCCCCACAAATCTTTCATTTCAGAACTAATCCATGCGGGTTCCCAGTACATTATTCCTGTACCACCGCCGTCTATTACCTGCTGGGTTAGATCAGTCATAAAGTTCAGCTGCCCTTCTTTAGTGGCCGGATAGCCTTCAAGTAAACTTGTTTCATCAAAAATATTACTATAGCTATCAGCATTATCGAGCGTCCACGGATACGCTGTTTCTACGATCATGACCTCTTTACCAAAATTCTGTCGAAAATCGGATACATACTTATCGATATTCTCCAGTGCAACTTCCGACCAGGGAGTGTAATATGAGAAACCAATGATATCAAAATCAGTAATTTCGCCAGTGGACATGATATTCTCGAACCACCATTCTACGTTTTCGGGCTGGGCAATATGCAAAATGATCTTTGTATCAACTTCTGTATCAGCCGCCACATCCCGTACCGCCTCTATACCACTGTTAATGACAGTCCCCAGATTCTGCCAATGGCCTTCACAGCCATTCAAAGGCGGAAAGTCACCCGGAGCATTCGTAAACATCATTCCGCAGTTCGTTTCATTACCAATCTGCACAAATTCGGGCATCAAGTTTCGGTCGGCTAAATGCATTAACGAATTTCGTGTATAATTATAGACCGAGTCTCTGAGCGTCTCAATATTTTTGATCTCCATCCATGCTTTTTGGAACATCTTGTCTTTCCGGATCAGCTCAGATGTCAGAGTAATGAAAGTCCAGATTGACTGCCATCCCTTGTTCTTTCGATTGTTGAATGCTCTTAGTAACTTCCGAAAGTCTGCTGTAAAGCGGGAGAGCAGCCTTTTTATAAACTTCCTGTCTAATCCAATCTGGAGTGTGCCACAACCGCAGGCGAACGACATTTGTGCCGTAATCACTGAATATTTTATAAGGATTTTTGACTATTCCCGAATCCCGATATGTGCCGCCGTGATCTATTATCTGGTTTACATATGAAAGATCGGCTCCCATAACAAATTCATCTATAGAATACTCTCTCGAATCTTTCTCGTTAACTATCGGTGCTTTACCCTGACATTCCAAAACTAGTAAACCACCTAAAAGCACTAACCAGAAATACCTTATCATATCACAGCACAAATTACAGAATTATGCGTTGCTTGGAGAATTATTAGATCCTAGAATTCATAAAATAAAGTCACACGCGGAATAATATCCGTATTGGGAGTAAAGCCAGCCGAATTCTCCCCATAAATTATACTTTCGATGTTAGGCATGATATGAATCTGATCGTGAACAAAAATATCAAGCCCTCCTACAAGAAATGTCGACTCCACATTTTCTGCGAATGGTACGTATGAGTTACTGCTGCCATCAGGATACCTGTCAAAAAGATGATCGACCCGAAGATAACCTTTTAATGTTTCTTCATCATTAAGGGTGAAATTTGAAAAAACAGAAATCAGATCCAGATTTATATCTGGTCCTCCAACCAGCGGTTCCCTATATTGATTGGCGTATAAAGCGCCGAGATTGAGTCGATCGGTCTGATATCCGGCAAAAATCTGTGACGTAAAACTATCTTGTCCACCCGCATTATTAAAATCGCCATAACCTTCAATGACAAAATGATCGGTAATATTATATGCCAGCGACAGCATTAGCTTTTTACCCTTGTCAATTTCAGGTTTATTACTATTACCATTACCTAAGAAGAAATGATAATTCAGTTTCTCTGCATCGTCCAAGCTTCCCTTAAATGCCAGTCCAAAATCACGAGAGCTGCCAAAGTCATACAAATCCAGTGGAGATTTTTCAATAGAACGATATCCCCATACATCTTCAACTAATCCCCAGGTGGGAGTCGAAGAAATACCAGCCAGAATCTGATGCTGACTATTTTGCCACTTCAGGTAGGCATCTTTGACATCTGGAATCATTTCGGCACTGGATTCAAAATCACCGGCTGAATTCATCTCTAAACGCAGACGGCTGGAAAAAGCATCGCTGAAAGTGTATTCATGAGTGAGATAAATCCGACGAAACCAGAAACCGTTTTGGTTTTCCAGATTTGAATTGTGATGCTGTGATATCCAATAATAATCGGCAAATGCCAATCCGCTGAATGAACTTTTATCTTCTACTGAATTCTGTGCTTGTAACGGAGTAATATTAAATCCCAAAAATAGTAATCCTATTATATATATATATCGCATACTGATATTTTATTTTTGTGCTGATCGTTTATTCTGCAGCTGCTGAACTTGTGCTGATCTATATTTTAAAGCAAGCAGCCAAATTTGATAAAAATCTTTCCCTACCACCTATAGGCTTGAAGACCTTCGGATAGACAATAACAACAAACGTATATACTATACGCCGCGGATTTAATCCTCGGAGTCAGCCGAATTATTGTTGTTATTTTTGGATTTCATCTTCTTGTGCTTAAGTACTTTTGCCTCAATATAAAAGATGAGCTCTTCGGCTATATTTTTTGTAAGGTCACCAACCCGTTCAAGCTTTCTGATTATTGAAAACAGATAAAGATAATTCTGTGTCTGTTCAATATCCTCTTTTATTAGCTCTGAGGTTACGGTAGAAACTTCGCGATTAATTTCATTCAGTGTTTTATCGAGCTTAAACACTTTTCGGGCCAATTCGGTATCCTCGGTAATAAAAGCGTTAAAAACGTTACTCACCATCTTTAAAGATGTATTATACATTTCATCCAGCCGCATTTTTTGGATGGTTTCTTCGTCAATCCGCCTTCCGAAATCAACAATATATTTTGCAATACTATTGGCATGATCACCGATTCTTTCGAGGTCGGAGTTGATTTTAAAAGCCGCCATCACAAAGCGGAGATCTACGGCTACAGGGTTATGAAGAGCTAAAATATTTTCGCAATCCCGGTCTATGGTCAACTCCAGACTATCAACTCTCTTTTCATTGGCCATAATCTCGTGCGCCATCTCCTCGTCGAAACCCTGAAGTGCTTTGTGGCCTTTTTCGAGCTGATTTTTAACCAGAAACATTAACTCAAGGATGTTATCCTTTAATAATTTGATTTCCGTGTCTAAGTGCTTCATGTGCTAAATGTTTTCGATTTGATCTCTCGTTAGTGGCGAATCACCCGAATCTACCTGTAATATAATTCTGTGTACGATCTTTTTCGGGATTGGTAAATATTTTTTGTGTATCGCCATATTCAATCAGTCGTCCCATATATAAGAACGCGGTATTATCGCTCACACGTCCGGCTTGCTGCATATTATGGGTTACAATAACAATCGTATAATCTTTTTTAAGCTCGTGAATTAGATCTTCAATCTTGCCGGAGGAAATAGGATCAAGAGCAGAAGTGGGTTCATCCATCAGCAAAACTGTAGGCTCTACCGCAAGAGCACGGGCAATGCATAACCGCTGCTGCTGACCGCCGGATAACGACAGTGCCTGTTTATCAAGATTGTCTTCAACTTCGCTGTAGAGTGTAGACTGTTTTAAGGATGTAATAACTCGCTCTTCAATATAATCATCATCCTTGATCCCCTGGATGCGAAGTCCGTAGGCAACATTTTCATAAATAGATTTTGGAAATGGATTTGGCTTTTGAAAAACCATCCCAACTGTTTTTCGCAACTCTTCAACATTTACCGAAGGATCATAGATATCTTTGTTATCCATCAGGATTTCTCCATTCATGTGAAAGCCTTCAATATAGTCATTCATCCGGTTGAACAGACGCAAAAATGTTGATTTACCACATCCGGACGGACCGATAAATGCCGTGATGGAATTTTCGACGATATCCAGGCTGATGTTATCGATCGCCTTAAAATCACCATAGAAAACATCCACATTTTTTGCCTGCAGTTTGTACGACCGATTTTTTGAATTCAGTTTTGGTTTTGTCTTCAATTTTGTAGCCTTTGGCTGATCACTTTTTGTTTCTGAATCCATCCTAATATTCTATTATTTAAAAAATGTTAAACCCGTTACCACTTCATTTTATTCTGCCAGCGGTATCGCAAATAAACGGCAATGCCATTCATGACAAAGGTTATCAACAGTAAAACGATTATAGCAGCTGCGGCATTAACAACAAACTCCTGTTGTGGACGTGTTACCCAATTAAATATTTGCACTGGCAGTACGGTAAATTCATCCAGTGGATTTTGGGGAGCAAAAGGAACGTATACCAAGGCTCCGACTACAATCAATGGTGCCGTTTCACCAATAGCACGCGAAAGTGCCAGAATTACACCGGTCAAGATGCCACCAAATGATGCAGGCAGCACCTGATGCCAAATCGTTTGCCACTTTGAAGCACCCAACGCATTTGAGGCATCGCGAATGGAACTGGGTACGGCCCGAATAGCTTCTCGCGTAGAAACAATGATAATGGGTAAGATTAACAGTGAAAGCGTCAATGCCCCGGCCAAAATACTGTTGCCCATATGCATCATTCGCACAAATACCCCCAGTCCCAACAGGCCGTAAATAATAGAGGGTACACTTGCCAGGTTTGCAATGTTAATTTCCAAAAAGGAACTCCAACGGTTCTGCTTAGTGAATTCTTCCAGATAAATACCGGCGCCCACTCCCAGTGGGAACGATATTAACGTAGTAAAAACCATGATCCAAACAGTCCCCATCCAGGCTGTATAAATCCCCGAGTTTTCGGCAAAGCGTGAGGGCAACTTAACTAAAAAGTCCCAACTTAGACGTTCAGCCCCCACATAGATCACAAAGCCGATAAAAATAGCCAATATCACAATTCCAAATGTGCTGGCAAAAATCCCAACATATTTAAATGCAATATCTTTGAACCTATTTATCTTTGGTCTATTCATACTTTTCCTGATACCTGTTTTTTATCCAGAAGCTGATGTTATTCAAAATAAATGTCACTACGAACAGGGTTATACCGGCCGCAAATATGGTTTGATACGCAATGGTGCCCTGCGGAAGATCACCCGAACTTACCTTAACAATATAGGCGGTGATAGTTTCTATAGGCACGGTGGGATCAAAAGTAAACGTTGGTGTCTGACCTGCAGCAATGGCTACAATCATGGTTTCACCTATAGCACGAGAAAGGGCCAAGATAATAGATACCATAATGCCCGACGAAGCAGCGGGTACCATTACCCGAAAGGCGGTTTGGAACCGGGTTGAACCCATTCCATACGAAGCCTGTCGCAGTGAATCAGGGACCGCGGCTAATGCATCTTCACTTAGAGATGATACAAAAGGAATAATCATGATTCCCATTACAAGCCCCGGCGAAAGTGCGTTAAAGCCGGAAAGATCGGGAATAAACAGTTTCAAGAATGGAGTCACAATCATCAGGGCAAAGAAACCATAAACTACCGTAGGTACCACAGCCAGAACTTCCAGCAGTGGTTTCAAGACCTTCCGAAATCGTTTTGGGGCGTATTCGTTCAAATAGATTGCAATAGCTAATCCTACAGGAAGGGCAACGGCAATAGCGATAAATGTTGTAAGCAATGTTCCCGAGACTAATGGAAGAATGCCGTAATTTTTATCTGCAAAAAGAGGAGTCCATTCGGTGCCCGTAAGAAAATCTATAATAGAAACCTCACTGAAAAACCCGAACGCCTCGTACGATAACACTCCAATGATGCCAAGAGTCGTGAGAATGGTTATCAGGGCACAGAAAGCCAGAACCTTCTCAATGATTTTCTCTTTTAAATTCATGAAAGAGGATAATGGTAGTTTATTCCGCTTAACCAACAATGAGTGGCTAAGCGGAATACGACAGATTAGTTAATTAGCTTCTGTTGTATCGGATACGAAGCTCTGAAATGCTGATTTTTGCTTTTCATAATCTTCTTCCGGCATAGGAACATACCCCACATCCTGTGCCAGTTCTCCTGCATTATTGAAATAAAATTCTACAAATTTCTGTACGGCCGGACGCTGCGCGGATTCTTGAGATACATAAATGTACAGCTCTCGCGACAATGGTTTATATGTACCGTCTTTAACAGTTTCAAGTGAAGGTTCTACAGGACCGTCTCCCGCGTCAATACCTATGAGCTTCAACTGATCGGCATTTTCCTCGTAGTAAGCCAATCCAAAGTAGCCAAGTGCATATTTATCCGAAGAAATGCCCTGCACCGCTACATTATAATCGGCCACTGCATTGTAATCGGTCCGGCTGGCACCAGATTCACCGTTAATGACTTCGGTAAAGAAATCATATGTTCCATGAGCTGTATTGGGTCCATAAAGGCGTATTTCCTCCTCCGGCCATTCATCACGGATATCACTCCACTGCTCAACCTCACTATCCGGCTCCCAGATCATTTTCAGCTCATCGGGAGTAAGCGTCTCAACCCAGTCATTTTCAGGATTAACAACAATTGAAATTCCATCAAGTGCTATAGAAAACTCTTCGTAGTTCACTCCGTTTTCCTTTGCCAATTGTTGCTCCTCTTCAGAAATTTCGCGTGAGGCATTCGAAATATCAGTCTCTCCCCTCGCAAACTTCTTAAATCCGGCTCCTGAGCCCGACGAGCCAACCGAAACTCTTATACTCGGTTCGACATCCCGAAACTCCTCGGCTACAGCTTCGGTGATGGGATAAACGGTACCTGATCCATCGATTTTAATTTCTTGCTGACCGCCACCCGAGCCACAAGAATAGAGGAAAAGACCGCTAAACAGGAAAAGTACAAATATTTTTTTAACCATTATCTCAATAATTTAGAATTGAATATACTATGGAATTATTTGTGTGTGCTGAAATTCGATGACTTAATGTAACCGAAAAAAATGAGGCTTTTGTTAAGACAATGTTAAGAATTTTTCTCCCCTGAACTATGCTGCCCGTGTAGCCACGCCTATAATCTACTGTTGATTAGCAGTTGTGTCAGATGCTGAATAAAATTTTCTAAACTTCTGTTTTTCAGCTTCATAATCAGAATCAGACAAAGGCACATATCCAGCCTTTTTAACAAGTTCAGGTGCATTATCCAGATAAAAATTCACAAACTCCTGAACATTTTGCCGCTTGGCAGCCTCTTTGCGCACATATATAAAAAGTGGCCGGGATAAAGGTGTATAGGTTTCATCAGAAACAGTTTGCAAACTGGGTTTAACCGCTTCCTTATCACCATCTTTCACTGCCAATAACTTCAATTTATCCTGATTTTTCTTGTAATAGCCAAGACCAACAAAACCCATTGCATTGAGATTATCACTAACTCCCTGAACCAGCACACTGTCATCTTCGCTGGCAGTAAAATCACCACGGCTGGATCCACTCTCTCCTACTATAGCAGAAGTAAAATAATCATAGGTACCAGAAGCCACACCGGGACCAAAAAGATGAAACTCTTCCTCCGGCCACTCATTCCGAACATCATTCCAGTGGGTTATTTCTCCCTGTGCTTCTGGCTCCCAAATTTTTTCCAGCTCTTCTACAGTAATTACATCCGACCAGTCATTATCGGGATGAACAATTACCACAATACCGTCAAGAGCAATTGGAAGTTCGATATATTCTACCTCATTTTTTTCGGCAAGTTTGATCTCTTCTTCGTCAATTACACGTGAAGCATTATTTATATCAGTTTCAGCACGTATAAACTTTTGAAAACCCCCGCCTGTTCCGGAAAAATCAACCGTAACCTTAACACCGGATTTGTTTGCACGGTATTCCTCGGCGATAGCCTTGGTAATAGGAAAAACTGTACTGGAACCATCAATCTTTATCTCGTTAACAGGATCTTCTTCTGACCTGCATGAAAATAGCAATAGCCCGCAAAATAAAAGTAGTACAAAAACATTTCTGTCCATTTAAATAATTAATGAAATAGTCTTTCATATTATCATGAGTAGCGTAATATATTTGAAACTCAATATTGACTATGAATGTTTCTGCTCCATTTATTTGTAAAATCGAGAGTTTTTATGATTTTTTTGACGAAATGGTATTGTTTTTTGTAACGAGAGATATTAACTTCTGAAATAAATTTTACTACCCATATAACGGCAGAATTTATGAAGAAAGCAGGAGAAAAATTTCGCAAATACTACCGCTCCGGGAATTACAAAAATTTCTACAAGGTAAAAGAGCGTTACTCTGAAGTTACAGGGCAAACGCATATCACCTTTACTAATGGCATAAAGAAGTTTTTCGCATGTGGACAATATAAGGAAGAAGCCTTGGAAAAAATCTTTAATAAAATTGACGAAGTTTATAGCAGTAAAAAAAGCGCCAGCTACCAGCTTTAATAGTAACATCGCTTTTTTCTTCCTTCCTTTATACAACCGCTTATCTGCTTCCTATAGCTTTTTGCTTTAATTTTTACTGCATTCTCTTACCTTGTGTATTACGATTATAGAAAAACTGAAAAATTTCATTTTAGCACCATGCTATGAATGACAACTCATCTGATAAACTGGCGGTACTTATAGATGCTGACAATGCCCAACCCCTTATTATAGAAGGATTATTGGCCGAAATCGCAAAGTATGGCACAGCCAATGTGAAGCGTATTTATGGAGATTGGACCTCTACCAAATTGCGCGGCTGGAAAGAACACCTGCTCCAGCATTCTATACAACCTATTCAGCAGTTCGGATATACAACCGGCAAAAATGCTACCGACAGTGCCATGATTATCGATGCCATGGATCTGCTATATACTAATCAGTTTGATGGATTCTGCATCGTTTCCAGCGATAGCGACTTTACCAAACTTGCCGCGCGTATACGAGAAGCTGGATTAACTGTATACGGATTCGGGGAGCGAAAAACTCCGGAGCCTTTTGTAGCTGCTTGTGACAAGTTTATTTACACCGAAGTGCTGCGCGGCGAAGAAGAAGCCGATAAGGATTCTTCCTTTCGCAAGATGTCTACCAATGAGCTGAAACAGGATACCAAGCTGGTCAATTTAACCCGTAATGCTGTTGAGGCTTCTTCGGATGAAAGCGGATGGGCTCATCTTGGGCAAGTGGGCAGCTATATAGCAAAACAGTCGCCTGAGTTTGATCCCCGTAATTATGGCTATCGTAAATTGGGTAATCTGTTCAAAGCTATTAAGCTTTTCGAGGTCGAAGAGCGCTCTACCGGGCAAGGTCAATCGATAGCGATCTATGTCAAAGATAAGCGTAAATAGGATCGCAGATTGAACAGATTGCGCTGCTTACACTGATGATGGAACACAGATTACACTGATTGAGCTGATTAGCACGGTTATATTTATTTATCAGCGAGTATCCGCATCACCAGTGTCACCAGCGTTCTATGGATATTACTCCGTAATCGAAGTCTCTCGAATGAATTTGCGGGCCGCCCACTGGCTCCCCCAAAAACCCATAAATATCGCCAGCAGTACCATCGCTCCGCATAAGTAATACCAATGACCAAATGGCCACTCGAGTCCGCCAAACTGTGGTATATATTTAGGTAATATATATTGGAAAGAGAGCAACATCACACCCACAGACAATATCCCCGCGATTAGCCCCTGAATAACTCCTTCAATAACAAACGGACGTCGAATAAAACTATTGGTTGCCCCTACCAGCTTCATCGCTTTAATCAGATCTCGTTTGGCGTAGATCGTCAACCGTATAGTATTGAAAACCAGAATTAATGAGGCAAGCAAAATTAGAATACCTAATCCTCCGCCGATGGTAGCTACCGTTTGGAAGCGCGATTCAAGCATCTCCAGCAACCGCTGATTAAACCGCACTTCATCCACTCCTCGAAATTGTTCAATAGACTGTACCAGCGAATCTACCCTGGATATTTCAGTATCGGGATTAATTTGTAAGCGAAAAGAAGCCGGCAAAAACTTTAATTCTGCCAGAGAACTGCTGCCGGAACCAAACTCTTCCTCGAAAATAGCCGCAGCACTATCTTTAGATATATATCCCACTTCCTGAATCAGTTCGGTATTTTTCAGCTTATCCTCCAGCTCTTGGGTGGTTCGTTCATCTAAATCGACCAAAAAAACTTCCACATCAATCGATTTCTTCAAAGTTTGGGCTACCTCATAACCGTTGTAGGACACGCGAGCCAAAATTCCCAAGAGCAATACGGCTATAAATAAAGAAAAAATAGAAGTGAATGAAGCCAGTCGGGCTCTCCGAAAACCCGCTATGCCTTCTTTTACAAGGTATTTTAAACTCATTAATGGTAATTGATTTAATTTCTGAAAAGTGCCTTTACACCAAATATGAACCGGCGCTGCGACATAGGATATTGTGCTGTCTCAAAGTAGCCCAGCTGACTAACATCGTCAAGTACATTTTCCCATCGTAGTGTAAACATAATTGAACGCACCCTTGCCGAAATATCGACATCCAACCGATTAAAAACAGGCAAGTGTTGATCATTACTGAGTGGCTGCCAATAATCCAACGTGGGATTATAGTGATCGGCCTGATACCGAAATGGCGCCATCATTCCAGACACTCCCGCCTTGACATAGGTAGCCCTATCAAACAGATACCCTTTCCAGTAAGCACTTCCTTTTAGCCATATCCGCTCATCGGGCGACATCGATATAGTACCGGTAGGATTTATATAACTATCTGTAAATCGGTGCATAGTTGCCGATCCCTCGAGTTCAAAATATTGGTGATCCCATTCAAAAAATCCGGTGGCAGATTGCGATGCATAGCTCAACACATTCGTGAATGTACTGTCAACAGTCATTATACCATCAACAACATCTTTATGTTGTCCGCGGACGCCAATTTCAGTATCCGCAGTAAAATTGTACTTAAGCGTTCCCCGTACCTCCTGAATCTTCTCGTTATTTAATATTTCATTGCCGCTGAATTCTTCAGAATCCCAATATAACTGTTGAGGCGTAGGCATAATGCTTCCTGTGGATATGCCAGGGTTGAGCGTAAATCCTCCAATGGAAATATCGGTATCTGCATTGAGGCGATATGACTGAAAGCCATCGCTTCGGAGACGAAATTCTGCTCCACCAGTTACTTCCCCAAATTGAGCTAGATCGATTGATAATCTTCCTTCCGTCTTAAACAGCGTCCAGTTGGAAGTCGGCAAACTTTCCTCACTATCCGACTGGTTAAAGAATTGCTGCAAACTGGCTCCACTTTCGAGCGTAAATCCGCGCCAGTTCCACCACTTCTTAGCATTTGTACCGATTGATTTTATCTGATATCCTGTAGTATCGGCGGGATATGTCAGTGACCGTTCTTTGCCCTGATAAAAGATACCTGCGCGAAATTCATCAACGGCATCTACTGTATCACTTCGCTGATAAAAATTCAGCCTCAATAAATTACTCGTTTTATCGGTTTGAGCTGAAGGCTGATTTGCAGTGGCTGTAAAATGATCAAAGTTAAAGAGCAACAAATTAGGAATATTATAACCGAACGGCTGCCCAATATCATAGTTGTTGTTTACATAGTTAAGTTTCAGATATTGGCGGTTATTGATATGATGACTAATTTTTCCATAAATCTGACGACCCGTAACTGCTGAATTATTATACTCCCCTCCTGTCCGACGATCCCAGTAGCTTACTTCTACATTCGTACGCTGCGACAGATTATGACTTACTTCAAATTGCAGGTTTCGGAACGAAAAAGCACTCTCACTGTACAACAATCGCGATAGCGGCTCATTCAGATAATACTGCCGGTTATAATAGCTCATACGGTGCTCAGTACCTAAATCCTGTTGGTAAAACTCCGATATTTTATGCTGTGAAATCCACGACCAATCCACAATCCCAGTAACGGGATCATTCAACGAAATATCCTCCCAATACAGCTGTTGATGACGTGGCTCATGGGCATTTATCTGGACAGCATTCGAACGAACGCTCGTCCCGAGCCGGTAACTTATAACACCTGGATCACGATTAAGTTTATAGGTCCAGTCAGGCCATATTTGCCACCGCAATGTACTGTCGGTAGCTGTGAGTTCGGCTCCCAAAGGAGGATGAAACTCCCAAGGCGTTAGCTCTATAAGCGGTTCTTCCATGTCAGCAGCTTGTTGACCTGAGGGATCTTCGGGCGGAAGTTCAACAGGCACAAAAAGGGTCGTATCTATGACCACCGTATCCATACGGGCCGAATCTACCTGTGCCGTGGCAGCCGAATGCATCAGGATAAAAATGAAAATGAGATATGTAATTCGGGGTAGCTTCAAGCCGGGTGTTTTTTTAGACCATATGGCATTTCTGTGATTCCCAGGATCGCCCGCCGTGCCATCTCCAGTGCCACGGCCGAGGATCTTTCCTTATTTATTAGCCGGTCGTTAGTGAAGAGAGCCTTCAGCGCAAAGTGTTGATCTTTGCTCCAAAATCCAATCCAGACGGTACCCACCGGCTTTTCCTCTGTACCGCCGGTCGGACCGGCAATACCCGTCGTGGAGATGCCGATCTCCGTATCCAAATGTTGCGCTACGCCCCGGGCCATCTGCAGCGCCACCGGCTTACTGACCGCGCCATAGCGTTTGATATCCTCCGGATTTACATCAAGCTGATTCGTCTTCACCTCATTATCATAGGCAATAATACCTCCTGTCGTATAACTGCTGCACCCGGGATTGTTGGTGATGTCGTTCATTACATATCCGCCGGTACAGCTCTCGGCCGCAGAGATCCAACGTTTATTCTGTTCTAACAGATCTCCAAGTACTCCGGCAATCGTGAGCTCTTTGCCTTCACCGAGGATCACGTATCCCGCTTTTTCTCTGATGTGATTAGCAACCGATCGAATTTGTTGCTCTACCTCCTTTTCTTCTGAACCATATCCGCTTATGCGAATGCGCACTCCCTGCGGGCTCGGAAGATAAGCTACACTCACATTTTCCGGCAACACCGGGTCGAGATCCCCAATCACCTGATCGCTAAGTGTACTTTCACCAATGCCTGCCGTTAACAGGTAAAGCGAATGACGAAGCTCGGTATCGCCATCCCCTTCCCGGATTTTCGGCAGTACCTTTTCACGCATCAGATGCTTCATCTCAAAAGGCACCCCCGGCAGAACAGCTAATTTTGCGTGCTCCCGTTCGAACCACATCCCCGGCGCCGTACCCTGCGTATTAAATAACACCTCACAGCAATCGGGTACTTCCGCCTGATGATAGTTCGATCTGCTAAACGGAATATTTCGCTTCTTAAATACTTTTTTGATAAATGCAAGCACCGACTCATCCACGACAAGTTCGCAATCAAAAAGGTCAGTCACCGCCTTTTTGGTGATGTCGTCATGTGTGGGTCCCAATCCCCCGGTAACAATCACCAAGTCCGATGTTGAAAGCGCACGCGAAAGAACATTTTTTACCGTCTCCAGGTCATCGCCCACCGTATGGATTTCCGTGATATCGATGCCGGATTCGGTCAGGAATTCTCCCAGCCAGCTGGCATTGGTGTTAATGGTATCACCAATAAGCAGCTCGTTTCCAATACTAATAATTTGGCTCTGCATGTAGAAAGCGATCGCTTATGATTTGATAAAATCGTTGAGCAAAATATCAAAACTCTGTGACCTTTTCGAAGCTATTTCTCATCCAGCAAAAAAGATTTAATTCTTTCACACAATTACTATCTTTGACCCGTGCGTCAATTACCCAACATATTAAGCTCAATACGTATTGTACTGGCTCCGATCTTTCTCTTGCTGTACGTGCAAGACGAGGTCGTCTGGCGTGCATTGAGCGTGGGGATTTTTGCAGTTGCGGTCGTTACCGATTTTTTCGACGGATATATTGCCCGCCTCTACAGTGCTCAAACCGAGTATGGTGTTTTCCTGGATCCGCTGGCTGACAAATTTTTAACCTTTGCGGGATTTATCTGTCTGCCCTTTATCGACGCCAGCCAGTTTCCCTGGTGGGCTGTTGGTGTTATTGTTTTTCGGGATGTATTAGTGACTGCTATGCGGATACTTGCCGACTATCGTAACGTGACTATGGACACGCGTCTGACAGCCAAAGTCAAAACCCTGAGCCAGATGTTTTTCCTCTACCTTGTGCTGCTGGTGGGGGTATTTGTTGAAACGGATGTCTGGCTGAGCGAGTACTGTCGTCAGCTAATGGAATCAGGCATTCTCGGGTGGCTGATGATAGCCATTGTTGTACTTACCCTCTATTCCGGCATTGAATACGTATTCGTCAACAGGAATATTTTTTCTCTCAAAGATAAAACTGCGGTGTAGATTAGCTAGTTTTCTTCCCTTTCTTAACTCTGCTCAACTAATGTTACTTCAACTCAGCTGATATAAATGCTGTTTGTGAGTTAAAATTACCTATCCTGAAACCTCTGGCGGATATCCCGTGCAGTAAGAGCCTGCCCTGCCAACTTTTGGTTTATTAGCTTTCCAATTGTGAATTAATTAATCAACATTCATCCGGGGTTACCTTATTCGTCACGTGCCCGTACTTTCGGGAGTAAAAGATATTTTTGAAATTCAGTAACATTTTATTCAGTTGGGGAATAAGCTCAATAAAATTCACCATTGCATCTCCCCTCCTATGAACTAATACATTATATCCGTATTTTTGGAAGTTGTAGTAGCTAATAACCAGCAGAAAAATTATTGGGAGAGAAAAATAAAATGACTGTCAAAACTAATACAAACAATCAAAAAAAATCTCATTTCAAGCGAGACACCAACAAATCACTGGGGCCTGTAGACGATCTTGAGCAACATCTGCATCCGGAATGGTGGAAACGAATTTTCAACTCCATATATCTAAAAACTGATGCCGATGTTGTGGAAGACGAAAAAATTACTGAAAATGAAGTCACAATTTTTCAGGAACTGCTAAAAATTCAAAACGGCGATTCTTTATTAGATCTTGCCTGCGGTCAGGGCCGCCATCTCATAGAATTAGCCAATCGAGGAGACTATAATCTTTTCGGCCTGGACAGATCAAGGTATTTAATCCAGCGAGCAAAAAGAAAGTCAAAGGAACAAGGCATCGCTATATATTTTAAAGAGGGAGATGCTCGAAAACTGCCATATGATAATGACTCCTTTGATTTCGTAACCATTTTAGGAAATAGTTTCGGCTATTTTGAAGCTACCGAAGAGGATGTCAAGATACTAAAAGAGGTATTTCGGGTTCTAAAACCGGATGGAAAACTTTTAATGGATATAGCTGATGGAGAATTTCTGAGGAAAAATTTCACCCCCAGAAGTTGGGAATGGATCGATAAAAATCATTTTGTCTGTAGAGAACGATCTCTTGCCTCTGATGATGAACGTCTGATATCAAGAGAAATCGTCACACATACAGAAGAAGGTGTAATCGTTGATCAGTTTTATGCAGAACGGCTTTATACCAAAAAAGATTTGGCAGATCTTACCCGAAGAGTAGGATTTAAAGAAGCTCAGTTTCACGGGAATATTGAGGTTGATTCGTTGCGCAATCAGGATCTGGGAATGATGGCCAATCGTTTTATCCTGACTGCCACTGCACACAAGGAGTGGACTCCTAAAAAAAGTAAAAAGGATGTAAAAAGTGTAGTTGTGGTTATGGGCGATCCCAACCTTCGGGATGTAGTTAAACCCGATGCTACTTTTGATACCGATGATTTTGAAACTATAGAAAAACTCAAGAACGCTCTGAACAACCTGGAAAACTATAACTTCAGGTACCTGGATAATCACAGCACCTTAATCTCAGACCTTCAAAAGGTAAAGGGAGAAGCAGACCTGGTTTTTAATCTGTGTGATGAAGGCTTTGGCAATAAAGCGCAAAACGAACTTCACGTGCCTGCGCTAATGGAAATGATGAATTTACCATATACGGGTTCCAATCCGCAAACACTCGCTTATTGTTTTGATAAATCCCTGATCAGAGGAATCGCCAAAGAAATTGAAGTCCCTGTAGCTGACGCATCTGTAATTACTGCGGAAGATGATTTATATGAGCTTAATATTCCTTTTCCGGTTATAGCAAAGCCGAACTTTGGTGATTCCAGTTTTGGAATAACAAAAAAAAATGTGGCTCATACTATAGAAGAGTTATCCGATGCCATCCTAAAGATCAAAACCCAGTTCGGTTATGAAAAACCAATCCTGATTGAAGAGTTTTTAACCGGCGCAGAAGTTTCTGTAGGCATCATAGGAAATATGGGCAACTATAAAATCCTTCCGATAATAGAAGAAGATTATTCTGAACTGCCCGATGATTTGCCAAAAATCTGCGGATATGAAGCAAAATGGCTTCCTGATTCTCCCTATATGCAGAAGCTGAAATCTGTCAAGGCCGATCTGCCTTTGTCTGTTGAGCAAGATCTTATTAGTCACAGTTTAAAATTATTTCAGCGCTTGGATTGTAAAGATTATTGTCGTTTTGACTGGCGATTAAATAGTCTTGGAGAACCTAAAATGCTGGAAGTAAATCCCAATCCCGGCTGGTGTTGGGATGGTCATTTGGCAAAAATGTGCAGTATTGGGGGTATGAGCTATTCACAAATGCTGAATGGTATATTGGATGCCGCTGAACTGCGTCAAAACCATTAGAAGTTTCAAGCTCGGAAGGTGGGTGCCTCTTATTACATGGATTAGTGGGAAGGTTCGAATATTCACCAATCAAAATAGGTAGTGTTGTGGTACCCTCAAGAATACAATTCTTTCACAACTGATTGAGTGTCAAGGAAATCCCACAACTCAGGGTGGAATATTCCCGAAGAGATACCTACCTTGTCACCGCCTTTATTTTTGGTGAGGAGCAGGTATAAAACCAGATAGAACGCACAAGGTATCTCTAATGATCCGATAAACATTACCTCAAAAAAATATCCTCTGTTATCATCAGAACTGCTATTCAGAGAAAATCATAAAAGTTTTTAGACACAAACTTTAACAGACCATTAAAATGCCACAACTTAAACCTCTTCTTGGTAGTTTTTTTAATGCAGGATTTTTGCCGAATGCCCCCGGGACCTGGGGTAGTTTTTTTGCATTGTTCCCCATTTATTTTATAGGAGTTTATAGTCCGTGGTTTGGCATGGCTCTTTTTACGGTTCTCTGTTCATTTATCACCGTATGGGTTTCTGAAGAGTGTGAACGTGTATGGGGAGGTGACCCCTCTCCTCTTGTGATGGATGAGTTCGCTGGTCAGGCAATGACATTTATTGCTATCTCATTCACAGGGATTTTGTCATACGACCTTCTGATTTTGTTCACCGGATTTATTTTTTTTCGATTTTTTGATATTCAAAAACCACTGGGTGTTAACAAATTGCAAAATTTACCAGGTGGCTGGGGCATATTAGTCGATGATCTACTGGCTGGATTTTACGCTTTTATTTCACTACAAACCCTCATTTATATACTTAAAATTATATAACACTGGCTTCACAATTTTGTACTTTATTTTAACTATTATTGAATGTTGTTGAGCCATTGAATTAAGCACTATTACGATGATTATTGACCAAAATTTTTCGAAGGAAGTTGCACTCGATTTACTCAAAATTAACGCTGTTATCCTCCGACCCAATGATCCATTTACGTGGTCATCAGGGTGGAATTCACCCATTTATTGTGACAACCGGTTGACGCTGCGTTACCCTCCGATTCGCAAAAAAATTGCCAGTAAATTTGTGGAATTTATTAACAAGGAATATCCCGAAGTTGAAGTCATCACCGGAACCGCTACGGCTGGAATTCCGCATGCAGCTTTTATTGCCGAAAATATGGATAAGCCAATGGCATATGTTCGTGCAAAAGCCAAGGCTTACGGACTTGGAAATCAGATTGAGGGTGGCATTCAAAAGGGAGAAAAAACAGTTGTTATTGAGGATCTTATTTCAACGGGAGGTTCTGCTATATCCGTTATTGAAGCTCTTGAGTTTGTAGGAGTACAGGTTGATGCCGTCCTCAGTATTTTTACCTATGGATTTGATAAAGCTATCAACCGATTCCAAAAAGCTGATGTCCCCATGCATACGCTAACAAACTATGCTACTCTTATAGATGTAGCCAGTGAAAACGATTATGTGGACGAAGCCGACCTTGATACGTTGTCTGAGTGGCGCCAAACACCCGAAACCTGGCCGAATTAGTTTAGGTTGCAAGTTGCGGGTTGAAAGTTGCAGGTTGTTGGATCTAAATCATCATTCCTAATTCATAATTCCTAATTCACCCCTGCCCTTTCATAAAGAGTCAATCTATTCTTATATTTAGCGATCTAAACAATAGCAAAAAAAGCACTTATCAACAGTGGATCAACGCAACTTTTATATTGAGACATACGGCTGTCAGATGAACGTCTCTGACACCGAGATTGTCAATTCCATCCTGATGAATGAAGGCATGAAGCCGGTGGATGAGCCTAAAAATGCCGAAGTCATTTTTATCAACACCTGCTCTATTCGCGAAAATGCCGAAGAACGCGTATGGAATCGCCTGAAAGAGTTTAAAGCAATGAAAAGAAAGCGGGATGGTGGCATGACAGTCGGCGTGCTCGGCTGTATGGCGGAACGTATCCGTGAACAGATAATGGAAAAAGAAGAGCTGGTCGATCTTGTTGTTGGTCCTGATGCCTATCGCGATCTGCCTAAGTTATTGGCTGATGTTGATGATGGCAGAAAAGCAGTGAACACGCTGCTTTCGCTCGAAGAAACATACGCGGATATCAAACCGGTGCGCCGGGATGATAACGGAGTTAGTGCTTTTGTAACGATCATGCGGGGCTGCGATAATATGTGTGCTTTTTGTGTGGTGCCATTTACCCGCGGACGTGAACGAAGCCGCGATGCTGAAAGTATTATTGAAGAATTACAACAGCTCAGTGATCAGGGCTATAAAGAAGTGACACTGCTGGGACAAAATGTAAACTCCTATGACGATGGGGATAATTCATTTGCTGATTTAATGTACAAAGCCAGTCAGGTTAATCCGGAAATGCGAATCCGTTTCTCTTCCCCCCATCCCAAAGATTTTCCTGAAGAACTGCTTAAAGTAATTGCCGAACAGCCAAATCTCTGCAACTATATTCATATTCCGGCACAGTCGGGCAATAATGACGTGCTGGAGCGTATGCGTCGTCCATACACGCGGGAGCAATACCTGGATCTCGTGGAAAAGATGCGAGATATTATCCCCGGCGTTACGCTATCAACTGATATTATCACCGGATTCTGTGGTGAGACCGAAGAAGAACATCAGGATACGATGTCACTGATGGCGGAAGTGAAGTATGATCTGGCGTATATGTTTGCCTATTCTGAACGCGGGCGTACGCTGGCTCAGCGAAAATATGAAGATGATGTCCCCGAAGAGGTCAAGAAA
This sequence comes from Fodinibius sp. GM108, assembly GCF_058386985.1. NCBI lineage: Bacteria > Pseudomonadati > Balneolota > Balneolia > Balneolales > Balneolaceae > Fodinibius > Fodinibius sp. GM108. The sequence goes on from NZ_JBYEIR010000003.1 coordinate 204,093, forward strand.
AAAAGATTATCTGAAATTATTGAGCAGCAGATGAGTATTCAGGAAGAGCTCAATAAAAAAGAGATTGGTCGGCGCCACTTGGTATTGGTAGAAGGTACCAGCAAGCGTTCTGAGGAACAGCTTTGTGGCCGAACTGATACTAACAAAATGGTCGTCTTTGATCGTGAAGATGACATCAGCAAAGGAGACTATGTAGAGGTTACTATCACCGACTGCACATCTGCCACTCTGATGGGTGATGTTATTAAAAAGAGCAGTATTCGGGAGTTTGAACAAGAAACTGTAGCTGCATAACTGTAGCTGCTTAATCAGGAGTTTCTTTTACTGTTACTACGCTCTGCGTAGGAACTTTTGAAAGAATTATAAGTAGTATTTCGACTTCCTTTGCCTGAAGTACAATCCTTCACATCTAGGCGTTCTTTGCGGAGTTATCGTTATTCGACAGGCTGCTTAGAAAAGACTTTATTTATCGATTTTTTTAGATGTCCCATCTGAATTGGTTTCACTAAATAGTCGACAAAGTTCGTTTTTTTAGCCCTGTCAAGATTGTACTGATCAGAATTACCAGTAATATAGATAACGGGTACATCAGACTTTTCACGGATTTCCTGCATAGCAGAAATGCCATCGATGTCACCATCGAGCTGAATATCCATTAAGACAAGGTCGGGATCAAATTGTAACACAGAATCGATCGCCCTTTGACCAGAGATTTCTTTTTTTACCACTTCATGACCAAGCTTCATAACCATGCGTTCCAAAACCATAGAGATGATGATGTCATCTTCGACAATAAGTACATTTCTACTTCTTGTTGAACTGTTCATAGTCTGTGTAATTTCTGAATGAAGAATTTTATGGGTTGGAAAGCTCGCCGTCTATATTCATTGATAAAATTTGCTGGATCAGAAAGTTACGATAAATATGACGAGCCAGATCAAAGAGTGTTACAATATCTTATCACCCATTTTGGGCAAAACTTAAATTGGCGACAAAATACACTGGCAACTGGAACAAACTTATAGCTGTATAAAAAATAAAAGCCCGCACCCGGAACGAGTACGAGCCGTTTTAGAAGAGCAATTATTGGTAAATTAATTGGAAGAAAGGTCTACCGTACCAATATTATTTGTCTCTCCGACCGTGACTGATACTTCGTCAACAGTCGTAGATTCATAACTCTCATTTCTGGGATCTATTGAGACATCGTAATTACCTTCTTCTAGTCCGATCAGGCGAAACTCGCCGCTTGAAGTGTCTGCAATAGTGGAAGTCAAGGTATCAGAATCTGCCAGTGCATAGACAACTGATTCTGCCTCAGCGGGATCTATTGTGCCAGCAATACTGCCTGTAATAGCTTTTTCAGATGCCTTAATAACCGGTTTGAGCAAGTACATTCCACTCTGTCCGGCTTTAACTACAGAACGACTGGCATCGAAATCTAGCAACAGAACATACTCGATTCCATCTTCTATTTCTGCATTAACATTTAGTTTAACACCAGTTTCTGCACCACTGGGCACTTTCATATCATATTCCTCACCATCAACAACAACACTGTGTCCAGCCTGACTCAGAATTAATCGGATTTGATTGTAAGTACCCTCTTCAAGTTCACTGCTGCCAATTACTTCGGTAGCCCCATTGACAAGTTCAAGCAGGTTGTAACTTTGCTGGGGTTCATTTAGCACTACCCAGCCCGAACCGTCCTGCGATTCTACTTCTACACGCTCAATGTATACGTTTACGGCATCCGCAGAATCAATCGGAGCATCTGTCATTTCAACGGTCATCGTACCGGTACCTCCGTCCGTACCTGTGCCACAACCAATTGCGATCATAGCCAATGAAATAATCAATGCAAATGGGATAATTTGTATTTTTTTGTCTAACATAGATTTATCTTTTTAGTTGTTATTCAGAAATTAGCTTCTCAAGCTTCTGTTCATATGACGAGTGAAATCTGGAGGGGTTACAAATCTTTTGATTTACACGGATCAGATGGGATAATCAGATATTAGGTTCAGAAAGCTATCAGCAGGAAGGCATACTAACTAAGGGCTTTGTAATACCGGGTGTTATCCTGAATTTATTTTTGGGATTATCCAAAGCTTCTAAAGGCCGATTGCTTCAAGTTCAGGACTAAAGGTTTAGCATGACATGGGTGGTATGGTAAAGCTCTCTAACTAAAAGCTGACGGCTGATCGCTTCTGTCTTTTAATGAAATGTGATTTTATCTCTCTTTGGTCTTTGTCTAAAAAAAATTAAAAGGCAAGAATTAAATATGACTGCTAATTATTTCCATTTGAATTACCGCGATCTCCCTTGTTTTCCAACCCTTTGGGGATGTTACCGGGCGGTCCTCCACCTATATTTCCATTAAACAAGTTTTGGAGAATTTCTTTGGCAGGAATTCCGCCTTGCATCTGCTTCGAGATCCCCTCTATTACCGAAGCAGAAGGTAGTTCGCTCCGTTGTTGTGCCATCTCTATAGCCGAAGGCAACTTCTGTAAGTCATTGGCATGAAAACCACTTTTTAGAGCTCTCACAATAAAAGCTTCAGAATCCCCTGGACGTTTTACTGTGGAAGGCAAGTCCGGTAAGATCCCCACTGCTGCAACAATATCCGGTGAGCTGGCACTGGAAAGCACCGACTCATTTTCAATTTGAGAAAGAATCCCAGTTACCGACTCCGCAGAATTATTCTGCATTACTGATTTAGAAGCGGCTTTTGTAAGTTCATTACGAAACTGATCGGCTGACATGCTTTGATCCGACCGTCCTATCATCTGTTGTACTTCCGGCTTTTTTATCCAGGGATCCACGACCTCTGCTGACGTTCGCACACTCTGATGAAGCTGCCCGAGAACTGCCCCAATACGTTCACCTGGGATACCCTTTGACAACCCCTCTAATGCCTTTTTCATAGCAATATCAGACGGCAAGTTTTCTTTTGACATTGAAATCGCCGTATTCACAATTGTTTGTAACTGCTGATCACTAATCTTCTGCTGTTGGGCACGATCTTGTAACTCAGCTAATGTTTGTTCTTCAATTCCTATATCCCTTGCCTGCTTCAAAAGCTCAGAAGTGTCATTCTGCTGGGCATACAAATTATATCCGGCTCCAAAATACAACACCACACCGGCAATTAGACTAACCAATATTTTGTTAAGTGTTTTCATGACTTTTCTCTGTTTTATTCTACTAATATCATCGCATTTTCACTTCCAAATCCATCATCTACAGTATAGGTGTCACCTGAAAAAGATAGCCACTCCTCCGATGCTCCCTGTACCAACAGAACTTTATATTCATAAGCACCAGGCGCTAAATTCAATTCTGCTACATAATTGTTGCCAGATTGTTTGCGAAGAGGAATTTCAGCTTTACTCCAATTGTTAAAATCTCCGACCAAATACAGCCTACCTTCACCTGAATAATTAATTTCAAGTTCTTGTTTGTCATTGCTCATCTTCCAATCCGGAGTTATCGTTCCTTGACTCTTACGGAATTTAGGCTCAAAGCTGAAACGCACGCCACCAGATACTTCATAATCATTAACTTTTGTATCTGCAGATTCAGACTGGAAACCCATAATTTTAGTAGCTGCAAAGACTGAGAACCGGTTATTGATGGGATATGAACCTTCAGCCTTTAGCCGATAAAGACGATCTGTATTCTCAATTGTAGAAGTTTCCTGCCGGTCGGGTGGAAAACCTACAGGCGGACCGCCCCCTCCATCCTGCACAATCTCTGTCTGATACTGATCCAGTCCTACATCAAGTCCAACAGAGGCACCATTCCGGAAATGATATTCTGCACCAATGTTTGTATTAAAACCCTCTCGTATATCTGGTACAGTATCAAGTGATCCATACAAGCTGGCTTTTATTTGCCATCGATAGCCTGGCCATGTTTCGAATTCGATTCCATACATGTCATATCGAAATGTGCCGGATTCTTCATCAGTATAATTTTGATAATTTCTGAACATCGATCCGGCTTTTACACGTGTGAGTGTAAAGGGTGATATAAACCAGGTAATTTTGGGCTGCACCCATGCAAGTGAACGGTTGTATGAGCCTGTCAGGTAACTTCCTCCGGCATCGACTCCTATGCTCCAATCATCGGCAAAACGGTAATTATAATTAACCAGTCCCAGTCCTCCTTTCCAGTTGTTTTGCTGCTCAAACACCGGTTCGACAAAAAGTCCGCCGGTAAGTGACAATGATGAGTTATTTTTATACCAATATGACTGGCTAATTACAGTGGTCAAGTTGTATGTAGATTCGGTATTTGTATTAAACTCTGATAAAAACGGATTTAAGTAGCTATTGGTGGAATATCCCACACGAGAATCCAGAGAAATGATATGTTGCCACTGGGAATGGCCTACTGATGGTATAGAAATTAGCAAGATCATAGCAAGTAATATGTTTCTCATAAATACACAACTGCATTTTTGTTACCGAAACCATCATCACGGTGTATAGGAGCTAAAGGATCAGTTACCCACTCACTGCCGTTTTTAACGAACATATAATTGTGTTCGCCCCGGCTCATGGAGACTAAGCCTGTCCACACTTCTTCGCCATTTACAATCTGTTTTGATAGTTCAATCGGTTCCCAATCGCTAAAATCTCCGGCAACGGAGACTGAATTTGCATTATCATCAAAATAAACAAACCGAAGCATCACCTCTTCTGCACCGGTTGAAACCTGCTGGACAGATTGACCGACAGACGAAGTAGCAGATCCTTCAGGTATTTCTAAATTATTCGTATCCAATATGAAAAGTGGATATCCGAGTGAAAACACAACCAGCAATACCACAACCAGACCATAAGCCGGCCGCCATACAATCTGCTGCGGACGGAACAGCTGCCCAAACCACTGGCGTATTTTTCCTGATATCGCAGGTTCTTCGGTGACAGATTCCTTTTTTTCGATCCGATGCATTACCTTATCCGCAAAATCATCGGGAACCTCTAAAAACTCTTCTGATCGCTGCGGAACTGAAAATTCAGCTGATAATTTTTGTTCAAATCGAAGCATTTCTCTCATATCAGCATCATCGGCAATAGTATGTAATGCCCGACGCTCCTCTTCCGGAGAAAGTTCTCCGTCCAGATATTTGCGTAAAAGTTTATCTCTATTCATAACAGTCAGCCGTGTTGATCAATAAAGTTCTTAAGTTCTTTCTTGGCGCGATAAACCCGCACCTTGAGAGCACTCACTGATGCATCCAATTGTTTAGCCATCGCTTTGTAAGTCATATTTTGTTCATATTTCAGTGAAAATGCTTCAGCGTACTTGGGAGTTATACTACTTAAACCCTGTTTTACCAGTCCTAACCATTGTGAACGTTCAATCTGCTGGTCAGGCAGATTATAATCCGTTAACTGCTTATCTATCTGCGAATTATCCAGCTCACTAAAATTTTTGTTCTGTCTGCGAATATTCTTCGCATAATCTCTGCAGTGGTTCATTGCCAGACGATAAAGCCAGGTCGAGAATTTGGCTTCCCCATTGAATGAGGAGAGCTTCTCATATGATTTCACAAATATTTCCTGGGCCAATTCTTCCTTTTCATTTTTATTATCTACAAACCTGTTTACCACACTAAAAACCAGCGGAGCATAACGATCTACAAGAACCCGAAAACGATGTTGTTCCCCCTCCAGGATATCTTGTATAAGTTGAAATTCTTGTTCTCGATCCTTCATTTATATTTATCAAAAACATTTTATGGCTGGCAAATGAGATTGATGTTAACAATGTACATTTTCCCAAGCCGAGGATATTTGACGAGTCAACAACCAATTGGTTACTGACTTTTTTTATTTTTTTGAAATAAAAGGAATGCTATTGTTAATAGCGATTCTACTATTGTTTCCTGTAATAATCATTCAGAATTGCTATTTTTTCAATCTTCTGAAACGATGGTTACACGATATTTATTAAATAATATTCAGAGAGAAATTATTAAAACAATTTTCGGATATTTTGGAGAAATCATTTGAAGATATACTGAGCTCACTTTCAGGGATAAAATCAGAGGCAGAAGAGTTAAAAGAAATTTTATTGGCTAATCTGGTGATGGCCGGTGAAATACCTGCTCCCACCTTTAAAGAGGATGAACGGATAGAATTTTTGATGAACCGTTTTAAAGAGGCCGAAATCACCAAAAATTCCGTCGATGAGGTAGGCAATGGTATCGGCATACTGGAAGGCGAAGATAGCGGTAACGGTTATATTCTGCTTGTTGCCCATGCCGATACTGTATTCGGATCTAAAGTGGACCATACGATACAGGTACAGCCCCAGACTGTCACCGGGGCTGGTGTAGCCGATAACAGTTTGGGACTTGCAACCCTGGCCACCCTTCCCACATTTTTAGATGAATTGGATTTGGAGCTCAACCACAATCTTATCCTTATGGGCGCCACTCGGAGTCTTGGACGCGGTAACCTGGAGGGGCTTCGCTTTTTTCTCAAGAATTTTGAACAACCCATCAAAGCGGGTATAGGTATTGAAGGCGTAAAACTCGGGCGGCTCAGTCATACATCTATAGGTATGAAGCGCGGCGAAATTACTTGTAAAGTACCCGAAGAATACGACTGGTCTCGCTTTGGTGATGCCAGTGCCATTCTTACCCTCAATGAAGTCATTAACCGTATCAACGAAATACGGCTGCCACAGCGCCCGCGAACCAGTATTGTGATGGGATCTGTTGAAGGCGGCAGTTCGTTTAATACAACGGCACTTAAGGCCAAACTACAGTTTGAAATTCGATCAGAATCATCGGAACTGGTGCAGGATATACATCAATCTATGGAAGAGATTGTAACGGAGGTATCATCCCGAAGTGGCGATACTATTTCGCTGGATATTTTTGCCCAGCGGGAACCGGGTGGTATTCCCTTTTCTCATCCGCTGATACGTCATACCCGCCGCATTATGGACCAGCTGAATATCGAGCCCCGTCCGGGTCCGAGTACTTCAGAACTTTCGGCGTTCATCGACCGGAAAATACCGGCCATCACGCTGGGATTGACTCACGGCGATAATGTTCATGAATCTAATGAGAGCATAGAAATTAAACCAATTTATACAGGCATAGCACAAATCATAGGTACGCTGTTAGCAATAGACGGAGGTTTTTGTGATGAAGATTAATAATCAATTAGAAAACAGTAGCTATTGTAACTAGAATCGAATCAGTAAATTTTATCCTTATAAATCGTGGAGAAGATTAAAAAGTGGATCAACGAAAATACCTATCATCACTCCCAATTTTGGGATCTCAAAAAATTAGTCGAACAAAAAGAGAAAAAAGATCTCACTATATCCCTATGTCTCCCTACACTGAATGAAGAAAAGACTATCGGCAAAGAGGTTATTATCTTTCAGTCAGAGCTCGTCGACCGCTATCCCCTGCTGGATGAGATCGCTGTCATCGACTCAGGATCTGAGGATAAAACGCGAGAAATAGCGGCCAATTTTGGTGCCGATGTATATTTGGCTGATGATATTTTGCCTGATCTGCCCAAGAAAAAGGGAAAGGGCGAAAATCTGTGGAAAGCGATCTATCAGCTTGAGGGTGACATTATCGTTTATGTAGATGCCGATATCAGTAACATTCATCCCCGGTTTGTATATGGATTGGTGGCTCCGCTCATTTATCGCGAAGAAGTGAAGTATGTGAAAGCATTTTACGATCGGCCGCTGGCCGTATCAGACAGTGTGCGTCCCTCAGGCGGCGGTCGAGTTACAGAAATTCTTATTCGACCACTCTTTTCACTTTACTTTCCCGAATTAACCGGTATCATTCAGCCCCTTTCAGGTGAATATGCCGTCCGACGAGAAGTGCTTGAAAATATCAACTTCCCGATTGGTTACGGAGTTGAAACTTCTCACCTGATCGATGTCTACACGCAGTACGGTTTAGAGGCTTTTGCCCAGACCGATCTCGATCAGCGAATCCATGAAAATAAACCCACACGTGCATTGGGAAAAATGGCATTCGGTATTCTACAGACCTTTATTAATAGAGCTAAAAATCTGGGGATAATTGAGAAGATCAATGACTTTGAAACTATCTTACGTCAAACTCAAGCTAAAGATGAGGTATATGAACAGGCCGAACTGGAAATTATAGAAGAAGAACGTCCCCCGATGATTGAAATTGAAGAATACCGGAAGAAATTCAATCGCACTCTTCATGCCAATGAATGATGTCGAACTGCACGAACGTATTCGTGAGCTCTCACAGCCTATTTCACCTCAAAAAGTAGGCCATGACACAAAGCTACAGGAACTCGATAACATTCGGTGCGTAGCTTGGGATTTCTATGGTACTATGTTCATATCAGGTGCTGGCGACATCGGCATCGATGAAGCAGAAAAAGACAACCAGGTCCATTTCGATGAAGCACTGGAAAGCTCCGGATTCACTATCCTACAGCAGGAAGCGGGACAAAAAGGTATCTCACTATTTGATGAGAATGTTGAATCCTATATCGCTGAATCCAATAACAGAGGCATAGATTATCCCGAACCAGATGTTCGTTCAGTCTGGATTGACGTTTTGCGAACGTTGATTGAAGAAGACTACATCAGCGGAAATCTGACAAAACAATCAGCCAGACATTTTGGTGTTGAGTTCGAGTTTCGTATAAACAAAATATGGCCGGTACCCGATCTTGAAGAAGTCTTACAAACACTGATCGATAACGATATCACCCTGGGTATCATTTCTAATTCGCAATTTTATACACCTATTGCATTTGAAGCTTTTCTGGAAAGTTCTCCCCAGACGTTTGGCTTTAACGAGAACCTGCTTATATGGTCATACAAAACGGGGCGTAAAAAGCCTTCGCCCCATTTTTATCAATATTTTGTGCATGCTGCCGTTAAGGAAGATATTAATCCCCAAGAGATTTTGTACATAGGTAATGATATCCGCAAGGATGTAGAACCTGCCAAGGCATTGGGATTGAAAACAGCCCTTTATGTCGGAGATAAGCGATCTATCCGACATGATGAAAAAGATCTAAGGGATAAACGATATCATCCCGATCTCATTATCAATGATCTCAATCAAATTCTAGACTGCCTCTCGTTTTAGCCAAACTGTTTCAAATGGCTCTAACTCAAGTTCGGGATGAATAGATCGTTCTTCCCCACTTAACAAGTTTGGTAAAACCTCAACATCACCGACAGCCGGCTTCAATTTATTTGAAGAAATTGATTTGACTTGGCTGGTTATATTGCTGATAGATATTACAGCCTCTTTTTCTTCTTCATTAATGCGTTCAACGGCAAAAAAGTCACTACCCAACTTTAATACATTCTGTAATGCATGAGGGCTGAAAGCCGGATGCTCTTTTCTCACTTTCAGAATATTCTTGTACTCGTTTAATACACGGCCTCCCACTGTCGTGCCATCAGCCAAATAATTATCCAACTCTTCCTTCAGCCATTCTCTTCTGTTGATAACTCTTTTTTCACCGGTTTCCGCAACTCCCTCCAGATAGTTGGAGGTTGCAGTAAAATTGTGAAAATAGATACCAGGAACCCCCTGCAGCACAAGGGCTATCGTTTGCGAACACATGTAGCGTTTAATCTGTAGATCAGAAGCACTCTGCCCCGGTACCTCAAACGCGTCAAAATAAGTAATATTCAACTCGTAAGGACTTTGCGAGCCATCCGGATTTTCTTTGTAGGATACAAACCCTCCCCGCTGCTTTGTACCCTCTACCAGATAGTCAAACTCCTTTTCCGGTACCAATCCTTCCAGCGGACGCACACCAATACCATCATGCGAAGCCGTAAAGTTGAAATAGGTACATCCTTGAGGGGGCTCTGGCAAGTCAGCTGCCCACTGCGTTAAATATTGTCCATTTTCTGTCAATATAGCGTGCAATAAAAGCGGCGGGAGACTGAATTGATAAATCATGTGTGTTTCATCTCCATCCCCGAAATAACTGACATTTTCTTTAAAAGGGACATTCGTTTCAGTAATTATTGTAGCATCGTAATCGATATAGTCCACAATATCCCGAAAGAGTTTTACCACTTCGTGGGTTTCATCGAGATGTATAGACGTAGTACCGATTTCTTTCCACAGGTATCCGATAGCATCAAGTCTGACAATGCTGATACCTTTTGAAAGATAAAACAAGAAGATATCGATGAACTCCAGGAGTACATCGGGATTGGTAAAATCCAGATCAATTTGGTCGTCGCTGAAGGTTGTCCATACATACTTCATCCCATCAGAGGTTTCCACAGTCGAAAGTAATGGAGATTTACGGGGACGAGTTACCGATGATACATCCGTATCGGGATTTACTTCGATAAAATAATCTTTACCCGGCTCTTTATTCATCTGATAATTCTTGAACCATTCGCTAAATCGGGAAGTGTGATTGATAACCAGGTCGGCCATCAACTTATATTCTTCAGACAATCGCTTGATATCATTCCAATCTCCCACGCCTTCCCGCACTTCTTTATAATTGACTACTGAAAAACCCTTGTCAGAAGAGCTCGGGAAAAAAGGCAGGATATGAATGGTGTTAACAGCATCATCCAGCTTATCATTAACAAACCTTTCCAGGATTTTAAGCGTATTTTTTTGTCCGTTTTTCGAAATTATGGTGTCACCATACGTAATCAGGACTATATCCTCGGCCGTCCAGGACCCTCCCTGTTTAGGAGTATCCTGAATCTCAAAATCATAACTATTAATTAAATCTTTAATTTGATCAGCTAATTCAGAAACGTTCTCGGCATTATATAAAAAATCCAGTCGTTTTAGGATCTGGTCGTTAAAATTCATGTAGTATATATTGGTAAATCGTTTTAATAAGTACTTGTTTCAATTGGACATAAGGTAAGAAAAAAGTATAGAATAGTTAAGACTTGAAATGGTTTTTTATGAAGTTCTGTTTCTTAATCCAACCGCATAAAAGGAATATCTTTATGGATATAAGAGAGTTCTTGTTACCTTTAAGATGGTAAAAACTTAAATTAAAATACCAGTTTTAGAAACCAGTTTCTTTCTATATGGATCGTGAAGCATTTCAAGAAAGATTTGGACTTATCGGTGAATCTGCCGCGTTACGGCAGGTTATTGATAAAGTTATCCAGGTAGCCGATACTGATATCACCGTACTCTTGCAGGGAGAAAGCGGTGTCGGGAAAGATCTTGTTGCCAAAGCAATACACGAGATCAGCCACCGCAAGCACAACGATATGGTTATTGTCAATTGTGGTGCTATTCCCGAAGGAATTATTGAAAGTGAATTATTTGGCCATGAAAAGGGAGCTTTTACCGGTGCGCATGAATCGCGCGAAGGCTATTTTGAAAAAGCAGATGGTGGAACGATTTTTCTTGACGAAATCGGAGATACACCAGCCAATGTCCAGGTGAAACTTCTGCGGGTTTTGGAAACGGGAGAATACTTCCGTGTCGGATCCAGTAAGTCACGTACGACGGATGTGCGTGTAATTGCTGCTACCAATAAAGATCTGTGGCAGCTTGTACAAGATGAAGATTTTCGTGAAGATCTTTATTACCGGTTGGATACCGTCAAAGTAAAGCTCCCCCCTTTACGCGATCGCCCGGATGATATTATCCCCATATTCCGTAGTTTTGTAACAGAATTTTCTTCAAAGTATGATTCGGTTTTTAAAGGTTTTTCTGATGAAGCAAAAGAGCTTCTGGTCTCATATCGATGGCCTGGTAATGTGCGTGAGCTCCGAAATGTCGCCGAGCAGCTGGTCGTTCTGGAAAAGTCACAGTTCATTGATAAAGAAAAGCTGCAAAAGTATCTGAAAGGGCGTCAGCACACTGGCTCTGCCGATAACCTACCTGTTCTGGCTGATAAACAGAATAGAAGCGGTGCGAATGGTGAAATGGGCGACAAGGATCAAAAGCTAATTTACCGTGCCCTGGTAGAATTACAAAGTGACATCAGCGATTTAAAGAAAATGCTGGGCACTTTTCTTTATTCTACATTTTCACAAAAAAATATTAAGGCGCTCCCTCAAAATATTCAGGACGAGTTTCAACAAAATGATATGTCAGACATCAATGTAGATGTTGGCGATGCCGCGGATGAAGATATTGGAGTAGAATCGTTTGCAGAAGCAGATATCTCTGAAGAGCAGGAAGATGATGCATTTTCAGATTTTTTCAATTCTGACGATATTCCCTCGATTGAACAAACAGAACAGTTTCTAATTGAGCAGGCACTGCGTAAATATGAAGGGAACCGCCGAAAGGCATCAGAAGCGCTCGGCATCAGTGAACGTACTCTTTATCGTAAGCTCGACCAATATGGCCTGCAATAAAATTTGGTCTTTTTTACTGTTACTGTTTTGTTGTGCGGCCCTGAATGGCTGTTTCCATTACAGCTTTACCGGCACTTCAATCCCGGAAGAGGTTGACTCTATTTACATTCCTTTTTTTGCTGATCAGTCATCAAGTGGCGTCGGTGATCTAAGTGACCGCTTAAATCAGGTACTTATTGATCGATTCATTAATCAAACAAGACTACAACTGGCTAATTCACGAGCTGGAGCAGATGCTGTGCTTGAAGGTTCTATTGTTACCTATACCAATCAGGCATTTAGTGTGACCGGCGATGAACAAACCAGCTTAAATGAAGTCTCGATCACTGTTCGGGCAACTTTTCAATACACCAATAAAGAAGAGGCTGAATGGAGTTCCTCTTTCAATGGATCGGAAACATACGATACCAATGAAAATCCGATCGAAGGCGAAACAAACGCCGCCCAGCAAGCACTCGTTCAAATTGCTGATAATATGTTCAATGACGCAGTAAGCGGTTGGTAGAATAAAATTTATTGACTTACTGACTTTTCGAACTGTTGAATTAATTCTATAATTCAACAAATCAACAAATCAATAATTATTATTTAAATGCCTCAGTTACCTTTTGACATCCCTGACTCATTGGCCTCTTATGCCGAACATTTTGAGAATGATCCTAACAAAGCTACAAAGCGGCTTAAGAAGCAGCTGAATAAACGCGGTCCCGATGCAGTTGGACATTTTTTACTGGCTTGGTTTTATCACCTCGAAGGGATGGACGATCAAGCTGTGGATGAAGCTCTGAAGGCCCGGATTTTTGCTCCTGGAAGTCCGTTTTTTCAAAAGCTGCATTATTACTTAAGTCATCCCAAAGCGTTTGATGCCTGGACCCCGAAAACGAGCAAACCTTCATCGCGAAAATCATCGGAGACGATTAGTGATCACGGACCGGTTTTAAACCTGGATTCGCTTATTCAGAAACTTTCAACCGTTGAAAATAAGCAAATTCACCCGCCAAAAAACTCTACTGATGATGCCCCTAAAAAAGCAGATATTGCAGGTGATGATGTGGATGATATTGTGTCGGAAACGCTTGCCAAAATTCACGAAAATCAAGGGAAAATAGATGCAGCCATTCGCACGTATGAACGCCTTAAGAAATTAAAAGCGGATAAAAAAGATCACTATGATGATCAAATTGCTCGTTTGCGGGAAATACGAGAAGAGAAGGAAAAAGAAAATTAAGATTCGGGAGTGCGAAGTGTGAAGATAGTCTGAAATGTTTATTGTTTTTGTCAAGTGCCTAAGCAGTTACCTTCACAAAAGGATTGGCCTGCTTTTCGTGCCCTATCGTCGTCTCTGGTCCATGGCCGGGATAGATCACCGTTTCATCCGGCAAGGTGTATAACTGCTTTTGAATAGATTGAGCTAACGTATTAAAATCACCTTTATACAGATCCGTTCGCCCTATCCCTTCTTTAAATAACGCATCTCCCGCTATTACCAAACCATCTTTTTTACTGTAAAGTGATACGTGATCGGGGGAATGACCCGGTGTATAGCGGATATCAAAAACAAAATTACCTATTTGCCATTCAGGGTTCACAGGTAATGCTTCCGGTTCAAACGAAAAGCCATCAATCTGAAGTCCAAACATGGCCGCCTGCGAAGCAAAATTATTCCACAAATACCGATCCTTGTCGTTCAGATAAACCGGCACGTCATAATCCTTCAGCACCTTGTCAACTCCCAATGCATGGTCTACGTGGGCATGGGTAAGCAAAATGGCGACAAGTGATTTCCCCTGCTCTTCAATTTTGGACTTAACAGCCCCATATTCCTTTTGCTCGGCAAACCCGGGATCAACAATCAGCGCCTCCTCTCCTTCAATCAACAGGTACGTATTTTCTGCAAATGGTCCAACCGTATATTTTTTAATCTGCATAGCAAAATGTCTCGTTAAAAATAAAAAAAGGATGCACCTCGGATTGAAATGCATCCCTGAATTACATTCGCAAGCAAGAAACCAGATACTAGTCTTTGCCGTAACGCTTCTTAAAGCGATCAATACGGCCAGCCTTCTTCTGGAAGTTCATATTGCCCGTATAGAACGGGTGATTTTTAGAGTCGACTTCGCTTCTATAGGTACCGTCATCCGGATTCATGGTACTGCGTGTTTTAAATTCAGTACCATCACTCAAGACAACAGTAATTTCGTTGTATTCTGGATGGATTCCGTCTTTCATGAGTCAATAATTTCTTTATGGCTAATTTTTAGATGGGTAAAGATAAGGCATTGCATCTCTATTTGCAATGAAAATCATTAATCAAAATCCTCGAAATCGTCAAAATCATCCATCGAGCCAAGCATGCTTCCAAGCATATCAGAATAGGAACGCACATCATCTACATCTTCTTTGCCGACCATCGAATGCTGATGCAGACCTTCAATTACAAAATCCATCATTACGAATTTCGTTTTATCCGATACATCAAGTTCAGCATCAACCACATCTGCCAAGCCGTCCACTTGTGTCAATGTTCTTTCATATTCTTTTTGCGATAAACTATCAGTTAAATCCAGCGTATTTCCATTGGCAAACCAATCAAGAACAGGCTTATAGATATTGTCATCATCTTGTTTCTTCTGTTGCTCGGGATCGGGAAAATACTTGCCAAACGTTTTTTTAATCGCTTTGCCTATGATATGCTTAGCCACATTCAAAACGCCCTCTTGTTCTCCTTCATAAACCAGTTCCAGCTTACCGGTAAGTGCAGGAATCATATGAAAGATATCAGTTATACGAGCCGTGGTTTGCTTTTCCCCGTTAAGCAACGCCCGACGCTCAGCTGCCGATATAAGCTGTTCCATGGCCGTGATTGTCATTCGGGTGGATACACCGCTCTTCTGATCTATATACTCTGATTCACGAGCTTCAAACGCCATCTCTTCAAGCAGTTCTTCAAGAATCTTCGGGACAACAACATCCACCTCTCCATTCCGAGAAATCCACGCCTCCTGCTGGGTAATTTTCATACCTGTTTCAAGCTCGCGCGGATAGTGTGTTAAAATCTGTGAGTCAATACGATCTTTCAGCGGTGTAATAATACTGCCCCGATTGGTATAATCTTCGGGATTTGCAGAAAACACCATCGCCACATCAAGTGGAATTCGCACATTAAAGCCCCGAATCTGTATGTCACGTTCCTGCATGATATTCAACAGTGCCACCTGAATACGCGGCTGTAAATCGGGCAACTCATTGATTGCAAAAATGCCGCGATTCGTCCGGGGCACCAGTCCAAAATTAATGACATTCTCGTCGGCCAGTGTTAGCTTTTGTGCAGCTGCTTTGATGGGATCAATATCACCGATCAGATCGGCGACAGCCGTATCGGGAGTGGCAAGTTTTTCGCCGTATCGTTCACTTCGATGAATCCATTGGATAGGTGTATCATCCCCTTTTTCTTCCACCAGTTCCCGCGCTTGTTTGGACACGGGATTAAAGGGATCATCATTTATTTCGGAGCCTTCTATCACAGGCATATATTCATCCAGCAGTGAAACAAGCTGGCGCAGAATCTTCGTCTTGGCTTGTCCGCGCAGGCCCAGCAAGATAATGTCATGTTTTGCCAGTAATGCATGCTGTAACTGCGGTATCACCGATTTATCATAACCAATGATATCGGGAAAGAGTGTTTCATTCCTCTTAATCTTCCGGATCAAATTTTGGCGGATCTCCTCTTTTACCGAAACCGATTCCCATTCTGATTCTTTTAGTTCACCCAGCGTTTTAATCTTTTCGTGCCGTTGATCCATATAAGAATTTCTTGGTTCATCCTTTTTAACTTGATAACCTAATAACATCGACAATCATTTCATCTTGTACAAGGTTCTAAGTAACACCGGTACTCTTCATTATAGCCAATTTTTACTTTCAAAAAGTAGGCTTAAACAGCTGTTAGAATAGACCTTGAATATTAAAAGATAAATTGTTAATTATTCGAGTAATGAAAGCGCTTTCATCTACTTAACAGTAAATCGCCTTTATTTTTATTCAAAAATGTAAGCGCTTTCTTTACAGCAAAGGTGAAAAAACGGCTTACTGAAATCTACTTCAAAAGCAGAAGTTTATTTATCAAATCTTAAACTTAATTCTATGATATCTATCAAAAAGCTACTACTAGTCTCATGTCTTATACTGGGATTGGCGTTACCCGGGTGGGCCCAAGTTACTGTTTCCGGAACAGTGACCGATGCCGAAACGGGTGATTCGCTACCCGGAGTTAACATCACAGTACAAGAAAATTCTAACCTGGGTACATCTACCGATATCGATGGAAACTATTCCATTCAACTACCATCTGACGACGTTACTCTCGTCTTTTCTTATGTGGGGTACCTGCAGCAAGAAATTCCTATTGAAGGAAGAACCAACATCGATGTAAGCATGTCTCCAGACGTTCAAATGCTTGAAGACGTTGTCGTTATCGGATATGGCACGCAAGAGGTTGGTGATAATACAGGATCTGTAACGGCTATAAATTCCAGTGATTTTAATGAAGGAGCAATAACATCACCTCAAGAGCTTTTCCAGGGTAAAACAGCTGGAGTATCTGTAACTTCTAACGACGGAGCACCAGGAAGTGGGGCAACAATTCGCATTCGGGGCGGATCTTCCCTGTCAGCAAGTAACGATCCTCTTTATGTCATTGATGGAATCCCAATGGATGGCGAAGATATATCGGGAATGAGAGATCCGCTTAATTCCATCAATCCCAATGATATTGCATCTGTATCGATTTTAAAAGATGCTTCTGCAACGGCCATCTATGGTTCCCGAGCATCAAACGGCGTTATTTTAATCGAAACCAAAAAAGGACAAGTAGGACAGCAGCTTGAGGTTAACTATACTGGTAAAGCATCATATCAAACCAAAGCCAAGGAATTAGAACTTCTGTCTGCAGATGAGTTCCGAAATGTGATTGAAGAGCGCTTTGGGCAAGATGGCACACAGCTTATGGGAGATGCCAATACCGATTGGCAGGATCAAATTTATGAAAATGCATTTAGCCAGGAACATAATCTGAGTTTTACCGGGGCATACAATGATATCCCCTATCGCCTTTCTCTGGGATATGTGGGTAACGAGGGAATCCTCCGAACTTCGCATTTGGACCGACTTACCGGTACTATTAATGTAACCCCCTCTCTTTTTGATGATGCCCTGCAAGTAGACTTGAACATCAAGGGTATGCAGGTTAATAATCAGTTTGCCAATCAGGGTGCTATCGGTACAGCCATACGCTTTGATCCGACCAAACCGGTCACAGTTGATGACGAAAACGCTCCTTACGGCGGATATTATACATGGACCGATAATTCAGGCAATCCAATTCCTATTGCTCCTGATAATCCCGTTGCTCTGTTGGAACAGACCAATGATGAATCAACCGTTTACCGTTCTATAGGTAATATTAAGTTAGATTATGCCGTCCCTTTCATTCCAAATGTGAATGCGAATCTAAATTTGGGGTATGATTATTCAAGTGTTGGTGACGGTACTTATGAAGTACCCTCAAATGCAGCATTTGCATATGACGGAACGGATGCTTCCGGTGTCAAAAGAGATTATACGCAAGATAAGGAGAATGAACTGCTGGATTTCTATCTCAATTACAGTGAGGATTATGCTTCTATCGATAGTGAGGTTGATTTTACAGCGGGATATTCCTGGGAGCATCACTATTCAAAAGGATCGGAATATGAGACAAATTTTAACCGATCCGATACATTGGTGGTCGACCAAGACACAGATTATGAGACCGAACATTACATCGTATCATTTTTTGGTCGTATGAATTACACTTTTAAGAATAAATACCTGCTTACCGCAACCTTGCGGCAGGATGGTACTTCAAGATTTTCTGAAGATAACCGGTGGGGCCTCTTCCCTTCCGCTGCACTAGCATGGAAAATGCATGAAGAGCCGTTCCTATCAGGTTTAGATAATCTTGACCAGCTTAAGTTTCGTGTTGGATACGGTGTTACTGGTCAGCAGCGGATAAATCAGGGAGATTATCCCTATTTAGGAACGTATACATATAGTGAACCCAATGCCCGTTATCAATTTGGAGATGAGTTTGTAACAACACTCCGTCCTGAAGGCTATAACGCCAATCTTAAATGGGAGGAAACCACAACCTACAACATTGGGTTGGATTATGGCCTGTTCAATGAGCGGATTACTGGCTCTTTTGAAGGATATTATCGCGAAACCAACGATTTACTAAATGTAATTCCGGTTTCGGCAGGTACTAACTTCACAAACCGGATCTTATCAAATGTAGGTACACTTGAAGTAAGAGGAATCGAGTTCAACGTTACCGGGCGTCCGATCTCTACCGAAGACGCCTACTGGGAAGTTAGTTTCAATGCTGCCCACAACGTTGATGAAATTACGAAGCTAACAAATGTCGATGATCCTGATTACATCGGTGTTGAAACAGGTGGTATTGCCGGTGGAGTTGGCAACACGATACAGATACACAGCGTCGATCATCCACGTAGTTCATTCTACGTTTACGAGCAAGTTTACAATGAAGATGGCGAACCCATTGAAGGATTGTATGTTGATCGGAACGATGACGGGGTAATTAATGAGGATGACAAGTATCGGCATGAAAGCCCTAGTCCGGATTATGAGCTGGGACTTTCTTCCCGTTTTGAATATCAAAACTGGGATGCTTCGTTTTCTGCAAGAGCCAACCTGGGTAATTATGTATATAATAATGTAGCCTCAAATAATGGCTTTTATAGTGATATGCAATATGGTCAGTATATCCGTAATGCTCCTGCATTAATCAAAGAAACCAATTTCCACAATGCTCAATTCCATTCTGATTATTACGTGGAAAATGCCTCTTTCCTCCGCATGGATAACATATCGGTTGGATACACACTCAACAATTTATTCGATCAAGTTAGATCAGTCAGAGTGTCAGCCACGGTTCAAAATGCTTTTGTAGTTACCAATTACAGCGGACTCGATCCTGAAGTGTTCGGTGGTATTGATAATGAACTCTACCCCCGCCCCCGGACTTTTGTACTGGGATTGAACCTCAATCTTTAACTGAAATTTTTTAAAACAGAACATTATGTATACCAACAAACTTAGATTTATACCGATAGCAGCAGTTGCTGTTCTGGCAATGTTTGCTATCACTTCGTGTACTGATGATTTAAATACCAGTCCGCTTGATGATGATGTTGTAACTTCTGAGGCGGTTTACGAAACACCCGAAGATTTTCGACAGGTGTTGGCCAAACTGTATGCTGGATTTGCTGCCACAGGTCAACAAGGGCCTGCCGGTAATCCCGATATCCAAGGTATTGATGAGGGATTTTCGAGCTATGTTCGAATGTACTGGGTTTCCCAGGAAATACCGACGGACGAAGCAGTCGTTGGCTGGACAGATCCGGGGCTACCCGACTATAACTTTCAGAGCTGGGGAGCTTCAAACGATTTTGTGATGGGAATGTACAGCCGAATTTTCTATGAAATTGCCCTTACCAATGAATTCATCCGTAATGCGGAAGGCAACGATAATTCAACCGTGCAAACGTATCAAGCGGAAGCTCGATTTCTCAGAGCCTTAAGTTACTGGCACGCTCTGGATCTGTACGGCGGCGGAGTTCCCTTTGTCACGGAAGAAGACGGAGTCGGTGCCTATCTTCCTGAACCAATTAGCAGTCAAGAGCTATTCTCTTATATAGAAAGTGAACTGCTGGATATTATTGGAGAGCTGCCGGAAAATAAAATTGAAGGCGAATTAGTCGATCCGGGTCAGAATGAATACGGCCGCGCCGATAAGGCTGCCGCCTGGATGCTACTCGCTAAACTTTATCTCAATGCAGAAGTTTATATCGGTGAAGACCGCTACTCCGATGCCCTCACATATGCAGATAAGGTAATTGAAGACGGTGGTTATACGCTCGAAGAAAACTATGAACATCTTTTTCTTGCGGACAACCATACCGCCGACGGCATAATATTCCCTATCACCTTTGACGGTGATAACACCAAAACGTATGGTGGGACCAGCTTTATCATACATGCTGCTATTGGAGGAAGTATGAGCGCTTCCGACTTCGGAGTTGACGGTGGCTGGGAAGGTCACAGGGTTACACCACAATTTGTAGACAAGTTTGATACAGATAATGACGCACGGGCGATGTTCTATACCGACGGACAATCCCTGGAGATCGATCAAATAACTGATTTCACCAATGGTTATGCTGTCACAAAATGGAAAAATATCACCTCTGACGGTCAACCCGGCCCGGTACCTGAATTTCCGGATACCGACTTCCCGATGTTTCGTTTAGCTGATGCTTACCTCATGTATGCTGAAGCTCATGCGCGGGGTGGCGGCGGCGATGCTTCAAAAGCGGTATCTCTCATTAATGATCTCCGAGAACGAGCCTACGGCGACAATTCCGGCAATATTACAAGCTCAGATTTAACAGCAGATTTTATTATAGACGAACGGGCCCGCGAGCTCTACTGGGAAGGTCACAGACGTACAGACCTAATCCGTCACGGAGTATTTACAAATTCTGACTATGTCTGGGCGTATAAAGGTGGTGAACAAGAAGGATCATCGACGCAGGATTTCTACAGCGTCTTCCCTATTCCAGCTTCTGAAATAAACTCAAACACCAACTTGACTCAGAATAACGGTTATTAATAAACCGTATATTTTGAATAACAATTTTAAAATCTAGTGTTATGAAGAATTACAAACTGATACTTTTGACGGTCATCGGCATCTTTGCCTTGGCATCCTGTGATGAAGGTCAACCGGGACCGGTTATGAGTTCTAATCCCGGGACTCCCTCCATCAATACTCCTGAAGAGGGACAAAGCTATACCCTTTCTGAAGAGGAAGCTGATGAGAAGCTGTTTACGATGGAATGGACAGAGCCTGACTACGGATTTTCTTCAGCTCCGGACTATACGATCCAAATGGATTCTACCACTCACAATTTTGAGGATCCCATTGAAATCGCGACAGTCAACACCACTTCATTTTCCGTAACAGTCGGTGAAATGAACGGTATTATCCTTGGTGCGGATTATCCTTTTGGAGAAGAGTTAGCAATGGATTTCCGGGTCATTGCATCCGTAGCAGACTCGGTAGAAGAGCAAGTATCTGATCCTGTTACATTGAATATTACCGCATATTCTACCTGTGCATACTGTCCCGAAATTTATGTTCCCGGTGGTTATCAGTCATCAAGTGGTTATGGCGGTGATTGGTCTCCGGCCGATGCCCCTGCCCTTGCTACAATAAACGACCAGGATCAATATGAGGGATATGTCTATATCGCTAATGCCAATAGCCAATTTAAATTTACAGCTGAACGTAACTGGGCGAACGGCGACTGGGGAACCAGCGGTACCGATGGTGAGCTGGAATCTCCCGGTAATAATATCGTTGCCGAAGAAAGTGGCTATTATAAGATGAATATTGACCTCAACAGTCTGACCTATGAACTCCTCAATACAACATGGGGTATTATCGGTAATGCTACGGCTGGTGGTTGGGATGCTGACCAAGACATGACTTACGATCCCGATGAGAAAGTCTGGACAATAACTACTGATTTGGTGGCCGGAGAAATGAAGTTCCGAGCCAACGATGCCTGGAACATTAATTATGGCGATAATGAAGGAAATGGTACGCTACAGCAAGATGGTGCTAATATTCCCATCGATTCCGATGGCAACTACACCATTGAACTAGATCTCAGCGCAAATCCATACACCTATAATATTACGCAAAACTAGCTTTTGGCAAATTCTATATTTCATAACCCACTCATCACTTGGTGAGTGGGTTTTATAATTACTTTCAGAATGCTGGCTTATGAAGCGTTTTTTCTCAGTTATACTTCTCTTTCTGGGTTTTCTTCCCGCAGTGTATGCTCAGGTTGTTTCCACCGATCCTGAATTCCCCACTGCCGATAAAGCCGTTACTATCTTTTTCGATGCTAAGGAAGGTACAGGAGGGTTAGAAGATTACAACGGAGATATCTATGCTCATACCGGGGTTATAACAGATGAGAGTGCTGATGGTTCCGACTGGAAATATGTAATCGCCGACTGGAATGAAAATACCGAAAAAGCCAAGATGGAGCCTGTTGATGGTGAAGACAATATGTACAGGCTGGACATAGATCCCTCAATAAGAGAATTCTACGGCGTTCCCGATAGTGAAACCATTGAGCAGATGGCTTTTGTCTTTCGCAACAATGACGGCTCACGTGAAGGTAAAGCCGAGGGCGGCGAAGATATCTTTGCGGAGGTGTATCAGGATCAGTTTAATGTAAAAATTATTCAACCCACCAAAGACCCCTCCTTTTACGAAAGAAACAATACCGTTACAATTGAGGGAATTGCCTCATCGGAAAGTTCAGATGTTGAGCTAACCCTTTCTATAGGTGAACAGCAAGTGGCGCAGGTTAGCGATGATACACTTGAATACAAATATACTCCGCAAAATGAAGGCAACTATACAATCAGATTGGAAGGTACAGAGGGCGAAAATAGTGATGAGGCCACGCAGCAACTGGTTATAAATCCTGATATCGTCGAGCAAGATCGACCGCAGGGTTTACAGGATGGTATTACCTACGTTGATGATTCGACGGTCCGCCTTTCGTTATTCGCCCCTCATAAAGAATTTGTGTACTTACTCGGTGATTTCAATAGCTGGCAGATCGATCCCGATTATTATATGAATCGCGAGACGGTCAATGCCGACAGCAGCTATTACTGGATCGAGATCGACGGTCTTTCTCCCGGGCAAGAATATGCGTTTCAATATTTCGTAGACGGCGAAGTTCGTATTGCTGATCCTTATTCCGAGAAGGTGCTGGATCCTTTTAATGATCATGAAATTCCCGAAGATACTTATCCGAATCTCAAACCTTATCCCGAGGGACAAGAGCAGATTGTGGGTGTCCTGGAGCCGGGCAAAGAATCATACGAATGGCAGCACACCAGCTACGACCGCCCGGAAAATGAAGAATTGGTTGTGTACGAGCTACTGATCCGCGATTTTGTGGATGATCACAACTATGAGACTCTTACCGATACGCTCGATTACCTTGAAGGCCTTGGGGTGAATGCAATTGAGCTGATGCCGGTCATGGAATTCGAGGGCAACAACAGCTGGGGCTATAATCCCTCCTTTTTGTTTGCTACTGATAAGTACTACGGTCCGACCGAGGACCTAAAGAAGTTTATTGATGAGGCTCACTCCCGAAATATTGCAGTTATTCTGGATATCGTTCTGAACCATGTCTATGGTCAATCGCCCCTGGTGCGGCTTTGGAATGAGGGTGAGTACGGACGGCCAACGAGTGAAAATCCGTATCTGAACGTAGAGTCGCCCAACCAGACCTATTCTTGGGGATATGACTTCAATCACGAATCTCAACCCACACAATATTATGTGGATCGCGTTACCCAGTACTGGTTGGAAGAGTTCAATGCCGACGGTTTTCGTTTCGATTTCACCAAAGGCTTTACGCAGAATCCGGGTGACGGCTGGCAGTACGACAACGACCGCATCAGAATCCTGAAACGCATGGCCGACCGGCAGTGGGTTGTTGATGATTCATCGTACGTAATCCTTGAACATCTAACGGCGAACAGCGAAGAACAGGAACTGTCTGACTACGGGATGATGCTGTGGGGCAACGCCAATCACAGCTACAATGAAGCTACCATGGGATATCACAATAATGGAGACAGCGACTTTTCCAGTGTCTCCTACTCTTCCCGCGGATGGAATAATGCTCATCTGTTGGGATATATGGAGAGTCATGATGAGGAGCGGCTGATGTATCGCAATCTGGAATATGGCAACAGCTATGGCAGTTACGATATTACCAATCTCTCCACGGCTCTGAACAGAAACAAGATGGCGGCGGCATTCTTCTTTACTCTACCCGGACCAAAGATGATCTGGCAGTTCGGAGAGCTCGGCTATAACAAAAGCATAAACCTGTGTGAAGATGGGAGTATCAATGATGATTGCAGATTGTCACCAAAACCGATCCGCTGGGACTATTATGAAAATGATGAGCGAAGGAAATTATACGACACCTATAAAGCACTCCTTCGGCTGAGGAATTCTCATCCAGCATTTACATCCGAAGAGTCTGACGTCAACCTGGATCTTGAAAATGCTACAAAGCGAATTACTCTTAGTCATCCGGAAATGGAAGTAACTATTGTAGGTAATTTCGGAGTGAAAGATGATGATCATGTCCAACCTGAGTTTGATCAAACCGGCCATTGGTATGAATTTTTTACGGGCAATACTCTAGATATTACTAATGCCGATACCACAATCCCGCTAAATGCCGGGGAGTTCCGTCTCTATACGACGGAAAAGTTTGAAGCCCCTGAGAGTGATCTGCTTACCGGCGGTACCGGTGAACCCGACGGCGATGAAGAAGTTTCAGAGCTTGTCCTTCATCAAAATTATCCCAATCCTTTTAATCCCACGACCATGATTCCCTATGAATTACCGGAACCGGCCGAAGTACGGCTGCAGGTATATGATGTGCTCGGACGCAGGGTGACGCAACAAGAGCTGGGAGAACAACCGGCGGGTGAAGGTGAGATTCGTTTTGATGCTTCAGGACTTTCAAGTGGATTATATCTATACCGGGTTGAAGCCGGATCAGAGTTTAAATCCAGGAAAATGATGCTGATTAAATGAATGAATTAAAAATATTAAAAAACTGAGTGTCACCCTGAATTCATTTCAGGGGTCTGTTGCATTTACCTTTTACTGCAACAGATGCTGATGAGATCCTGAAGCAAGCCTGTCCCGACTGTTGTCGGGGTTCAGGACAGGGTTCAGCATGACATACAGGAGATAATTTAATAGTAGTAATCCCTCAATTAGTCCAGATTTCTTAATCAAACCCAAACAACATGAAACTCTTTTATCGCTCATTAAAATTATTCTTTGTTCTGGTATTCTTATTTACAGCCTCTGTCAGTGCCCAAGACTACGAAATTGATCGTGTAGAACCATTACACTGGTGGATCGGGATGGAAAATCCTGAATTACAGGTTATGATCTACGGAGATAATATCGGCAACCTTACTCCTCAAATTGATTATGCAGGGGTTAACATTAAGCGGATTCAAAAAGTTGAAAATGACAACTATCTGTTTCTGTATCTGGATATTTCGCGCAATGCCGAGGCCGGCAAAATGGAGATCTCGCTCACCAACGATGGCCAGCAGGTATTGAGTTATGCTTACGAGCTTAAAGAGCGTGAACAAGGCTCCGCGAATCGTGAAGGATTTAACTCCTCCGACGTCATATACCTCATCACTCCTGACCGCTTTGCCAATGGAAATCCCGGCAACGATGAGTTGCCGGAGTATGAAGATGGGCTGGACAGAGAAGATGATTACGGACGTCACGGTGGCGACATTCAGGGCATCATTGATCATCTGGATTATATCGAGGAGATGGGATTTACGGCAATCTGGCTTAACCCGGTACTTGAAAATGCCATGGAAGAATCCTCCTATCACGGTTATGCCTCTACCGATTATTATAAAATAGATCCCCGTTTCGGCAGCAATGAACTGTACAAAAAGCTCAGCAAAGAAGCCGAAAAGCGCGGGATCAAGCTTATCATGGATCAGATCATGAATCATTCAGGGTCTAACCACTGGTGGATGGACGATCTGCCGACATCAGACTGGGTACATCATCCCGATGAGTATCAAGAGACCACACACCGCCGCACTACTCTTCATGATCCATATGCTTCGGATATTGACAAAAAGCGTTTTACCGACGGCTGGTTTGTGCGGACAATGCCGGATCTGAATCAGGATAATCCCCTGCTGGCTGACTACCTGATTTACAACAGCATCTGGTGGATTGAATACGCCGATCTCAACGGCGTTCGTCACGATACGCACCCATATCCCGGACAGGAATTTACCGAGAAATGGATCTGTCGTGTAATGCAAGAATATCCCAACTTTAATATCGTGGGCGAAGAATGGTCGGTTGATCCTTTGGTAATAGCCAAATGGCAACGCGGCAGCGATATACCTACTGACTTCAGCTCTTGTCTGCCCAGCCTGATGGATTTCCCTATCCAGACTTCCCTTGTTGATGCCCTTACCAGTGAGGAGGACTGGGGAAGCGGTTTTGCTAATCTTTACGAGACATTGAGCTTTGATTATGCCTACGCCGATCCGTTTAATATGGTGATCTTTCCCGACAATCATGATATGGACCGCTTTTATCGTCAGGTTAACAACGATTACGATCTATACAAGATGGGGCTAACCTACATCATGACGATGCGGGGGATACCGCAGTTTTACTACGGCACGGAGATCCTCATGAGCAATAAAAAAGAGCACGATCACGGTGACATACGAGAAGATTTTCCCGGTGGCTGGACTTCAGATGATGTTAATGCCTTTACTGGTCAGGGACTATCAAGTAAGAAAAAGGAAGCGCAGGACTTTGTTAAAAAGCTGCTTAACTGGCGGAAAGATAATCCCGTTATCCACAGCGGAAAACTGATGCAATACGCCCCGCAAGGTAATGGTACTTACGTCTATTTCCGATACACCGATGAAGAGTCCGTAATGGTTATTCTCAACAAAAATGAAGAGTCCGTCATCCTGAATTCGGATCATTATTACGAGCGACTCGATGGCTACAGCAAAGGCACTGATGTTATCACTGGTGAAACTTACTCGGTGGATAACCTGGAAATACCTGCCAGATCATCGCTCATCCTGGAATTGGAGTAATAGATAAAACTTTCCAAGTTTCGAACTTTGGAAAGGTTAATTGTGCTTAGCGCGGGAATTAATTCCCGCGCTATTGATATTAGTACGGAACAATGTGGACCCATGCCAGAACTAAAGCGCGATTATTTTGCTGTTCCGACGCAGAGCATCGGAACGAGATGAAACCCTATAGCGTCCGCATGTAACGAAACTAACAACGTAGAATGCTGTCAGGTACCCAGGCCAATTCATCTGAAAGATTTTTATTCTCCGTCCCGCACCAGAGGTACGGAACGAGAATTTAAAAGTAAAGTCAGAGCTATTACTACACAGCTACTTCGGCTGTCTCTTCTTGGGCCTCCTGGGCTTTATCATCCACAAATACCATCATGAAGGCGGCTATGCCCATGGCAACACCGCCAGTGATAAGAGCGTAGATTGCTTCGCCTCCGAAGAAGTTGCGAAGCATCGTACCCAGGATGCTGGCTGCCACAATTTGAGGAATGACAATGAAGAAGTTAAACAAACCCATATACACTCCCATTTTCTGGGCCGGAATTGCTCCCGATAAGATAGCATACGGCATTGCCAAAATACTGCCCCAGGCAATACCGATGCCTAGCATTGGCAGAATAAGCATCATAGGATTGCTGATAAAATAGATTCCTGCCAGACTCACACCGCCAATAAGCAGTGCCACTGCATGTACAATTTTACGACTCGATAGTTTCGCAAAGTAAGGCAGTGCAAAAGCTATAACGGCCGCAAATCCGTTATAAATTGCGAAGAGAATACCGACCCAGTCAGCGCCCTCGTTATACATCACTGATGTGGTGTCACTTGTTCCATAAATATGTGAAGTGACGGCAGCCGTGGTATATATCCACATGGCAAAAAGTGCAAACCACGAGAAAAACTGCACGGCCGACAGCTGAACCATTGTTTTGGGCATCCCCAGAAAATCCGAGACAACAACAACTAAACCGTGTTCTTCATTGCCTATTTTTTGCATGATGCCGGCAATCCCCATCACCAACCCAAATATGGCTACTCCCAAGCTAAAGATGTAGAGCTCTTTTTCAAAATCGGCACCGTAAATATAGTAGGTCAATGCCAGTCCAATTAATATTAAAACGGATGCAGCGGTAAACTTCCGTTTTGCATTTCCCCTGGCCTTACTTTCTTTGGCAGCATCAAGCAATGTTGATTCGCTTCCCGGTTCTTCTTCAGAAAATTTTTCGAGTTGATCCGGTGGATACTCCTCCGTTTTTAAAACTGTCCACAGTACGGACCCCAGGAATGTAATGCCTCCAATATAAAACGACCATTTAACCGCGGGTGGAATCTCTCCAGCAGGCGCTGTATTTGCCAAGCCAATCCAGTTAGTCATAATATACGGCAAGGCCGAAGCAATCACCGCTCCCGTACCGATAAAGAAGGTTTGCATAGCAAAGCCTTTGGTATGTTGATCGGCAGGAAGCATATCACCAACAAACGCCCTGAATGGCTCCATCGATATATTAATAGACGCATCCATAATCCAGAGCATACCGGCAGCCACCCAGAGAACGGGTGAATTTGGCATAATAATGAGAGCCAGCGAAGCGAAAATAGCACCCACTAAAAAATAAGGTCTGCGTCGACCCAGACTGTTCCAGGTACGATCACTCAAATGTCCCACGATCGGCTGCACCACCAGACCAGTGACTGGGGCAGCAATCCACAGAATTGGAATATTATCGATATTGGCGCCGAGCGTTTCAAAGATACGACTGACATTCGCATTTTGAAGGGCAAAGCCGAACTGGATGCCGAGAAATCCAAAACTCATATTCCAGATTTCCCAAAAGCTGAGCTTAGGTTTTTCCGTCTGTTTTTTCATGAAGAATTCATTTTTTGGCTTTTATATATTCCGTTGAGCAATTTGCCATCATTTTTCCATTACCAGATAGGTATGTGGTGCTAATTCTAAATTGTTTGTTGGTATCTCGATGCTGTTTTCTGGATCAAAAACGTTTGTATATATTGTTGACTCATCCATATCCGGAAATATTACTGTACGGGTTTTATCAGAAAAATTAAGGATCACCATAACTTCACTGTCTCCTTTTATCCGCTTATAGGCATAAACGTCTTCCGCCGGCTCCACATCAATAGCCCGAAAATCACCGCCGTACTGACCGTTCCATAGAGCTTCGTTGCGATCTTTTAGCTCAAAAAGAGTTTTGTAAAACGATTCGTACTCATAGTCATCCCACTCAATGGGATCACGCTCAAAAAATTCAAGCTGTTTATCGAGCCCGTCTTCTTGTCCGCTGTACACCAGCGGCATTCCATCGATTGTAGCTGCCATCACCGCAAAATTCTCGAAGTTATCGCCAAACAACTCTTCATCTGTCCCATTCCAGGAATTTTCATCGTGGTTCGAAGTAAAGTACAATCTGTATGCATGGTCAGGAAATAGCGAATCCTGTTCAGCCATATATTGTGTAATTTCACTCAGCGGGACATTCCCCTCGGCTATTTCAGTCGTCATATGAAAATACTCCCAGGTATATGTCGCATCAAACCACGGATGCATCTCCGGCGTGTTCCACTCGGCCAGCCAGAAAAAATCTTCTTTCGATTTATTAACCTCAGGAATTGCTTCCTTCCAGAATTCCAACGGAATGTCATGTCCGGCATGATCAACGCGATAGCCGTCAACATTTGCTTCTTCGATCCAAAATTTCATGCGGTCAATCATCTTGTCCCAAAGCTCTTTGTTGCTGTAATCCAGCTGTGCTATATCCGTCCAGTCGGCTTCGTATGTAATCGCACCCGTAGAATCTTTCATATAATACTCCGGATACTCATTGACCCAAGGATGATCCCACGCCGTATGGTTCGGTACCCAATCCAGAAAAAGCTTCATGTCATGCTCATGTGTGGCTTCAACCAGCTCTTTAAATTCCTCCATCGTCCCAAAATGAGGATTCACCTCCGTATAATCCTTAATAGAATAATAGCTCCCCAACTCTCCTTTACGCTTCTCTTCTCCGATAGGATGAATAGGCATCAGCCACAAAATATCGACGCCCATATCTTTGAGACGAGGTAAGTGTTCCTGAAAGGCTTTAAATGTCCCTTCTTCGGTATATTGACGTATATTCACCTCATACATATTCGCACTTTTTGACCATTCGGGATGCTCAATCTGAGCGGCGGCATCTGTTTCTGCTCCACCACCTTCTGAAACTGTACACCCCCACCCCGCTGTCAGAACGAATAGCAAAAGTAACAGAAAGGGGTTATTTATCTTTGCCAACGTAGAATTTTTCATTGCTCGTTTTTCATTTGAGTTTAAATTATTTTCAAAACATTCTTCGGGAGATGAATTCAGCTGTGCTTTTTCATCTGTTGCATCTTTGTATAACCAACCCACCGCGATAAAAGCCAGCACCTGTTCCTCCTTTGAAGGAGGTGTAGGGGATGTCTTTTTTTGCACCAACTTTCATATTTATTGCCGGTTACAACTTGGGTTAAATCCCCCTAACCCCCTTTGGAAGGGGGAATCTTCTTGTCTTTTTCCAATTTCAGTATCATTTCTTCAATTTTTTGTAAGACGCCTTCGATGTGCTTCATTACATCGTGATCGTAAAAACGAATAAACGTACAACCAAGAGATTCTAACCTTAGCTGGCGCTTTTCGTCATATTTCTGTTTTCCATCATGACTGTCTCCGTCAATTTCAATTATGAGTTTTAATTCGCGGCAATAAAAATCGACGATAAATTTATCTAAAGGTTTCTGTCGGTTAAATTTATAACCATGCATATTTCCCGCTCGTAAAGATTTCCAAAGTGCGATCTCCGAGGGTGTGCTATTTTTCCGCAGCTCCCGAGCGCGTTCTTTTAATTTCGGGTGGTATTTTATATAACTCATAATCTTAATTTCAGCAATACTTCCCCCTTCGAAGGGGGGAGCTTCGGGGGTTGCCCGAAGCAAGGGGGATGTGACACAAAGTCAAATCTTTTTCATATTAGTTAAGATCCAGCACAAATTACTCCTTTTGAAGCATTTTTTGTCGATTACAACAGCAGACTAAATCCCCCTAACCCCCTTTGGAAGGGGGAATATTTGTTGTAGAACGGAGTATCAATTCCGGCGAAAATATCTTCTGGGTCGGTTGATGATCGGGATTATTCATACGGTCAATAAGTTTCTTAGTGGCAAATGATCCCATATCGTACATGGGCTGACGAATCGTTGACAAACCGATGTATTTGGAGATAGTAATATCATCATACCCAATAATCGGGATTTGTATCCCTTTCTCTTCCATCGCCTTGAGAGCTCCCACTGCCTGAATATCAGAAGCACAAAAACAGGCTTCCGGCGGCTTAGATAATTTCAGAAGCTTATTCATGGCTTCATATCCGTTCTTTTCCGAAAATCCATCCCGATACAAAGAGTCCCCCGTTACCATAAGTTCTTCATCGATTGGGACACCTGCCTCTTGCAGAGCCTTTTTATAACCTTTGATACGCTGCTCTCCGGGCTTGGATGTTTTTAGTGCACTTATCAAACCAATGCGTTTCAATCCTCTGTCGAGGAAATACTGCATAACCTTGTCAATACCTTCCTCATTATTCACACTCACCGAATCCAGTTTGGAATAAGATTCGTCAATGAGGGTTATCGGCATATCGTAATGCTGCAATTTCTCTAACTGATGATCACGCAAATGAGTGGAAATAAACAGATACCCATCAGCCCATTGGCGCTTGATGATATTTTCTGCCTGAGAAAACATCTTGTCATCGCCATTGCTCTGAATATTAAAAATGTTCAAGTCGTAATTATAATTGGATATTTCATCCTGAATACCGGCCAGTACTTCCATGAAAAAATAGTTGGAAAGTACCGGGACCACGACCATAATGATATTCTTCTTCTTACGGGCCAGCCCCTGTGCATATGCCTGGGGATGATATCCCAACTCATCAGCTACTTTTAATACTTTTTCCCGGGTTTTGTCGGTTATCCCTTCACTTTTATTCATCACCCGCGAGACCGTAGCTATACTTACTCCCGCTTTCTTTGCAATGTCATAAATAGTATTTCCAGCCAATTGACAAATCCTTTTTTAATTATTTTAAAAGAATATATCTAAAAAAGATGCGAAATGTAAGCCCTTACATTTTTCCACGTCAACTACAGTACAATCTTGATTAAATAGCTATAATTATTCCACAAAGATTCGCAGAGGAAACAAAGAGCTGCACAGATTATTTGAGAGAATTACTCTTTCAGTGATATTTCCTCACCTTGAAATGCCTTAACTAACGCCCGTGCTTTTACCTGCGTCTCCTGCCACTCTTTTTGAGGATCCGAATCACTGGTAATAGCCCCTCCCACTGAATAGTATAACTGATCTTGCTGTATAATTGCAGTGCGAATAACAACGTTAAAATCGAAATCTCCACCCTTTGTGATATAACCGATGGCACCTGAATAAATTCCGCGGCGATAGTTCTCGAGCTTCTCTATCGCTTTCATGGCACTTACCTTAGGTGCCCCGGTCATCGATCCCATAGGAAAACATGCTTTAAGGATGATTACCGGATCTTCGACATTAGCCTGTGCCTTTATTGTTGAGACCATTTGATGCACTGTGCCGAACGATTCTACGCTAAATAGCTGAGGCACATTTACAGTCCCGGGTTTAGCTATACGGCTTAAATCATTGCGGACCAAGTCAACAATCATCAGGTTTTCGGCTCGTTCTTTCGCTGATGATAACAGCTGTTCTTTCAATTCCTGATCAATTCCCTGATCATCACTGCGTTCGGCGGTTCCCTTTATAGGCTGGGAAAAAACAGTGTCTCCCTCCTTCCGCAGAAATCGCTCCGGTGACTGACAACAGACGGTCCAGTCATGGGTATAGATAAAAGCTCCAAACGGCACGGGACCTACTTTTTTCATCTGATGATAGAGTGCCAGTGGATTTCCATCAAAGTCTCCCTTCATCTGGTGTGAAATGTTTATTTCATAATAATCCCCTTCTGCTATTTCATGTTGTGCACGGCGGATACGTGCTAAATAATCTTCTTCTGTTGACGTTGACCTAAAATTTTGCAGATTAAAAGTACCCTCACTTTCTGAAAGGTCATTACCTGCATAACCATCGGGCAAATCACCTCGCAAAACTTGCACCTCATTGGTGTTATGATCCAATTCCAGCAAAAAACCGGGATTCATAAAATAAAGGTCAGGTGCTTTGATCTCGTCTCGATTGGCGGAGCTCAGATCCTCAATATGATTTTTCAGATCGTATCCCAAATATCCGAACAGCCATCCCTGTTGTTCCGAATAAAACTGCTGCAATGCCGACCAGGGATCTCCTGACATTTGAATCTTCTCTCCCCTATCCCAAATGGAAATACGATGATCCCTTGCTTTAATCACAGCTTGAGGTTGGGCCGCCAAATATGATTTACGTGACCAGGGATGTTCATCAGATTGTGATTCCAACAAAATGACGGTCCCTCTTTCACAAAAAAATCTCGTCAGTTCTTCAAGGTTAATAACCATTTACTTATCCAGCGATTGCAGGTTTGCTTCTTTAAACTGATGAAAACGAGCCTTCAAGTTCTTCAATAGTTCATGTTGAACATTAAATGAGTAACTATCAACTTTTTTGACCGGCAGCAGCTCGCGGACCGAATTGCAAATCCATACCGTATCAGCATGAAACAAATCTTCTAGTGAAAATCGTCCCTCCCAAAGCTCCCAATTCTTATGATCATTGATCAGCTGAATTAAAATATCACGCGTAATACCCGGCAGGATATCACAATCTACAGATGGCGTAAATACTGCCTGATCTTTTATCCAGAAAATATTCGCTATCGTTGTCTCAGATACCGATCCATTTATCGTAGTCATCACGGCATCATCTCCTCCCTTTTCAGCAGCCTCGCGGGATGCCAGAATGTAATTGATACCGTTGGTGAACTTCACATCTGCGGGCATAGATTGCGACGGAATGCGCTGCAAATCCACAGTCATCAATGTAGGATGTTTAAAGCTATCGGGACACGCTGAAGCGGTAATCGAAAAATGCGATTGAGAATCCTCATTTGGCAGATAACCACGTCCACCGTCCCGCCACACCTGCAGCCGGACAATCGCATCCTCCTGAATAAGCTGCTGTTGTTCAAGCAGCTTGGATATCAATCCCCGAAGGTTATTAATCTCTAGTCCGTCCGGTGTTGGTATCCCCAAAACATCTAAGCCTCGTGAAAGTCGCTCAAGGTGTTCAGATAAAAAAAGGGTCTGTGAATTATAAATGCGGAGCGTCTCAAATACGCCGTCGCCATACATCAATCCGCGGGATAATGCTGGTACAATCGGGATGTCGGCCGCAACAATCTTTCCGTCAAAAATGATATGGCTGCTACTACTCATTGCTAAGAAGTACTTTCAGGCTATCATATTGGGTGTCGTCAGGATATCCCAAAAAAACATGTTCGAGCTTTCCATCGGGATTATACATCATCTGTGCCGGAAGTCCCGGCATGTTAAAGTCAGAAAAGTGTTGGGATCCCTCTACAAACTGAAACGGAAACTGATGTTCCTGCATATAAGACCTAACATCTGAATGAAGCACATTTACTGATGCAGCAATTACCTGTAGCCTATCAGAATATTGATTCTTGATGTGAGCCAGTTGTCTGTGGGATTCTTGCGAGACATCTGACCAGTCGGACCAAAAATCGAGCACAACAAACTGTCCCTCAAAATCTTGTACCCTCAGGCTGTCATCTTCCTGTATTTTTGGAAACCACATTGTTTGAAGAGAATCCTGCGAAAACATGCGCTGTTGAAAATCCGATCGCTCGGCTGTCCTGTTACTATAAGTAAATAGGGCGATAAGTATTGCAGCAATAACGGCAACAATCACCAAAAAGGTGTTAAAATATTTAGGGTCTATTCGCATACTTACTTTCTCTTAGGAGCTATTATAGCTCCGGAAACCGGCGGTAACGTTATAAAGACATGATGATGATCATCAATCTTTACCCGGCTGCCGGTAATCAAATTTTCCAGATGTTTATCTTCTGTAATTTCTAATTCCATCAGCGGAATACGAAATCTTTGGGAATCATCAGAACAATTTAAGGCAACCAGGCAAAACATTTGATTATTCAACACCCGGGCAAATGCAAGAATGTTTTGATCATTTTGGATCAACATCTCCTGCAGGTATCCAGTTTGCAATGCCTTATACTGATTTCGAATACGACCCAGCTTTTTATACCAGTTAAACAACTGTTCATCAAACGTATTTTCATCAACGGGACGTTCTTTACCCTGGGGATGATGTTGCTCGGGCTCATAATTGTATTCTTTCCAGAGCATAGGCTTCCGATCATCGGGATCGTCGGCGCCCCACATTCCCGCCTCGGTGCCGTAGTACAGCATGGGCGCTCCTACGTAGGTATACTGTAAAAGGGCAATCAGACGTTGCAGACGACGTTCATCGGCATTGGGTTTGCGAACATTAAATCCCTCTTCGGGTGTTGTTCTGGTATCAAACTCCCGGTGCGGATTAATAATCATCGAAGCCAATCGTGGTGTATCATGACTTTCCAACAAGTTTTGCTGCACATGTTCAGCTCCCTCTGGTAAGGTATCTCTGATCGATCGCAACCAATGCATAAACTCAGACGGAGTAATTGTCTGATCGATCATATATTTCTGGACCGCCTTTAAAAATGGGTAATTCATAGTTGCGGTAAAAAGTTTGCCATTGATCCACTCTTTAGCTTTTGTTGTCCAGATCTCTCCAACAGTATAAGCATCAGGATTAATTTGGCGGACCAGCGAGCACCACTCTTTCCAAAATTTTTTACCAACCATATCAGGCACGTCAAGTCGCCAGCCGTCGATGCCATCCGAAGGATCTCCATCACCGTCTGGATCCATCCATCGCTTCGTGATAGCAAAGATATGCTCTCGGACCGGTTCCACCAGCGTTCCCTCCACTTCCTTGAGTTCAGGCAGACTTTTCACACCCCACCAACTATGGTAGTCGAATTTAGATTCTCCATTTTCAGAGTTGCGAAAGGTTTTTACCGCATACCAATCTTTATATTCTGATTCTTGCTGTTTCTGCTCAAGATCACGAAATGCCCAAAAGTCAGTCCCGGTGTGATTAAAAACGCCATCGAGTATTATCCTCATATCCCGCTGATGTACTTCATCAATCAGCTCTAGCAAAAGCTTATCAGCTGATGTCCACTGCCAGGTAGAGGGATCACGGGGGTCTTCCTTCCTCATAATTTCAACATCGCCATCGGGGTCAGGACCAAAAAAGCGATCCACATGATGATAACAGCTGGAATCGTATTTGTGAAGTGAAACAGCGTCAAAAACAGGATTCAGATATATTCCGCCGACACCCAGCTCCTGCAAATAATCCAGTTTATCAATAATACCCTGCAAATCTCCACCGTAGCGCCTTTTGAATACTCCACTGCGAAAGGTTGAACCCAAAGATTTTTCCCACTCTGCCTGTTCATACCAGTCGCCTGTCCATGGAGACAGTTCCCAACCTTCGGGTCCGTCTACCCGTTCGCGGGTAGGATCGTTGTTCGGATCACCATTTCGGAATCGTTCCGGAAATATTTGGTACCAGATAATCCCTTTCGCCCACTCTGGTGCTTTGTATTGTTTTTCTTCGGTAAAGACGGGGTGTGATTCCTTTTGTGATAATTCTGACATCTTCTACTCTTAAATAAGATCAAATCGAGATTATATCGGCTACGCGTAACAGTTCCTTATCCATTTGGGGATTTTGTTTAGTAGCTTTTTCAAAATCTGTAAAACGTACTTTACGATCTTTTATTCCCACCATTTCGTTTCTTCGCCCATCTTTCAATGCTTCTACTGCAATAACGCCAAGCCTGCTGGCCAAAACACGATCGGTGCAG
The DNA here is from genome assembly GCF_058386985.1 of Fodinibius sp. GM108. Taxonomy (NCBI): domain Bacteria; kingdom Pseudomonadati; phylum Balneolota; class Balneolia; order Balneolales; family Balneolaceae; genus Fodinibius; species Fodinibius sp. GM108. The sequence continues at coordinate 241,283 of NZ_JBYEIR010000003.1, forward strand.
CTGGGACGTCCTCCTCTCTGCACGTGTCCTAAAATTGTTACTTTAGTTTCATAGCGATCGCCGAATCGCTGTTTTACCTTTTCTTCCAGATCATATACACTGCCATTGTTATCCCCTTCGGCTACAATAACCAGTCGTGATGATTTCTGCCGTTGTGAGGTTCGATGCAAGGATTCAAAAAGCTTTTCAATACCACGATCCTTCTCAGGTATCAGCACCTCTTCAGCACCGGCTGCAATGGACGAATAAACAGCGATGAAACCAGCATCACGTCCCATTACTTCAATAAAAAACAGCCGATTGTGAGACGTCGCCGTATCACGAATTTTATCGACAGCCTCGACAACCGTATTCACTGCTGTATCAAACCCTATTGTAAAATCTGTGCCGTAGATATCATTATCAATAGTACCGGGAATGCCGATAATAGGAATGTCATATTTTTCATCAAAACGCATCGCACCGGTAAAGGTCCCATCACCGCCAATAACAACCAGTGCATCTATATCATATTTTTGCAAATTCTGCCAGGCTTTTTCCATCCCTTCATCGGTTTTAAACGCTTCGCTTCGGGCTGACTTTAGAATTGTACCGCCCTGATGGATAATATGTTTAACAGAACTGGCATCCATCTTTTCAATTTTACCTTTGATAAGACCGTCATAGCCCTGATAAATGCCGTACGGAGTTAATCCTTCATACACGCAGGTCCGCACAACCGCACGAATAGCCGCATTCATTCCGGGAGCATCTCCTCCCGATGTTAACACACCAATTTTGTTAATTTTATTATTCTGAGACATGGACTGCTATAATGTTAGTTGTAGATCTTATTTCATCAAAAGGGTATAAGCCGTAACTCTTTTCTGATCAGCTTGAAAATAAAAGAAGTATAGTAAAATGCGAGATTATTGTTGCTTGGATAAAATAACTGGTTTGCTCAAATTTGGGGAAAGTGAACAGCTGCGAAATTGGGCTGTGCACTTCTTGGTGAATAATCCGGGTTAATCTATTGTAAATCATCAATAAGCTGACGACAATCTTCTTTTATTTGTTCATCATCGGGTGTTAAATTTGGGAGTTCCAGTGCTTGTTGACAAGTCTCAATAGCCTCCTGATCTCGTCCCATTTCTTCATACACTGTTGCCAAATCGTAGTAGTACAACACATACTCATCGTTTAATTCGATAGCCTTTTCAATGTTTTGAGCAGCCTTTTCATTACTCGCGTTACCTGGGATGCCACCAAAGAGCGTATTAGCTGCCGTTCGTTCGATCCAGCTTAGATTGGCAATTTTGAAATTCCATCGGCCCAGCACATGCCATGCACCCGCATGGGTGCTGTCATACTCCAGTGCCCGGTCAACATATTTCTTGATATCACGCGAAGCTGCTACCCGTTCACGGGCTCCCGATATAAGAGCTTTGCGTCCCATCGCCACAGACATAACAAAATTGGACTGAACATCCGTAGAATCAACCTCCAGCGCCCGCTCTGCAAAATCGATGCCCCTGTTATAATATGCCTCCTGCTCATCTTCATCTTTTAACCGATTTCCAATCCGGGAATATAAGAAGCTGGTACGCCATAATGCTTCATAATGATTGGGATCCTCCTGAAGTACCTGATGATAAAGCTCGAGGGCTTGCTCTTCTTCATATTGCTGATAAAGCGAATCGGCTTGCCGTTCCAGCTGAGAAATATCTGGCTGAGCTGCAAGGATGAGCGGAATTAGAAAAAGAGTTTTAAAAGAAATAATACTTTTAAAATAAATCATATTGGTATCTAAATTTATTGTCGGCAACATCATTTAAAATACGATTATTACTTAGATTTTCCTGATGCTGCCATCCGAAGCAACCTCTATAGAAAGATCCTCCAGCAGTCGGATGTAACCATATTCATGAACGATTTTGCTCATCACGATATTTTGGCAGTGGCTGATAACTTGTTGGCGGATCATTTCCGCTCTTCAATCATTCCCCGTGTATCAATCTGAAAGGTAGAATGAATTATGTTGTCATAGTTAAATGGATATTTGATTCCCCGATCCATTGATGACTGTATACGGATATAATCATCTTGTTGGTCAACGTTAATGTCTGTTGAGATATCCTGTTGTAGGTTTTGTCGGAATACACCCACTGTTTGGAAACTTACTAATGAATCATCATGATAGGTAGCTGCAATGAGTTCTGTATCTTCATAGATTGATTCTCTTTGAACTATAATCCAACGAATGATAACATCTTCGAAAGAAGAATAACCGAGATTTCCAATATTGAAATTGGTATCGTATTTATCCTCTATTTCATCGCATGTTGAAAGCTCTTTCTCAAGAATACTGCTATCTATCTGCAACGGGTAATCTCGCTCACTGCCTAAATCACACTGTCCGAATTCAGCCAGATATTTCTCAAGTGTTTTGTAGCTTTCAATCCGGAAGGTTTGTTCCTGTGCCTGTTTCTCACTGAACTCTTGATATTGTTCCGATTTAAGGTATTCCTGATCGACAGGCGCTCGATCTCCACAAGAAATCAGAAAGACAGAGATAAGCAAAGGAAATATAATCTTTGTAGGAGCTGCGATAATAGAGTTTATAATAGCATATAAGCACCAGATAATGCTAAGTGGTTTGTTCAGCGGTTTCGGGCTCTTCTTCCCCATTAGTGCCATAATTCCGCATGACGTAATTATCGAGAATATTACGAAATTCTTCTCCAATGCCCTCACCCCGCAATGTTTTATAATGCTCTCCATCCATATAAACCGGAGCTTTGGGCTCTTCAAATGTGCCCGGTAGTGAGATACCGATATCGGCATTACGTGATTCGCCGGGACCGTTTACGACGCATCCCATCACGGCCACATTCATCTCTTCAACACCGGGATAAACATCCCGCCAGATCGGCATCATCTCACGCAGGTAATCCTGGATTTCATCGGCAAGCTCCTGGAAATAGGTACTATTTGTACGTCCACACCCTGGACAAGCCGTTACCTGAGGTACAAAGTTTCGAATCCCAAGCGATTGCAGTATCTGCTGACAAATACGGACTTCCTGTGCCCGATCTCCGCCGGGCTTGGGCGTCAGCGAGACTCGAATGGTATCTCCGATGCCTTGTTGCAGCAGTACTGACAAGGCTGCCGTACTCGATACAGTTCCTTTCATGCCCATACCTGCCTCGGTTAGTCCAACATGCAACGGATATGGAAGCAGTTCAGCAATCCGCTCGTAGACATGCACGACATCCTGCACGTGCGACATCTTACAGCTGATAATAATTTTATCAGATGGGAGACCTACATTTTCAGCCAGCTCTGCCGAGCGACGCGCACTCTCCACCATTGTATCAAGCATTACCTGTTTGGATGATTTGGGATTCTCGAGCTCACTATTTTCATCCATCTTTTTAGCCAGCAACTTTTGATCCAGCGATCCCCAGTTAACACCGATGCGTACCGGTTTATCGTGCTTGATAGCCTGTTCTACAATCGTGCAAAAATTTTCGTCACGGGTCTTGGTACCTGTATTCCCGGGATTGATGCGAAACTTCGAAAGTGCCTGAGCTGCTTCGGGATAATCAACCAGCAGCTTGTGTCCGTTATAGTGGAAATCCCCTACAATAGGCACCGTTACACCATCAGCAAGCAGCTTCTCCTTAATTTTCGGAACAGCCTTGGCTGCGTCATCATTATTAACTGTGATGCGGACAATTTCGGAACCTTCGCGATGAAGGTATTTGATTTGTTCAGTTGTCGCTTCAACATCAGACGTATCGGTATTGGTCATCGACTGCACCACAATGGGAGCTCCGCCCCCTACCGGTACGTCACCAACCATTACCTGTATCGATTCACGTCGTTTAATGTGAGACATAATTGTATTTTATTTCTTGATTCTATCGTATCCTTTAAAAACAGATACGACGCAGATACTCTAACCTAATTTGTGATAATTACGTTTTCTTGCTCAGTTCAAAGAGCTTCTTTTTTTCCTCTTTTGTGAGAGCATCATATCCTTTTTCGGATATTTTCTCGAGAATTTCATCCAGCTCGGATTGATCTGTTTCGTCAATGATTTCAACGTCAGAAACAGAGTACATATTCTCGTTTTGGGGCTGCGTTTTTTTCTGTTGATATACTCCTTTCACGCGATACCAAAACTGTTCAATAGGCAATAACCACTGCCCCCAATCCTGTCCACGAGTGTGAGCTTTCATCATCAGATAACCTATACCTGCACCGCCCAAATGCACAATACGAGCCGTCCCGTCCGAGGATCCCAGTAACAAAACATCGATGGCAATAAGTCCTGCGATGAGATATCGTGCTTGGATGGGCGGCAGTAAAATCAGCATAATGGGCATGGTGGGATAAAGCATTGCAAAAGAAACCATAATGCCGTAAACCGCACCCGAGGCTCCAATCACATAGTTGATGCCCAGGAACTGTGCAAAGATGATATCTAGCAAAGCTCCGCCGATACCGGCTCCCATGAAAATAGCCGTAAATGTACGTGGGCCGAGCGTTTCCTCAACAGAACGTCCCAGCCACCAGAGCCATAGCATATTAAACAGCAGGTGAAAGACACCGCCGTGTAAAAACATATAGGTTACCATTCGCCATGGCTGAAAAAGAGCTGTCTGCCATTCGGGATAAAAAGCAAATGCCTGAATCAACGCATTGCTATATGCAGGACTTATAATAGCCAGAATGGACTGAATTAAAAATACGGCAATATTAAGCGTAATAATAGCCCGGATTGCTGTAGGCAACCCACGGTATCCCTGCTTTACGGAAGTGCCGAATGAATCGTTATGCATGCCTCAATCTGATATTGAAATTTCTCTCACACTTTTAATTTAAAAAAATTTTACTGTTAGTAATAAGAATCTTCACCCTTAAGCCCCCAATATTTAATCAGAATAAAGCCGACCAGCATTCCTCCCAGATGAGCAAAATGGGCAACTCCTGAATTTGCGCGGGTTAGTCCGCTGACAAGCTCAATAACACCAAAAATAGCTACAAAGTATTTTGCTTTTATGGGGATGGGCGGAAACAGGAGCATGATTGGCCGTTCGGGAAACATCATTCCAAAAGCAAGCAAAATACCATACACTGCTCCCGAAGCACCAAGTGTTGGAGCTCCTCCGCCTCCTATCAACATGTGTAGAAGTGCAGCTCCTATTCCCGTGAAAAAATAATACATTACAAATCGTTCTGTTCCCCAGAAGTTTTCAATAGCCTGACCAAACATCCACAAAGCAAAAAGATTGAAGAAAATATGTCCCAGGCTGGCATGTAAAAACATATAGGAGACCAACTGCCATAGGTCAAAACGTCCTGATCCTATCGGCCAAAGTGCCCCAAACTCAAACAGAAATTGTCCAACCATTGGCGTATTGAGAGCAAGAAATGCCAATAAGTTGATTATAAGGAGGTGTTTAACCGCTGGGGGAAATATTGAAAGCTGTGTATTTGGGCTGTATTGGGGTGATTGATAGTTCAAAAATATGCTGTATTAATTATCATTTTCTTTCAGGGGAATATACGGTTCCTGAGGGTGAATTCGAATAATGAAGGCTGTTAAGTATTTACTTGAACCAGTTAATCCATTGTTAATATACGTTAACTGTTGATCTTTGTTCGCAAAAGAAAACTATCACTCGAACGAACGGAATATATATTTATTTGCAGGGGTAACTGTTCTGATAAGATCTATTATTTATTACGATTGATAATTACAACTGTAGCTGCAATTACTATTAAAACTATAACCGCAATGATGATGAAATAAATATACATATCTCTCCCTTAACTTTTTCCTTTTCATTTTTTTGCTGAATTATTACTCTAAATATACTCTTACTCATGGATTTTTGCAGCGGTATCCGTTGAATTTTACCATCCTTTGGAAAATTGTTGAGAACCTATTCTGACTCAAGTTTTAAGATTAGTGTTATTGTAGAGCGATTTGCCAAATCGCTCTACTCATATATTATAATAATGATGAATCACTCGCTGTAATTCATCATATAATCAATAGTTAGAGACGCCAGTGATTTTACCCCCAGCTTCATACCCTCTTCCTCGATGTAAAAGTCAGGCGTGTGATGCGGAGCGGCTTCCGCTGGATCCATGCCTTTTGGCATTCCTCCCACAAACCAGTAAAAACCGGGTACTTCTTTTTGAAAAAAGGAGAAATCTTCGGCTCCGGTAATGGCATTTTGCAAAATTACATTACCACTGCCGGCTACACGCTCAAGCGTCGGTACCATTTGCTCTGTCAACTCCGGATTGTTGTAAGTAACCGGATAACCTTTTTCGATTTCTACTTCGGCTGTGGCACCCATACTTTCTGCCGTTGTAGTTACGACATGACGAATTTTATCATGAATTATCTCCTGCATCTCAGTATCAAGCGTGCGGATAGTACCAATCATCTCTGCTTCTTCGGGAATGATATTATTGCGAACTCCCGCCTGGATTTTTCCTACCGATATAACCGCTGCAGCTTCGGTAAGTTCAGTTTGTCGGCTTATAATTGTCTGGAGTCCTTCGATAATCTTGGCAGAAGTCACAATAGGATCAACCCCAGTCCATGGTGTGGAACCGTGTGTCTGCTTCCCTTTAACTTTGATTACAAAACGATCAGAAGCAGCCATTGTACCTTTGGGCTTGTACTTGATTTCCCCAACTTCAGTCTGCGAATTGATGTGCTGGCCAAAGATCACATCCACATCAGGATTCTCCAGCACGCCCTCTTTGACCATAAGTTCGGCACCGCCCTCTTCACCGGGAGGAGAACCCTCTTCGGCCGGCTGGAAAATAAATTTTACCGTCCCCTGGAGCTCATCTTTCATATCATTAAGAATCTTTGCAGCTCCCATCAACATAGCAATATGTGTATCGTGTCCACAGGCATGCATGACACCGGTTTCTTCTCCTAAATAGGTGGTAGTTTTCGTAGATTTAAATGGCACATCGGTACGCTCCGTCACGGGCAGGGCATCAATATCAGCCCGAAGACCGACAACGGGACCATCCTTTTCGCCCTCAAGAATACCTACGACACCTGTATGGGCAACTCCCGTCTCTACCTCCATATCTAACGACCGCAGGTAATCGGCAATATAAGCGGCCGTTTCTTCTTCCCTGTTCGAAAGCTCCGGATTTTCATGAAAATGCCTGCGCCATTCAACAACCTGATCAAAAATTTCTTCGGTTTGTTCACTTATTTGCTGATGAATTTGCTCGGCAGCTCCATCTTGTGCAAAAGCTGTTATCTGCCCTATCAGCAATAAGAAGATAATCCCTAGTCCAATTCGTTTAATCATCACCATAGTATTTTGTTCATGATAGTTATTTCGAATTAGTTATATATAGAACTGTATGGTTTTTTTCCAGCGTTAAATAAACGAAGATGTGGGATTAGTAAAGTTATACAAACAGAGAAAGCAAAGGAGACCCAGAGTTGCACATAAAAATAAAGTTACCTCTTACCCACGGATAAATCCGTGGGCTAATAATTTTTACTGAAAGGTCACTTAAGTGAGCTTCGGGTTTAGGCTTCTTAGCCTGATGATTCATCTTCAGGCTTTAGGCAACAACTACTCCACACCTCAACTATCCCTAATAACTACTAATCAAAAATCCAGCAACGGTTCAGATCCCAAAAAATAAAACCCTCAGGGTAGAAAATACCCTGAGGGTTGATATCTCGGTTAATCTTATGATCTACGGATACTATTTAACAAACAGCATCTCCCGATAAATAGGCAGAGGCCAGTAGTCATCGGCCACATATCGTTCAAGGAAATCTACGGCATCCCTGATATCATTCATTACCGGGATAACCTCATCCTTAACGTAGGTGGCACTTTCAATAACGGAATCGCCGTTACTTTCCAGGACGATTTCACGTAGCTTATCTAATGCATCGTTAAGATCGTTTAGCCCTCCGTTAACTTTTCGGAGCATTTCACGCGCTCCCTTATTATTAAGAGATAAACGATCGATTCGCTCAACATTTTCAGCCAATTCATTCATATAACGTATGGCCGCAGGATAGATCATTGTCTTAGCCATCGCTTCGGTTGTATCCGCCTCAATATTGATGGTCGTAAGATACTGCTCGGCCCAGATCTCCTGTCGCGAATGAATCTCACGCTTATTCAGCACATCATGCTTTTCGAACAGGTCGATATTTTTCTGATCTGATAGCTTGGGCAGCGCGTCCATGGTTGTACGCAGATTAAGCAAGCCGCGTTCTTCGGCCTCTTCTTCCCACTCTTTTGAATATCCATCGCCATTAAAAATGATATCTTTGGAATCAGAGAGTGTATCCCGAAGTACAAATCCCAACGCTTTTTCGATTGATTCGCCGCCATCGACTTTCTCTTCAAGTTCAGTACACATATAATCAATGGCATCCGCTACAATCGTATTTAGCACTACGATGGGGAACGAAATAGATTGACTGGATCCAACAGCACGGAACTCAAATTTGTTGCCGGTGAAAGCAAACGGAGAGGTACGGTTACGGTCGCCGGCGTGTTTAGGCAATGAAGGCAGCACAGGCGAACCAAGACCCAGCAGCCCCCCCTGCTTTGATTCCTTCGCACCTCCATTCAGCAGCTGGTCAATCACATCAGATAACTGATCGCCAATATACGCCGAAATAATAGCAGGCGGAGCTTCATTGGCTCCCAGACGGTGATCGTTGCCGGCATGAGCAATACTAATTCGCAGCAGATCCTGATGCTCATATACAGCTTTAAGGATGGCCGTAAAGAAAAACAGGAACTGCATATTGTCATGCGGGTTATCACCTGGTTCCAGCAGATTCATTCCTTCGCTGGTACTCATCGACCAGTTCAGGTGCTTACCACTGCCATTAAGTCCGTCAAAAGGTTTCTCGTGGAGCAAGCACTCCAGCCCGTAATTGCGAGCAACCCTTTTTAAAGTAATCATCATTAATTGCTGGTGGTCGGCAGCAATGTTGCAAGTTTCAAATATCGGTGCAATTTCAAATTGTCCCGGAGCTACCTCATTATGACGCGTTTTAACGGGAATGCCGAGCTTGTACAGTTCTTTCTCAGCCTCAAGCATAAATGAAAGAACCCGCTCCTGGATCGATCCGAAATAATGATCATCCAGCTCTTGCCCGCGTGGCGGCTTGGCCCCCACTAATGTTCGGCCGGCGGTCATCAGATCGGGACGTCGATAATAAAACTCCTGATCAATCAGAAAGTATTCCTGTTCACAACCTACTGTTGATGACACGCGCTTCGTATCGACATCAAACAACTTAAGTGCACGTTTGGCTTGTTTATCCAGGGCTTCATTAGAACGCAGCAGCGGTGTTTTGTGATCAAGCGCTTCGCCCGTCCACGAGGCAAAAGCAGTGGGAATGCAGAGATAAGAACCATTCTCATTTTCCATGATAAAAGCCGGAGATGTAGGATCCCAGGCGGTGTATCCTCGTGCTTCAAACGTCTGGCGTAGTCCTCCGCTCGGAAAACTGGAAGCATCAGGTTCTCCCTGGATAAGGTCCGATCCAGAAAATTCAGCAATAGCACCGCCTCCCTGGTTCGGCGTTATAAAACTGTCATGCTTTTCTGCCGTCAATCCTGTTAGCGGCTGAAACCAATGTGTAAAATGGGTCGCTCCTTTCTCCATTGCCCAATCTTTCATAGCCACCGCAACAGCGTCAGCTACTTTTGAATTAAGCTGTTCGCCTTCGCGAATTGTCTTTTCCAAATCTTTCCAGATTGTTTTAGGAAGCCGCTCTTTTAAATCCTCTTGCTGAAGTGTATTCTGTCCGAATAGCTCCGTCACATTCATCGCATCGGATGATTCACCGTTTGATTTCGGAGACCAGTTTCGAGCAGCGGCCAGCGTGTCATAACGTCTAGTTACCTTAGTCATTTGAGTATGTTAGGTTGTGTTTTAATTGAATATTAAAATTCGCTTCTAAAATAATTATTTAAATAACATTAACACAAATTATTTAATTATTTTTTTATCAACATATTATTTATAAAGGTAAATAAAGTATATATGTTTAAATTTTTAAGTAAAAACTCCTATATACCGATAATAAACTAAATTTGTTTTGCAGATAATGGGATCAGGCTTGTTTTTTTAAGTGAACAATTTATTAGTATAATTGCAGCAAAATTATTATCCACATAATTTGCTCCATTTGTCCAATGAATAATAAGTCAACGCTGAGTATCTGGCTTCATGCTGCGCGTCCTCAAACTCTTGCAGCTGCTTTTGTGCCTGTTTGCGTAGGTGCGTCACTAGCCTATCATGATCATAGCTTTGCGCCCGTACCCAGCTTCGTAGCTCTGCTTTGCGCCTTCCTTATACAGATAGGAACTAACTTCGCCAACGATTATTTTGATTTTATTAAAGGTGCCGATACTGAGGATCGTATTGGATTCGAACGTGCCACAGCGATGGGACACATTTCAGCTGAATCCATGCGCAATGCTACCTTAATTACCATGGGGCTGGCTTTTCTACTGGGACTTTATCTGATTTGGCACGCCGGTTGGGTTATTTTCTGGATTGGCATTGCCTCTATCATCTGCGGAGTGCTTTACACTGGTGGTCCATTTCCTTTGGGGTATAATGGACTGGGTGATCTCTTCGTCTTTATATTCTTCGGGATTGTTGCAGTAATGGGCACCTATTATGTAAATGCCCTGGAATGGAGTAATGCCTCTTTTTGGGCTTCACTGCCGGTAGGAGCACTGGCTACTAATATCCTCGTAGTAAACAATCTGCGTGACATTGAACAAGACAGCAAAGCTAGTAAAAATACGCTTGGAGTTCTATTTGGTGAGAATATCCTTCGCTGGGAATACCTGCTAATGCTGCTGCTGGCTCTGGCTATTCCTCCCCATTTTTATTTTCAACTTGATTACAACCTGGTGATTTTCCTTCCATACTTAACAGTACCTTTTGCAGGCATTTTACTTCTGAAAGTTTGGGTCGATAAAGATAAACGTAAGTTGAACAAAAGACTGGAACAAACAGCCCAATTTATGACGCTGTTTGGTATTCTGTTTAGTGCTGGTATATTAGCTGACTTATTATGGTTATAAATTACTATAGATACAGTCTCCCATTTCTGGATCCGCTCCAAACTACCAAAAAAACGTTTGAGGACCGCGAAGGAATTATCGTCGAATATAGAGGGGAAGACGTGCATTATTTCGGAGAAGTTGCCCCCCTACCTCAGTTTTCAAAAGTAACACTTGATGAAATTTTACCAATTTTAAATGATATAAAAAGTGAACTGGAGGATCTCTTAAAACGTAAAGAATCAGTTTCTGAGCTGCAAAGTCTTTACAATAAAGAAGAGATCCCACCCGAGCTTCAATTTGGACTCGATTCATTAGCTTATCAGATAGAAGCCGGGCGTTCAGATAAAAATTTAAAGAATTTTCTATTTCCCGATGCTCCTACCCAAATACCAGTTAACGGACTTGTGTCGTTACAAACAAATGATTACTTAGAGAAGACTGAGAAAAAAGTTTCGGCGGGATTTCAGACCATAAAATACAAGATCGGTCTGGATTTCGAGGCCGAACTACATCATCTCCAGGAAATTAGGACACAATTTCCAGAACTAACTATTCGTGTTGATGCCAACCAGCAGTGGACAGCCGAAGAAGCTCCGGAAAAATGCAATCAACTAGCCACCCTGAATTTGGAATATTGTGAAGAACCTCTTCGTGATCCCACGCCTCAAAATTTTGAACTGCTTAGTGATCAAACTCAGCTGCCGCTGGCAATAGATGAAACCATTTTACAGGTTTCTTACTGGCCGAATCTGCTTCCTTACACCTCATATCTCATCCTAAAACCAATGCTTTTAGGAAGTTTTACAAAATTATTTGAAACAAAACGCCTAGCTGATACTCATGAAAATAGAGTGGTGATTACCTCAAGCTTGGAAAGTGGCATTGGACGGGCGATAACTGCTACGTTGGCATCAGGAAAAGGAGCACCGGAAACAGCACATGGTCTGACTACCGGAAATTTATTTGCCAATGATATTTATTCAGATAGTGCTTTTATAACAAATGGATATTATGATGTAACAATGCTGCTAAATCAGCCGAAACAAATAGCAAAACAATTACATGAAGTTTCTTCAAAATTATTTTGATCTGTAGTGAATAACGCAGCAGATATACCATCATTTAAATCTCCCAGATCTGATGATCTGTTTTTAGGATCCAGTTTCGGCCTGCATTCCTACAGCGATTTAGAGCAGTTTGAAAAGTTCTTTTTGCAATTTCTATTCGACTTTGATCATGATTTCGATAAGCCAATAGGTTTTCTGGCTCCATCCTCTGATACGCTAATCTTTGCTATTGCAGCTTGCTGGAATCTCGGTATCCCTTTTGTACCATTTGATGAAAAAGCATCCTCAGAAGAATTAAATCGACAAATCGATGAGATTGATCTGGGGATCATCTTCGCATCGGCAGAACTGCAATCCAAAATCGATCACCCAGAAAAAATTGATATCAAGCAGCTTGATTTGCCACGTTCGCTTTCGATGGATGTTGAACTGGGCTATCAGGCAGAGAACTATACTCCGGATACCGATCCCGAAAATACTTTTGGATACTTCTTTACTTCTGGGACTTCCAATACTCCGAAAATTGTGCCGCTTAAACGTCGTCAAATACTTTTTGCAAGCAAAGCATCGGCAGAAAATTTTAAGCCGCGTGTTAACCATTTTTGGCTTTTATGTCTGCCACTAAATCACATCGGCGGTATTTCTATTATCCTGCGATCGCTACTTTACGGATCGGCTATTTTCCGGATGAAGAGTTTTCACCCGGAAATGATCAAGACCTTTCTAATTGAAAACAAACTTTTTCAGGCGGCTTCGCTGGTACCTACTATGCTGAAACGCCTCATGGAAACACCGGGATTTTTTGTCCATAAAAATTTTAAAGCCATTTTACTGGGGGGCGGACCTGTTGATCAGGGTTTGATTGAAAAATGTGCTACAAAAGGAGTCCCGCTGGTACCCAGCTACGGCATGACAGAAACATGTGCACAAATTGCTGCTAATCCTCTGTTAAAACCGAGTGGAACCTACGGTCCGCTAAAAAGTGTGGGGCAAGTTTTTAATCCCAACAAAATAGAAATACGGGACGATCAGAATGAGGCGGTAAGTATAAATACGTCTGGAGAAATCTGGCTAAAGGGACCACAGGTTTTTGACGGTTATATTAATCGGGATAATACAGATTATTTTGATGAAGATGGCTGGTTTAAGACAGGAGATTACGGGCACCTGAACAGTCACGGACAGCTTTTTATAGAATCACGCCGATCCGACCTTATCATTACCGGCGGTGAAAATGTCTCTCCTTTTGAGGTTGAAGCAGAACTAAAAAAAATAGATTCAATCAGTGAAGCTGCTGTTATCGGGCTGCCCGATGATGAGTGGGGTGAACGGGTAGCAGCAGTGGTTGTCGCCGAAAACGGACAGCCAATCAATTCTGAAAAAATTCAGGAGGAATTGAAAAAACGAGTGACTGCCTTTAAAATTCCTAAGCAAATAATACAAACTGATTCGCTGCCACGTACCCGGAGCGGAAAAATTCAGCGCAATGAGTTATCAAAACTTTTTGAATGAACAAATTAAAGCGTGGTGAAATATTTCGTTTTTTAGATCTCACTCTTACCTCGCCTATTCGACGAATTCCTTGGGATTTACAGCAGTATCAGGAAACTCGCTATTAATTTTATTGTCAAATGTTACTAATTGTGTATTTAAGTCTTCAGCCAATGCCAAAAACTCACAATCATAGGCTGAGCAGGAAGAGTTAGAAACCAGACTCATAACTTGTGTTGAATTTACTTCAAACTCATTGACATTCATAAGTTGTTCTGCTTCCTCCATTGCTTGCAAAGCTACCGGCAGCTCTAAAATATTTTTACGCAAGTAAATTGCTAGGACATTTCTAAATTCTGAACGCCAAAGCAACGGAGCCACCCAATTAGAATCTTTTGTCAAAACTTGATAAGCCCATTTATCCATATCATTTGGCACCCACATGCTGGCAATAAGATTTGTGTCAACAACAATCATGGACGCCCTTGATCAATTGCTTGTTGAATTTCATCCATAGAAAGAGAACCATTCGCTTTCTGTTTAATTCTTTTGGCTCGGGTAATAACTTGCTCAGGGTCGCGTCGATTACTTTGAACTATCTTTTTTAAATAAAAAATTACTTCACTATTGATACTTCGGTGATGTAGATCAGCCTGTTTTTTTAATTTTTCATACACCTTATCAGGAATATTTCTAATTGTAATATTGGTAGGCATAACGCAGTGAATTTAATTTAGTTTTAAAATAAAACTAAATAGAAAGGGCGATTATTGCAATAAACCAAGACAAGCAAGAATTTCTCTTTAGCTTTATCCTGATTCATTCATCGAGATATATAAGGCCTTTCGCACCGATATCTGAGCGGAAATATTTATTATCAAATGATACCTTATCCACTTCCTGATATGTTTTCTTAATAGCTGTTTGGAGCGTGTCACCTGCTCCAACTACATTAAGTACTCGCCCCCCATCTGAATAATATTTTCCGTTCTGCTCTTTGGTACCAGCATGAAAAACAAAAGCATCGTCAGAGACATTTTCAATGCCGCTTATAAGCTTTCCTTTCTGATATTTTCGGGGATACCCCTCTGAAGCCAGTACAACGCAGCAGCGATATTTATCATCAACTTTTACTTCTTTTTCATTCAGATTCTCATTTGCTGCCGCTTCTATAAGTTCCAGAAAATCGGATTGCAGAGAAGGCAAAATGGCCTGTGCTTCGGGATCGCCGAGACGGCAATTAAATTCCACGACCTTAGGCCCTTCATCGGTAATCATCAGACCGCAGTACAAAATACCCTTATAGGGATTTTCATCCAGCAGCATGGCTGAAATAGTAGGCAGAATAATTTCTTTTTCGACCCGCTGCAACATACGTTGTCCTATTACCGGTGTGGGACAATATGCCCCCATTCCACCGGTATTCAAGCCGGTATCTCCTTCACCGATACGTTTATGATCTTGCGCATAATGCAGAATTTTGGCTGTTTTCCCATCCGAAATAACAAAAACAGATGCTTCTCTTCCTTCTAAAAATTCTTCGACCACTAATTTCTGAGCGGCCTCTTTAAAACGGTCATTTTCTTTTAGTTCATTAAGACGTTTTTCAACTTCATCTTCTGTCATACAAATGAAAACGCCTTTACCACCGGCTAATCCATCCGCCTTCAGAACTACAGGATATTCATCTTTGCTTTTGATCACTTTCAGAGCTTTATCGAATTCGCTACGCGAATAGGTTTCAAAATCGGCGGTGGGCACGCGATTCTCTTTCATAAAATTATTCGCAAAGTTTTTGCTACCCTCGAGCTGTGCTGCCTTTTGAGATGGTCCAAAGACTTTATGGCCTTTCTCCTCCAGGAAATCCGCAATGCCGTTCACGAGCGGCTTTTCCGGACCAACAACGGTCAGGTCGATGTTGTTCTCCTCAATAAACTTAAGGATAGCATCAAAATCAGAAAGTGACAGATCTACGTTGGTACCGACCTGTGCAGTGCCCGGGTTACCCGGCGCTATATAAAGCTGATTCAGCTTATCTGATTTTGCAATACTCCATGCCATAGCGTGTTCCCGTCCACCACTGCCGAGTAGTAATACATTCATGCTTATCGAAACTTTCGTTAAAATTTAATAACTGCGATTTATTTTCCCCGGGGCGAAGCTAAAAAATGATTAATCGGAAGATAACTGATCGGCAATATCAATAATATCGGTGAAACTCTCAGCTTTAAGAGAAGCGCCGCCGATCAATCCGCCATCCACATCAGGTTCGCTTAACAGTTCTTCAGCGTTATGAGGTTTCATACTTCCGCCATAAAGAATACGAATCTGATCGGCTACATCTTGTGAAAAAAGATCAGCGAGTACCGAGCGGATCATCTGATGCATCTCCTGGGCCTGATCAGGCGTAGCGGTTTCGCCGGTTCCGATAGCCCAGATAGGTTCATAGGCAATTACCAGATTAACGGCCTCTTCATCGCCAACATCAACAAGTGCTTCTTCAACTTGTTTACGTACACGCAGCACATGTTCATCATTCTTGCGCTGCTCTAATGATTCTCCTACACAGATGACGGGCCTAAGGTTATCCTCCAACGCTTTATTGACTTTAGCTTTTACGGTTTTGTCCGTCTCACCGAAATACTGGCGGCGTTCTGAGTGGCCTAAGATCACATATTTACAATTGACCTCGTTAAGCATCTGAGTACTTACTTCTCCAGTGTATGATCCATTATCTTCGTAATGGACATTCTGGGCTCCCAATGCGATATCTTCAATATCCTGCAGCTCCACAGAGGCAGTTGTCAGGGAAATCATCGGCGGACATACTAACCCATCGACCTCATCGGGCATTTTCATATTTTCTAGTCTGTCGCCAATCCCCTGTAAAAGTGTAGAGGTAGCTTTGGGACCACAATTCATTTTCCAGTTTCCGGCTATTAATAATTTTCTCATGATGCTGGTTCTTCTTTTTCTATGACAGTTTGAATACCTTCGATAACATCCTCGTACTCATTACCAACGTATTTACGCACAATCTTACCATCCCGATCAACAAGAAATCGAGTTGGAATCAATTGAATATTGAAATCCTCTAAAAGTTTTTCGCGGTCAAATGCCTGCGCATCGGCTACGGGCCATGGTTTAACTCGTTCTTCGAAAAAAGCATCAACCGTAATCTGGCTTTCATCAAGCGGAAGTGTTACTACTTGTAATCCGTAGTTTTTGTAGATGCTGTGAATTACAACCGTTCTATCAAACTGTTCTTGATAAAGCTTATTAGACAGCCGGGTAACTTCCAAAATATAGGGTGTTCCTATCAGCGAATCCCGGCCGATTTGCTTTCCATTTTCGATGAATTGGAAGTTGGGAATCGCATCACCCGGTGACAGGTAATTGAGATCATAGCTCATAGACTCAACCCACTCTTTCTCCTCATCCGGATATGCTTCTGTAAACTTATCCAGCCGCTCTTGTGCCGCATCAACACGGGCGCTGTCGTAGAGCAGTTTAATCCGTTCCATATCGATCTCCATAGCCCGATCTTCCGTTTCGGTAAGACCAGAAAGCGTATCCAGGTATGCCAGCGCAGGATTCAGTCCGCGGCTGTTGGCGATGTAATTTTTTCCCAGTGTAACACCTAAATCAACGAGCTCATCATTATCCTGAACCGTTCGTATACGATCCATCATTTTCTGGTTATCCAAGCCTTGTGCAATCTGGATTGACTGCCGCGCCGCTAACTGCGATCCGATTGTTCCCCGGTTATCTTCATAAACCTGCCAATAGAGATCGGTCCAGTTGTCGAGCTGTTGTCGTAAGCTATCACCCGAAAGCTGGCCGGAACGAGCCGCTTGTACAATGCGGTTAAAGTTCCGGTTCAGACGCTGATACTGTGTCATTGCGTTATGTTCCCGGGATGTAATCTCAATTGACTCCTCGAGATTGGGCCATTCACCAGTTATTTCAATAGTATCCTGATCAGCCAGAATAACGCCAATCTCTCCTATATCTTTTCCACGTTGACTTATTACCAGCGGATATTGACGCCTTTCCGGAAAAATAACGTCTCCTGAAAATGCACCAGAAGAGTTAACAACAGCATTAAAAAGTGTATCTACGCCCGCCGTATCTTCATCAATAACAGAAAATTCTATATCCGTAAAATCAATTTCATTATTAGCCGTATCTGCTATTTCAAATTGTCCCGAAATATACGCTCTGTTTTCATCCGACTCCGCAGCGCATCCCCACCCAATAAATCCAGTTATAACAAGAACAATAAACCAACTACTTTTCTTTTTCATAACGTTATTAGAATAGAAAATTTAATGCTGTATCCCTAATTTTCCAGACGCTGGCTAATCATTTCACGTACTAATTCGGGATTGGCTTTTCCCTGTGAACGCTGCATAACCTGTCCGATAAAAAAGCCGATTAATCCTTTTTTGCCTTCACGATACCGCTCTACTTCATCCGGATGTTCCTCTATAACATCATCAACAATAGGCTCGAGAAATCCGGTGTCGGAGACCTGCACCAGGTTCATCTCTTCAGCCAGCTCTTCGGCCGACTGACCGTTTTCGAGCATGGCGTCAAAAATTTCGGTCATGGCCGAGGAGTTAATTTTGTCGTCCTCTCGCAGCTGTACCAGTCCGGCCAAACGCTCTTCGGATATCGGAAATTCACCAATATCAATGCTCTGATTGTTCAACACCCGAAGTACCTCAGACAGGATAAGATTTGATACTGCCTTCGGGCTATCTACATGCTGCAGTACCTTCTCATAATAATCGGCCAGGTAGCGATTTTCGGTAAGGATCTGGGCATCATCTTTGCTCATACCAAACTCTTCGACAAATCGCTGGCGTCGTACATCCGGCATTTCCGGAAGTTCAGATTTCACATCCTCTAACAGCTCATCGGTAACAATGACCGGCGGAATGTCAGGCTCGGGAAAATAACGATAGTCATGCGCCTCTTCCTTCGTTCGCATGATGCGCGTTTCCATCTTATTGGCATCCCACAACAGTGTCTGCTGAACAACTTCTCCCCCCGATTCTATCAGATCAATCTGGCGATCAATTTCGTACTGAAGCGCCCGCTCGACGTTGCGGAAAGAGTTCATGTTTTTGAGCTCGGTACGCGTCCCAAATGCCTCTTGTCCTTTGGGACGTACGGAGATATTAGCATCACAACGCAGGCTACCCTCCTCCATGTTTCCATCGCAAATCTCCAGATATTGCACGATCTGCTTAATACGCTTGAGATATTCGTATGCTTCCTGCGGGCTTCGGATGTCGGGTTCCGAGACAATTTCGATCAAAGGTACGCCCGATCGATTCAAGTCGATAAGGGTATTAAACGGATCCTGATCATGAATCGACTTACCGGCATCCTCTTCCATGTGGATTCGCGTAATCCCGATATCTTTTTCTTCACCATCAACATTGATGGTAATTTCTCCATCGTGGCAAATCGGAGTCTCGTACTGCGAAATCTGATATCCTTTGGGAAGATCAGGATAGAAATAATTTTTACGGGCAAAGATTGATTTTCGCGCAATTTCACAATCCGTAGCCAACCCCATCTTGATGGTATAACGCACCAGGTTTTCGTTTAAGACGGGCAATGTTCCCGGATGTCCCAGGCAAAGTGGTGTAACCTGGGTGTTGGGCGATCCACCGAATTCTGTTGATACCGGAGCAAATGCTTTACTTTCTGTTAAGAGCTGCGCATGAACTTCGAGTCCAATAACTGCTTCGTAATTATCCTTCACCGAACTACTCATCGACAACAATTTGTTCTATGTTTGGTTTTAAGGCGAAAGATATTAAACGTCTCGGACATTTATTAATGAATCTGATAATTTTTGCAACCCAAAATTATGTATCAAGAACTACATGTTTTTGAAAAAAGTACAAACTTGTTTTGGGGATTGACCATCCTGCTTTGTACTGCCGTCGGCACCTATTTGCTGGCCGGTTCTTTTGTCACAATGGATTGGGATTTTTTTAAACCTGATCAATTTTTTGCGCTTACGCTATTCGTCATAAGCTTTTGGGGGATTATAAAACTATCGGAACCGCTGTATCACTTTATTCTATACTTTGAAGATGATCTGCTGAAAATTGAAATCCACAAAGGATCTATTAAAACTGAGACGATAAAAATATCTGCTGATCAAATTGAAGCACTAAAGTTTGCGCCTCATTACCCGCGTTCATCCGACGAGGCGCTGTTCGATTTTTCGACCAGCTATCACTTGCTCTACAAAAAAAGAGGTTCAGCAAAATTTCAAAAACTGCTGGGAGATCAGTCGGCATCTATTACCCTGAAAGTAGATGACATTGCCAGTATTATGCGATTTATTACGGAGCGAAATCCAGATATTTTTATCCCGAGAGAACAGGCAAGTTATTTTAATCTATAGATTATCCCTCTCCTTATCTTTGCATTGACTAAAAACTTGGAAAAGATCTAATAGAACCTCTCTACATCTTCAATAGATAAACTCGATTGTCTTTCCTGAACTCCTAAAACTATCTTCAGGATTCCCAATCCGATGGGCTTCGGTTACCAGCCTGGAAAAATGTATTAACGTTTTCCCTATATCCCAATCCCTAGAGGCGGCATCCTGGAATATGGATGTCGCCTTTTTTATATGTAGTTACTTCAGATATCGCACCGGAGATACGTAACGAGGTAATCTGGTTAATCGGCACGAGCGGACGCTCGCGCCAGAACACGTACATCATTTTTTTAAATGAATGACAGTTAGACGCAGAGCGTCTTTGGCTGTTCAGTCGCAGAGCAACTGAACGAAGAAATGGTTGACAGGCGTTTGCGGATGCAGTAAATACAAGCCATTTAATAAAAAACAGCCACTTGAGAGCTTTGTCTGCAAAAAATTCAAGAGTTATATCAGTAGCGGAAATTCTGGGAAAACTCAAAATTCAAACCCCATACCACTGCTGTGTGATACAATGAATAGCTCCCTGGCCCCAGACAAGGTCAGAGCAGGGAATTCCGACAACATCTCTATCGGGAAAATATCGCTCGAAAAACTGCAGCGCTTTTTGATCAAACTGCCCATCATAGACAGGAACTAAAACAACGCCATTGGCAATATAAAAATTAGCATAACTGGCCGGCACATATTCTGACCCATCCACCGTTGTACCCTCAATTTTAGTCTTGGGCATTGGCAGTGTTTCAATGGTAAATTCATTTCCATATTGATCTGTGGCATCAGAGAGAATTTCCAAATTTTTGTTCAGGGCATCGCAGTTCACATCCGCGGGATCATCAGTTGACATCGCAAGAATCGTACTCTCATTGAGAAAACGGGCCACATCATCAACATGTCCATCTGTATCATCCCCGGCTAAGCCTTCTTTAAGCCATATAGTTTTTTCTATTCCCAGATAATCTTTCAGCCGTTGTTCAATTTCCGGTTTTGACATCTCCGGATTCCGATTTTGATTCAGCAACACAGATTCGGTTGTCAATAAAACGCCTTCCCCATTAACATCAATCGAACCTCCCTCAAGCACCATATTCGGCTCAAACCGCTTGATACCATATTTTGAAGCAACATATTTAGGCAGGAAGTTATCATCATCAAATGGCGGATATTTTTCGCCCCAGGCATTGTATTCCCAATCGGTAACGGCATATTCTCCTGTTTGCTTATGCCGGACGAAAATAGGTCCACAGTCTCTGGCCCAAACATCATTTACAGGTTGCAGGTGGAAGATTATCTGTCGGAGGTCGATTGGGCGGTTTTCGAAACGTTTTAACACGTGCGTCTGAATATTTTCATCTTCCACAAATAAATGAACGGGCTCATAGCTGTGAAGCACCTCGATAATATCGAGATATACTTCTTCTACCCGTTGCAAGCGCTGTCCCGGCCAGGTTTCACGGTTCGACGGCCAGTGTAGCTGCGTGGCGGAGTGTAGTTGCCATTCAGCAGGCATTCTATAGTTTGAAGGTCTAACGGAGTCTGTCACTCTTAGGTGTTCAAATTATTTTAAACTATCAGTAAGCAAGCTGATACGTATCGGTCCTACTTCTAAAGACTAATTAGATGCTAACTGCTTATAGGGATAACAAACAAGTTATTCACTCAAATAAATTAACGGGAGCAAATTACAAAAAAAGAGGCACCGTTTTTTAAGCGGTGCCTCTTTTCGAAAATAAAAGTTGAATATATTACTCAGTGGTTAGTAAATATACAGATCGTTATTGTCGTTATTCGAATAGGTGATGTTACCTCCTGCATTTAACTGCGCATCACGGCCTTCTCTGACAATAAGTCCATAGTTTGCACTATTTTCAATCGCAGCATTTGACAAGCTTAGATATCCATCATTATAAACTCCCAGATTGCCGGCATCCATATATGTAGCAAGATTATCACCGCCACCGTATTCGATCTTTACATGATCCATTTCATTTTCGACTGATCCGGAAGATACCAGAATACCGCCCCATGCTCCCTTGGCCTTGGATCGACCAGTGAAAACTATTGGCGATTCAGTTGTGCCCAACGCTTTAATCACACCCGGTTCGCTACCACCTGAAACTATAAGTTTCACATCTGTCCCCATTTCAAAGAGTGCTCCTTCTTCAATAGAAACAGAATTATCAATAGTTACCGAACCTGCAAAATAATAAGCGCCATTATTCAGGTTACTCCAGGTTTCTGATCCGGAAGCATCGGTATCTCCTTTATACACCTCAACATCACCACCGTTAAAGGTGGTCTGATTATCGATACCACTTATCTGCGTGGGATGGATTAGCATATCAGAGTCAGCATTATCCTGGAAAACACTATGCTCAATCGTAAAGTCAGAACCGCTTCTCCGTGTTTGAATGCCATAGCCAGCACTTCCGGTAAAAGAAACATGGCGAAGCGTTATTTTTGCCTTGTCTATCACCATATTGGTCTTCCCAAAATAGGTTGCCATGTTGGTACTACCGCCATAACTGATATCAACATGTTCCAAGATATTGTCAACCGATGACGAACCAATAAAAATACCCCGCCATGCTCCCGGAACCTGACTTGTACCAGTGAATACGATCTTATTTTCAGCAGCTCCTACTGCTTCGATTACAGCTCCTGATCGCACAACAATTCCGGCATCAGCAGCAAATTCAAACCGGGCCCCTTCATCAATAGTGATATGATCTTCGAAATCAACATTATTAACGATCTGGTAATTAGCACCATCCAGTGCAGCAATCGTCATATCTCCGGTCGTACCGCCGCCAAAAGCTGTTACATATCCTCCGTCAAACGTACTTGCGTTATCGAAATATCCGATTTGACTTATATGGATATAGGAATGATCCTTTTCATTTTCAGCAAATGTCATATTCTGCATACTAAACTCCGATCCACTTCGGCGGGTTTGAATACCATAACCGCCGCTGTGGGTTATAGAAGTGTTTGAAAGCTGCACTTTGGCTTGATCAATTGTCAGCGCAGCTGCATCAAAATAGGTGCCAGCATCTATACTGCCCGCATACTGTATGGTCGTATGACTAATTTCATTCTCAACAGAATTCGAACTGATAAAAAGTCCACGCCAGTAACCCGTTGTTTCTTCTACACCAGTTAATGTGATCGGCTTTTCCTGAGTACCGGCCGAAACCAGAACGGAGTTATCTGCGCTTACCTTAATTCCCGCATCAGTAGCAAACTCTACCGTAACTCCCGGCTCGATAGTCAATGTAGCACCGGAACGGACTTTAATATATTTAGTTACACGGTATAAATTATCTGCGGTCCAGGTCTGATCTTCAGTAATATCACTTTTTATTTCAACAACATTAGATTCCGCAGTAATCGATATATCATCTTGATCAGAATCTCCATTTCCGTCGCTCACGGTTAAAACGGCTTTATAATCACCGGCCACATCGGGTGTAAAAGTGGGATTTTCGGCCTGATCATCAGACAATTGAACACTACTTCCATCCGGTGTATTCAATTCCCATTCATACGTAAGATCATCACCGTCAGGATCAGAAGAGTCTGATGCATCTAATGTAACTTCTTCACCTACTGTAACAGTGGCTTTATTCACATCGGCCACAGCAGTTGGTGCTTCATTAGCTGATGGACTATTGGGATTTCCTGAATCGTCGTCTGTATCTGAGCTTGACGGGCTATCGCTACATGCTGATGCAAGAAGCAATAAGCCAATCATAGTTATACCAAGTAGCTTTTTTATCATTCTCATAAACGTAATTGTTTTTTAAGTTTTTATTTTTAGAGGCGGGTACAAGTCTCCACTATAGAAATACGCAACAGGTTTATAAAAGAGCTCAAAATGATGAGAATAATCCATCAAAATATTTTAATTCCCTCTGACAGGATTAAAGGAGAGGCAAGAATGGATATCAATGGTTAGCAAATATTCGCGAGTATGAGACAGGTTCACTCAGATACTTGTTGCATGCACTTAAATATCCGGTTAAAAAAGAAAGGCAGTGGAGTTTAACCCACTGCCCTCTTAGAGCGTTAGCACCTTTCCCCGGCGTCTCTCTTAGACCCTCGTGCGCATTCGGTAAACCGAATACAGCAGGAAATCTACTATCACTCGTAAATGCTGCTTTCTCTCTTGATAAACTGCTTTACATATATATTGCGTAACCCCATCCAAAAAGGTGACATAAAAGTTTTGTATTATCTATCTAATTATTTTTTTAGGATTAAATAGTTATGAATAAGCTATTGTTGTAATGTCTGCAGATAAACAATCCGAAGTAACGCGCCTTTTAAAAAAAGTACAAGACGGTTCCGAAAATGCGTACAACGAACTCTTTCCGCTGATTTATGAGGAGCTTAAAACATTGGCCTTTTCAAAGCTCAAAAAAGAGCATGATGATATAACCATATCTAAAACCGAGCTCGTCCACGAAGTATATATCAAAATGGTTAACCAGGATGAGATTGAATTTGAAAGTAGAAATCACTTTCTGGCTATTGCTGCCCGCTGTATGCGGCAAATTCTTATTGATCATGCACGCAAACGTAAAGCCGAAAAAAGAGGTGGTGACCAAAAAGATCTCACCTATATTGATGAAATAATGAGGGCGGAAGAGCAGGTCGACAGGCTTATTGATATTGATGATGAACTCAACAAGCTGGCAAAACTGGATAAAAGGCTCTCCCAAATAGTAGAAATGCGTTTTTTCGGGGAAATGACGATCAGTGCCATAGCGGATGTCCTTGATTTATCAGAGCGAACAGTAAAACGAGATTGGGCTAAAGCAAGAGGCTGGCTTTATAAGGAACTGAAGGGATGAGCTCCTGTAAACATACAATGGCTCTTAATCAGAATCTATATAACGCTTCAAGATAGGGTTATATGTGTCTATCCGGCGATCTCTGAAAAACGGCCAAATTTGACGCTGTTTTTCAATTTTTGAGAGATCAATTTCGGCTAATAAAATATCTTCTTCAGATCCGGCTTCGGTTATCATCTGTCCGAATGGTCCCGCCACGAAAGAATGTCCCCAGAAATTAATATCATCTTCCTGCCCAACGCGGTTAATACTTGCCACAAAACATCCGTTAGCAATAGCGTGACTCTGCTGGATCGTCTGCCACGCATTCAGAAACTCCTGTCCCTTCTCTCCTTTTTCATCCGGCAACGTACCAATAGCCGTGGGATAAACCAGCAGTTCTGCACCTTTCAACGCCGTAATTCTTGCTGCTTCGGGATACCATTGGTCCCAACAAATAAGCGGGCCAATTTTGGCGTATTTAGTTTCGTACACCTGGTAGTCACCTTCTCCGGGGGTGAAGTAATATTTCTCATGAAAACCGGGGTCATCTGGAATATGCTTTTTGCGATAGGTACCCATCAGTGCGCCGTCTGCATCAATGACAACTAGTGAGTTATGATAAATGCCTGCCGCACGCCGTTCAAAGAATGGCGCTAGAATTACTACCTCTAACTGGACTGCCAGCTGGGTCAACTTATCTGTAACCGGACCCGGAATAGACTGTGCCCAATCGAAATACTTGTCATCCATATATTGACAAAAATAGATTGTATCAAACAGCTCTTGCAGTAAAATAATCTGACCTCCTTTGTTTGCTGCCTCTTTAATCAGTTCAACAGCATTAGCAATATTTTTTTCCGGATCTGCGGAACAGCTTGTCTGAATAAGCGCTATTGTAATATTTGATTGGGGCATTCAGGTCGGTTAATGAATGTTACTACTAAAAGTACGGAAGTAACTAACAAAAAGAATACCAAATAAAAAATGGACTCTACCCTCCGGCAGAGTCCATCTCAAGCATTAAGTTAATTAATGCTTAAAAGCGTCTCTCCTTGCGATCCTTACACTCGATTATGCTCACAGTTGCTGCGTCAACTATCAAATCAGGGATCTAAAGACACACTCCGGTTCTTAAATTTAGCGTTTAATGATTCCATTTTTTATTATCATACAAATTATATGCGTAACAGCATGAACTTTTGGTTCAAAGAGGGTATCTGCTCGGCAATCGTTTTATAAACAGCAGACTTTTAGATCAGTAATAACACATAAATATCATTTGCAGGTGGATGGGGACTTCAAAATCAGAAATAACGCAATTATTAACAGAACTGCGTGAAAAAGAAGACAACAGTGATACGTATAATCAGCTGTTTGAGCTGGTGTACGATGAGCTTAAAAAAATTGCTCATTCTCGTCTTCAGCAGGAGTACAAATCACATACCTATTCCAAGACAGCTCTGGTGAATGAGGTTTACTTGAAAATGATTTCACAGGATGAAATTGAAGCCTCTAATCGCAGTCATTTTTATGCAATTGCATCTCGCTGCATGCGGCAAATTTTAATTGATTATGCCCGCAAAAAGAAAGCTCAAAAAAGAGGTGGTGACCAAAAAGATCTCACCTATATTGATGAGTTATTCAAACAGCAGCAACAAAAGGCCCAGGAACTTATTGATATTGATGCTGCACTAAAAGAACTTGCGGAACTGAATGAACGGCTAAGCGATGTGGTTGAGATGCGTTTTTTCGGGGAAATGACAATAGAAGATACCGCAAAAGCTCTTGGTGTTTCAGAAAGCACCGTCAAAAGAGACTGGATGAAAGCACGAGGCTGGCTCTATCAAAATCTTAAATAGCTTTAGGGTGCAAAATTAAATATTTCGATGGAAAATTATGGGTAATGTCGATTGGGATGAGGTAGAAACAATTGTAGATGAAGCTCTGGAGCAACCCAGAGAAAAGTGGGAATCATACGTTGAAAAAAGATGCAAAGGTTCTCCGAAAGTTAAATCTGAAGTTACACGACTTCTTCAATCTATATTTGAATCGGAAGGATGGCTTGAGGAAGCTGAATCTTATAAGTATGATTTTGCCGACCTGGCACTGGATGAAGATTCTGCGCCCTCTCTTATTGGTCAACAGTTTGGTGCCTACGAGGCCAAAGATCTTATTGCCCGGGGCGGTATGGGAACAGTGTATCGCGGCAAACGAATAGATGGCGATTTTGAACATACTGTAGCTATAAAGGTTATAAAGATGGGGATGAATACTCCTGAAAACATCCGCCTCTTTAACCGGGAACGAAGTATTTTAGCCGGACTTAGTCATCCGGGAATTGCTCAACTATTCGACGGTGGTGTTTTGGATAATGGCCTGCCTTACCTGATTATGGAATATGTAAAAGGTACGCCCATAGATGATTACTGTGACACCCATAAACTCTCTATCAAGCAACGGATTGACCTGTTCACAAAAGTCTTGAAAGCTGTACGTTATGCCCATGAAAACTTGATTATCCATCGCGATTTAAAACCCGCTAATATTCTGATTACAGATCAGGGACAAGTGAAAATACTGGATTTTGGCATTGCCAAACTTCTTGATACAGATGAAGCCGCTGACAGCGATGTAACGGTAACGCAATCGCGTATCTTAACACCAAAATATGCGGCCCCTGAACAAATACGCCAAAAACCAGCAACAACTGCTACAGATATCTATGCACTGGGAATAATTTTGTATCAGTTACTAACAGGATCACATCCCTACAAGTTAGAGGGTAAATCCGTTCATGAGTTAGAAAAGGTGATCTTAAATAATGAGCCGATACTGCCACACAAGCAAGTATCGAGAGATGAAAAATCAGAAGAGATAGCTGAAAATCGATCATCTTCAGTACAGGCAGTTACAAAAGAACTTAAAGGTGATCTAAATGCCATCCTGCTAAAAACTATTGAAAAGAATCGGGACAAAAGATACAGAACATCCAATGAACTACTGGATGAATTCAGGAAGTACAACTCCGGATTGCCGGTATTGGCCCGTCAGCGAACCATTACTTATCGACTGGGGAAGTTTGTCCGCCGTAACAGTACTGCCCTTTCGATTACTGCTGCTTTCATTCTGTTTATTGCAAGCTTTACTTTTTACCATACCCAACAAATAACAAAAGAGCGTAACCAAGCGCAGTTCGAAGCTGAAAAAGCCGAGCAGGTAACAGAATTCCTTGTAAGTCTCTTTGGGCGCTCCAACCCTTATCTGGAAGAAAGTGATGGTGGTACTGATGTCTCTGTCGGCTCGATCTTACAGTTCGGTACCGAAAAAATTGATAAAGAACTGGCCGACCAGCCGAATTTGCAGGCCGAAATGAAAACTGTGCTTGGAGAAGTCTATGACGCACTCAATGAATTCGACCGGGCAGAAGAACTTCTGACAGAGGCTGTAAAGATTCGCAGGAATTCCGATCGTGCTACACCCGCAGAAAAAGCCAAGAGCATAAGAAATCTTGCTTTTTTATATCAGGAGCAGGGAAAATATAATGAAGCAGAACAGCTTCTGACAGAAGCCATCTCTTTTTTTGAGGAAAGCGACGATGGTCTTGAAAATCATGATGCCATAGCTGCCCTGGCACGCCTTGGAAATCTTAACTGGTATAATAAAGGAGATTATAATACCGCAGATTCTTTGTTAAATCGAACGCTGAAGCTGCGTGAAATTATCCACGATTCAAATCATGTTCATATAGCTATAAATTACAATGATTTGGCGACCTTATACCATTCAAAAGGAGATTATGAGACGGCAGAAGAATATTATCGCCAGGCAATTGATAGTTATAAGGAGCTATTTGATGAGCATTCAAACCTTGCTATAATGATGGCCAATTTTTCTGCCTTACTAAGAGAGCGTGGTGATTATCAGGAAGCTGAAACCTATCAGCGAGAAAGCCTGGAGATGCATCAAAAATTAACCGGCGAAGAAAATCTGGATATTGCCCTGGGAATGGGGAACCTGGGACATATTCTGCTGAAACAAAACCGGTTAGACGAGGCTGAACCGCTTCTCCGGGATGCACTTGAACTATTTGACGATATATTGGATCCGCCACACACATATACTACGAGAACTAAACTCAATCTTGGCAAACTATATCTAGAACAAGAACAATTTGAGCGAGCCCGGGAAATTTTTACCAAGGTACAAGAGGAGCATAATCAAATTTATCCGGATGACCATCCGCGGAAATCTGACCCTCTCCTGGAATTGGGACGACTAGAGCTGAAACAGCAACAGCCTGACGAAGCCATATCCTATTTTCAAGAGGCATTACAAATCAGAATAGATAAGTATGGAGAAGATAACTGGCGAACAGCACAGGCAAAGAGTTTTCTGGGTATCGCCTATTTCCAGCTAAAAAACTTTGAACAAGCCAAACCTCTCTTGCTGGAAAGTTTTGATATACTAGATGAAAAAAGATCCAGATCTGATATCTACAGAACTCAAACTCTGGAACATATAATCAAGCTTTATGAAGAAATAGATAACCCTTCAAAAAAAGAAGAGTTTGAAAAACAGCTTACCGTTAATTGACTCCGCTTACTTACTTTAGATATATGCCAGCATTTATGAAAAGTGCAAAATTTTAAGTCTCTGTATTTGTTGCAGAATATTTCCTCAGAAGTGCCCTTTCTTACCTCTAAAGGGCACTGGAACCGGTTTCAATAAATATTGGTATTGGCGATTCTATCACCTGATTTTTAACAAAAACCTGTATATATATTAAACTTTTAAGGGAAGCAATAGCTAAGAGTATCAAAGGTTTTTGCATTCCTTTTCTCTGCGCATATTCATCATAATAATTCTTATACTATGCCTTAATTATTGCAGCAAATAACGTGGTTAAAAGAAAACAACAAATAAATTAAATTATCCAATGAGTAAGCAGTCACATCCGCGGAGTCATGTAGGGCTTGATTATCTGGGATTAGAAGAGAATGAAAATACAATTTGGAATCTCAATCCGCCTGAACTTTATGAAGAGGCTATTCAAAACGGGGAGGCAGTTTTGACAAACGATTATGCCCTTCGCGTATTAACGGGCCAGTATACTGGACGTTCTCCCCAGGACAAGTTCATTGTTGATCAACCCTCTATCCACGATGATATTGACTGGGGCGATATCAATCAGCCTACGGATGAAGAAGTATTTGATAACCTGTTTGATCAAGTAACTAATTATTTGCAGGATAAAAAGTTATATGTAAAAGATTGTTTTGCCGGAGCAGATGAAAACTATCAGCTGAATGTACGGGTAGTTAGTGAAGCTGCCTATCACGGTCTGTTTGCCCACAATATGTTTATTCGTCCCAATAAGGAACAGCTCAAAAATCATGAGCCTGATTTCACAGTACTGGCTGCTCCAAACTTTAAAGCTGATCCTGAAAAAGATGGTACCCGAAGCGAAGCTTTTATTCTGGTTAACTTCGACAAAGAGATAATTCTAATTGGCGGTACGCTATATTCGGGTGAAGTAAAGAAAGGAATTTTTTCTGTAATGAATTACCTGCTGCCTAAACAGAATGTGATGGCAATGCATTGCTCGGCCAATATGGATCAAAGTGGTGATACAGCTGTATTTTTTGGTTTGTCCGGAACAGGTAAAACTACCCTCTCTTCGGATCAAAGTCGTATCCTCATCGGCGATGATGAGCACGGATGG
Organism: Fodinibius sp. GM108; assembly: GCF_058386985.1. Lineage (NCBI taxonomy): Bacteria > Pseudomonadati > Balneolota > Balneolia > Balneolales > Balneolaceae > Fodinibius > Fodinibius sp. GM108. Next base: position 271,975 of record NZ_JBYEIR010000003.1, read on the forward strand.
AGCGAAGATGGTGTTTTCAATATTGAAGGAGGCTGCTACGCCAAAACAATCAATCTTTCTGAAGAAGGTGAACCGCTTATTTATGCCACAACCAAGATGCCGGGCACGATTTTAGAGAATGTTGTACTGCACGAAAATCGCTCACCGGATTTTGAAGATACCAGCTATACTCAAAATACACGATGCTCATATCCCATCAACTATATACCCAATGCCAGCGAGGCAGGCATGGGCAATCACCCGAGTAACATCATTTTTCTTACGTGTGATGCTTTTGGTGTGCTCCCTCCTATCTCAAAACTTACGCCCGAGCAGGCGATGTATCATTTTATCAGCGGTTATACAGCTAAAGTTGCGGGTACCGAGCGCGGTGTAACGGAGCCACAAGCTACCTTTTCTGCATGCTTCGGTGCTCCTTTTATGCCACTGCATCCCACGGTTTATGCTGAACTGTTGGCTGACAAGATTCGCAAACACAATTCAACAGTTTGGTTACTGAATACCGGGTGGACCGGTGGACCTTATGGAGTAGGCCATCGTATGAAGCTGCCTCATACCCGGCAAATGCTCAGCGAAGCTTTAGAAGGCAATCTTGATAACGCAGAATTTGATAGAGATCCTGTTTTCGGATTGGCTATACCAGAAGAAATTGATGGTGTTCCATCCGAGATATTGATGCCCCGAAATACCTGGGATGACAAAGAAGCCTACGATGAAAAGGCAAAAAAATTAGCAGGTATGTTTGCCGATAACTTTGAGCAGTTTAAGCAGGAAGCGAGCAAAAAACTGATAGAGGCAGGTCCGAAAGTATAGCTTAGGAACCGCAGAACAAGGGATATTGAATTTCGAAATTCTTTATTCCTTGTTCTAAATTCTGCGGTTTTACCCCTCGTCCATCACCGCATTAAGTTTATCCAGGTTGTCCTGAACTCGTAGCGCTTCTATAATTTCATCTATCTCTCCCTTCATGATATCTTCGAGATTATAAAGCGTTAGATTAATACGATGATCGGTAACACGACTTTGCGGAAAGTTATACGTGCGAATTTTTGCACTTCGGTCTCCCGTCGAAATTTGACTTTTTCGTTCTTCTTCACGCTTTTTCCGCTGTTCAGCTTCCTTCATCTCATATATCTTTGAGCGCAGCATTTTCATGGCCACATTTTTATTTTTGTGCTGTGATCGCTCCTGCTGACATTCAACCACTACGCCCGACGGTTCATGGGTAATTCGCACGGCAGAATCGGTCTTGTTCACATGCTGGCCACCGGCTCCACTGGCCCTGAATGTATCAATCCGCAAGTCAGCAGAATTTATTTCCACATCGACCTCTTCAACTTCTGGTAGTACAGCTACAGAAGCAGCCGAAGTATGGACACGTCCCTGGGTTTCAGTCTCCGGCACGCGCTGCACACGGTGAACGCCGCTTTCATATTTCATCGTGCCGAATACTTCTTCGCCTTCAAGCTCAAACGTCAGCTCCTTGTATCCCCCTTTTTCTGATTCGCTTAAACTTAAAAGATTCAGCTTCCACCCTTTTTTATCTGCGTATCGGCGATACATATCAAAAAGATCACCAGCAAAAATAGCGGCTTCATCACCACCAGTACCAGCTCTCAGCTCTACAATGACATTCTTTGAATCATCGGGATCTTTGGGTATCAGCTTGAATTTAATATCCTCTTCAAGTTGTTCAAGTCGAGGCTTCAACTCTTTGTTTTCCATCTCCGCCATCTCGGTAATTTCAGCATCTTCTCCATCTTCAATAAGCTCCTTATTCCCCTTAATCTGCTTTTTTACGTCCTTCCACTCATCATAAAGCTCTACCAGCTCTTTCAAGTCGCTGTGCTCCTTGGTCAGCTCTGTATAACGATCAGGATCATCATATACAGATGGATCACTCATTGCCGTGGTAACTTCTTCAAATCGTTCTTTGACTTGCTCTAACTTTGCTTCAATATCCATGTATAGAGAACTACTTCTTTGTAAGGTGAATTTCGAGATCTTAAAATACGATTCTTTCAACAAAATTTAGAATGGGATATTGTATGGGAGTCACATTAAAACTTAATAGTTGAATAAATATACTCTGATTTTGGTAACAGATATTTGCACCTGGCTTTCGTTACGATGCGGAGCATTGTAACGAGATAGAAAAGAGAAAAGCTAATCAAAACATTACAATACCAAACCCGCAACACACAACCCCTAAAATCTTAATGTAACTCTGTGTCTTCTTTGTGAATCTTTGTGATATAATCATAACACTCCGGTAGATATCTGGAAAAGGGTTAAATCAAAACAGAATAATTCTTATGTTCCTGCTTAATTTAGGAACTAAAAAAAAGAGATTTGATGAGCAAGAATCCATTATCTGCAAATTTTCGACTAGGTTTTCTTGGCGCCGGGCAACTGGCTCGCATGTCAGGGCTGCAGGCATTTCGTTATGGCATTCAGATCAGTGTTTTTTCGGATCGGGATGAAAATGAGCCTGTACAATTTATGACTCCCTATTCCCAGACAGGATCCTTTGATTCGGTAAATGATTTGACACAGTTTGCTAAAACCTGTGATGTACTGACATTGGAAAACGAATTTATCAGTTCAGAAGTCTTACAAAAAACAGAAGAAAACAGCGGCACTCCTATTTTCCCCTCTCCAAAAAGCTTTAAGCTTATTGAAAATAAGCTGATCGAAAAGCAAACCTTTGAACAGGCAGGAATTCCTGTTACTCCCTATGCCCTTGTCAAAGATGAGACCGATCTCAAAGCTTTTGGAAACAATCATGGCTGGCCTTACTTGCTCAAATCATCAAAAGGCGGATACGACGGGTACGGCAATGAGACTGTAGGCTCATTGGAAGAGGCTATAGAAGCTTTTGACAATCTCGGAGGAGAAAAGGGTCATGATATAGTGGCCGAAGCATTTGTCGATTTTACTCATGAATTAGCCGTTCAGGTGGCGCGCAACGAAACAGGTCATGTTGTTTATCCCTGCTGTGAGACTGTACAGGAAAATCATATTTGCGTGGCTGTTAAGTCACCGGCTCCGGTAGACAAAGCCGTACAAAAAAGAGCTCAGGAATTAGCCGTCAAGGCTACAGAAACTATCGACGGAAAGGGTATTTTCGCTTTTGAATTCTTTCTTACCCCGGATGGCGACCTGCTTCTTAACGAATCTGCTCCCAGACCTCATAATTCAGGACACTATACCATTGAGGGCTGCGTGACTTCACAGTTCGAGAATCATGTCCGCGCCGTACTGGGACTACCGCTGGGTTCAACAAAACTGAGAAAACCGGCCGTAGCGATGATCAACCTGCTGGGCACCCATGAGCGCGATGCCCGGGTTGACTCTGCTGCTAAAACATTTTCAGAATCTGACGGACACCTTCATGTTTACGGCAAACTTGACAGTCGTCCAGGACGAAAGATGGCTCATTTCACCCTTCTTGGTGATGATATGAATGAGACCTATCAGAAAGCACAGGAAATCACTGCAGATATTGAAATTTAGTATCAGGTACAAATCCTGTATTCGTGAATCTATTTTTCTACAACTGTTCATCCTTAAAATAAAGATTGCCCTCTGCCAATTTTTTACCCACTTCAGTTAGCCTGTATTCCTTGATGACTTTACGATGCAAGTGATCAATATCCTGAACATTTTGACAATTACCGCATTTAATTTTTAACACAGGCTCTAAAAATTCAGTACTACAATATCTGCAGTTAAATATGGATGAAGTTTCTCTATGATCTTTAGGAGCAATTTTGTCCAGGTTTAACGAACTACAGTCTGGGCAATATTCTTCAATAGAAAAAGTGTTATTAGAGCAATTTTGACAAAGATGCACTACATCCACAAAAGATCCGGAAAGAATACTGTGCGCTTATGTTTTTTAAAGGAGTCTTGTTAGAGGATCCTCAAAATATTCTGGAGAAGCCCGGAGAGAATTCGAGAGTAGCGCGCCGGATTCCATTCACCAGTATTGAGGAAATAGTCGAAATGGAAGCTGTCTTGAAGGCCTACATTAATGAAGCTATTGAAGCAGAAAAAGCCGGTTTGGAAGTGGATGTAGAAGAGAAAACAGAACCTATTCCTGAAGAATTTCAAAAGAAATTAGATGAAAATCCTGACTTAAAGACTGCCTTTAATGATTTGACGCCCGGGCGGCAAAGAGGATACATACTGTATTTTTCTGATGCCAAACAATCCAAAACCCGGAAGCGAAGGGTTGAAAAATATGTGGATAAAATTCTCAGTGGAAAGGGATTACGGGAATAAAATTTAAATGTCCAATTTTGGCTGTCTCAATCATTATAAGAGTGTAATACAAACACTCAACTTCAAATTAAAAAGGAGATTTATGCAGGCAGTTAACAACTTTATGATGTTCTCCATGGCCGTAAACGATATGCCAAAAGCGAAAGAGTTTTACAATGATAAACTCGGCCTGGAAGTCGTAACGGACTCCCAGCAGGACGAGGATAACAGATGGGTAACGCTGGAGTTTCCCGGTGGCGGAACTTCTATTACCCTCACGACTTTTTATGAAAACATGAAACCAGGCACTATGAAACTTTATTTTGCGACATCCAACGTAGCAGATCTGCACAAAGAGCTCGCTGGCAAGGGCGTTAAAGTCAATGACGTCAAAAACGATTTATACGGTCCGGGCTCTGGAGTAAAGTGGTTTGACCTTGAAGATCCTGACGGCAATCAGGTGCTCTTGGTACAGGCGTAATCCATAAACCTTTAAAACACACACAAAATGAAAGAATTCATGTTATTATTCCGACAACCGAGCTATGACTACAGTGACGTCTCTAAAGAAGAGATGGCAGCCCTTTCAAAAAAATGGACAAAGTGGTGGAAAGGCATCGAGAAACAGGGGAAATTGTCCAGTCGAGGCCCGCGTTTGGCGATGGAAGGCAAAGTGCTAAAACCCGGCGGCGTAGTCACCGACGGCCCATTTGTAGAGATAAAAGAAAAACTGGGTAGCTTTATTATCGTAAAGGCAGAAGACCTGGAAGAAGCTACAACCTTGGCGCACGGCTGTCCGGCGCTGGACCAGGGCGGCAGTGTTGAAATTCGCCCCCTTGGGAATCCATGGACAGGAACAAAAGGATAAAAGTTTGTGAAGCACAAGAAAGTGTTACATGGAAAAAGAATTGGAACAGAATTCGTCCACCACGCTCGCAAAACTTCTGGTTACTGCGAGTCGCTGGAGCAAGCCCACTGACCGATGACCGTAGACGGTAGGCCGCAGCACATGCATTTTCACAGCCGTCGCTGGTCCGCCGTCAAAAATCAACAATAATCTTTATATCAGAAATCGTTGACTATTCCAATCGTTAACATCGGTTTTACTGAAACATGCAAGAAGAACAGCAGACCATAAAGCAGTTATTTCACCAAGAGTTCTCAAAGATGGTTGCTGTCATCAGCAAGCTTTATGGATTATCTAATATTCAACTTGCTGAAGATGTCGTAAGTGAAACCTTTCTTCAGGCGGCAGAAACATGGGGAATTGAAGGTAAGCCGGAAAATCCGACGGCCTGGTTGTATGTGGTGGCCAAAAGAAAAGCCCTGTATCATTTCCGCCGGAAAAAAATCTTCGACGATAAAATATCTCCTGAGCTGACGTTAAGACGGGAACAGGATCATGGGATACCGGAGCCTGATTTTTCGCTACAGAATATAAAAGACAGTCAGCTGCAAATGCTCTTTGCAGTGTGTCACCCCGCCATTGCCAGTGAAGCCCAAATTGGACTGGCTTTGCGTACCCTTTGCGGCTTTGGCATTGATGAAATCGCCGAGGCTTTTTTATCCAACAAAGATACTATCAACAAGAGATTATACCGGGCAAGGAAGAAATTGCGTACCCAAGGCATCAAGATGGAACTTCCCCCGAAGGATGAAATTACAGAACGACTCGATAGTGTCCTGCATATTATTTACCTCCTTTTTAATGAAGGGTATTATTCCAAAACGCAAAATCAAATTTTACGTAGAGATCTCTGCCTGGAAGCTATGCGGCTGGGCCTGTTGCTAACCGAGTATGAGCAAACCAATCAACCCAAAACAAATGCGCTGGTAGCTCTCATGTGCTTTCATGCTTCCCGGTTTGATGCCCGTCAAACCGCAGAGGACTCTATCGTTCTGTATGAGCAGCAAGATGAAGAATTGTGGGATACGGCACTGATCAAACAGGGTATGCACTTTTTGGATCGATCGGCACACGGGGATGAGGTCAGTTCTTACCATCTGGAATCGCGCATTGCATATTGGCATTGTATCAAAGAAGATACCCCCGAAAAGTGGGAAGAGATTCTCCAGCTATACGGTCAGCTTCTGAAGATCAACTACTCTCCAACTGTTGCCCTCAACAGAGTTTATGCACTATACAAGGTAAAAGGAGCAGAAGCCGCAATTACGGAAGCAGAGAAACTGGGTCTGCAGGACAACCATTTCTACTTTGTCCTTATGGGTGAGCTTTACAAAGATATTGATACGGAAAAAGCTAAGAGGCATTTTCAAAAAGCCCGGTCTTTGGCCAAAACCGATTCGGAAAAACAAGTCATCCAGGAAAAAATTAGTGAGCTCACACAAATTTCCTAATTATATGCTACTTTTGCCGACCCGGATAACAATGGTGTCTTGCTCACCTCCTATTTTATAGGTATTCTTTCGTTTCACGCAAATTATGATATCAGCCACCTAAGCACGAGCGAAAAATAGTTATAACCACAAACATGAAAACTCATGATTGGAAGAATATGGCACGGATGGACATATCCTGATGATGCAGACCGTTACGAACAACTCCTTCGGGAAGAAATTATTCCGGAAATTGCTGCCGAAAAGATAGCTGGCTATGCAGGTATCCAACTGCTTCGCCGTCCACTCGAAGAAGAGATTGAATTCATTACTATCATGTGGTTCGATTCGTTGGAAGCTGTAAAACAGTTTGCTGGTGAGGATTACGAGTATGCTTATGTCCCTGACAAAGCGCAAGCGCTGCTAACAAGATTTGATGAGCACTCCCAACATTATGAGATGAAAGAGCACCGGGAATATCAGTAAGTGCTTTATATCCACTTAATCTTACAGTAAAACTCTTCAAAAATAGATTTTACCATGTCTGATTCATCAAAATATTTTTTTCTACCCTTGGCGGTATTTGCTTTATCCACTTTACTATCGAGTTTCCTTATTCTATACCAGGGCAACAAGTTCAATCTCTCTGCCAGTAGCTTTGGTCTTTATTTAATCTTCTCTTTCGATTATGCTCTTTACAGGCATTGTTTCTCTGATGAAGAGACAGCTGCTGAAGCTAAAGCGTGATGAATCAGAATTTGCAAACAGAATCAGAAAAGCTAAAGAAACTAAATATAATATGGTAGTAACGTGCAACCTTCCGCTGAAAGCCATCCGTGCTGATTAAGCACGTTCAAGCTCTCTTTCCCGCCCAAAATGGTACTTAGTGTCAAGAAATTCCTATCGGATTTGAAATTTAATAAATATTCACTATTCTATATTAATAAATATCAAGTAGGAGAATATTTTTTTTAAAAAATAGGGCTTTAGGGAAATCATAACTTAAAATATTTTAGTTATGGGTATTGATATCATCAGGTGCAGAAAAGAGATGCTTCTATTGGCTAATCAACTAAAAATGAATGAGCAAAAACAACAAAACAGAAATGGCGAGATTGACCAACTAAAAAAGGAAAAGTTTATTCATCAAGCTTCGGCAATTATGATAGAAGATAGTACATACAGTAAAAAAACCATTGTCAAGGCTAGGATAAGCTTGATATTCCATCCAGTAAATTTTTAGGGCTTCTTTTCATTTTATTACATCATCCAAGAGCAGTTGGTAATATCTGCTCTCTAAGAAGTACATGCTGGATAAGAGTAATATCAGGGGACCCAGTTAAAGCCGACGATACTAAATAATCCTCTTCCGGATAGTTGTACAAAGAATATCTAAACTTTCAGTCTTTGTATGATAAGCCACAGCACCAGCCTGTAACATACCGTTGATAGCAAATTCATGGTTATGCAGTGAGAACCCGATGATCACCGCCTGATTGCTGTTGGCTATGATTTCCTTCGTAGCTGCAATGCCATCCATCTTAGGCATATTAATATCCATCAAAATCACATCTGGTGAAAGTTCATGTGAAAATTCAACAGCTTCCACTCCATTCGTTGCTTCAGCTATTACCACGAAATCATCCTCTCTCTCAAGTCTGTTTCTGGTAACCTGTCGCATCAACGGGTGGTCATCTGCAATCAATATCCTAATTTTCCGTCTCACTTCTTTACTATTTTATAGCTAAAGTGGCCTTAGTCACTCATAAAGGTCCATTCTTTTTTAGCCACATCTTACCTATCAATGTAAGCCATCAAAATGGAACACATAACTCCTGTTAACCATTTAAACCCAGTCACTTTGTGGGCTATAGCCCGTGGCCTAAAAATACAGTTTCCTCTTTCTTTACCAAATGAAAAAAGAAAAGGAGATAGCGAAAGGTTTCGGTGCAATTGTAAGAGAATTACGACGTGAGAGGAGTATATCACAAGAAAAACTAGCAGAAATAGGCAACCTGGACAGATCTTACGTTTCTGAAGTTGAGAACGGATACAAAATCCCCTCTATCATAACCGTTTCAAAAATAGCAAGTGCACTAGGTGTCAGGCCAAGTAAATTATTTCAGTTGGTTGAAAAAAGAAGTGACATCGATTTTGACTTGTAGATGGTATTTGTCCGTAATTATTTCTACCAGCTATTTTACAGGTGATTTAGTCCTATATTAAAAAAGTATTGGGTTAACTAACCAAGTGTAAAATCGGTGGATATATTTGATATAATTTCACACTGGTTTGTCCCTCCTTAAAAAAGCTGTAAAGCTTATTTGCCGTATATTAAATATTCAAGTACCCGTCTTCCTCTATCGATTTAATTCCCAGATTTCATCAACAAAATAAGCTAATAGTCAGTGGAAATGATTTTCTTTTTTCAAATTTAGTATTCTCTCTTAGTGTTATTTTAGGAATCATTCTTCATTATCCTTTACACTTACTGGCAAAGCAAGAAATCTAATCTTTATTATTCAATAAAACTTCAAAAAGAGAAGATATGTATGTCGCAATTAACCCGTTAAGATGTCGTATTTCCACTCTGATAATAACCTCCCAAATCCATACAATGCAAGTATCAATTTTAATTAATGACGAGCAATTATATGAAACCAAAAAAAGTTTGGGCAAACCTGTCGGTAGAAGATGTGGAAAGAACCCATGAGTTTTACAAAGCATTGGGGTTCAAACCTAATGGAGAGTTTCCCAATCAATATGAATTGGCCAGCTTTTTGGTCGGTGAGGACGATTTCGTGGTCCATTTCTTCTCGAGAGATAGTGATCAGTTTAAGAAATCAATAGGAGGCGAAATAGCCGATTTGAGCCAGGGTAATGAAGTGATGTTCACCCTTTCGGCAGACAGCAAGGAAGAAGTAGACCAATGGGCCGAAACAGTCAAAAAAGCTGGTGGGGCTATTTTCAGTGAGCCTCAGGAAATATTTCAGAAGGGGTGGTACGGATGCGGTTTTGCAGACCCGGACGGTCATAAATGGAATGTGTTTTACAACGGTAATATGTAGACTAAACTTCATTAAAGACCTTTTGACAAGTAAAAGCAGCGTGAATAATCTAAAAGCGAATGAACGATCATGCAAAATTCTCCTGACCATATCCCTCAGCTACTGGACAAGATTTATCGTAAAGAGTCGCGCCGGGTATTTGCTATTCTGATCCGCCTGCTTGGAGATTTTGATCTTGCAGAAGACGCCATGCATGATGCTTTCAAAGCAGCACTGGAACAATGGGAGGAAAAAGGTATCCCTTCTAATCCGAGAGCCTGGCTTATTTCCACCGGCCGGTTTAAAGCGATCGATCGTATGCGACGTCAGTCAAGATTCGACCCGTTGCAGACGGAACGTGCCCGACAAATTGAAGCCGATACGGACGACCCATCTGCCCAGGTGGATAAAAAGATCGATGATGATATACTCCGTCTTATCTTCACCTGCTGTCACCCTGTCCTCTCTTCCGACGCACGTGTGGCCATGACCCTGCGCGAGGTTTGTGATCTGACTACGGAAGAGATCGCCCGTGCTTTTCTGGTCAAACCTCCTACCCTGGCACAACGAATTGTCCGGGCCAAGGCAAAAATCCGTGAGACGAACATACCATTTGAAGTACCGCCGGAGCATGAACTGTCGGACCGGCTCGAGCCCGTACTTCAGGTCATTTACCTGGTATTCAACGAAGGCTATTACGCATCATCGGGCGAATCAGTGACCCGCATCGACCTTACAAGTGAATCTATCCGTCTCGGACGTCTGCTGTTTGATCTGCTGCCCGATCCGGAAATTCGGGGACTGCTTGCCCTAATGCTGCTGCATGAATCCCGACGACCGGCCCGCACAACCCCAGAGGGCGATCTCGTTCTTCTGGAAGATCAGGACCGTTCGCTTTGGGATCACGACATGATTGAGGAGGGATTATCACTGGTGAAGCAGGCTTTTTCATCCAGCAGGATCGGTCCCTATACCCTGCAGGCCGCTATCGCAGCCGTGCACGCCGAGGCAAAGATTTCCGATAATACGGATTGGGCACAGGTTGTCGGATTGTATAGCCTGTTACTGCGTATAAATCCCTCTCCTGTTATTGAATTAAACCATGCCGTCGCCATAGCTATGTGTGAGGGTCCTGCGGCAGGATTGCAACAGGTAGACGAAATTTTGGATCGCGGGGAGTTAACCGACTACCATCTTGCCTACTCGGCCCGGGCGGAGCTGTTGTGCAAACTGGATCGGACAAAAGAAGCCCGGGCATCATGGGAACACGCCCTTAACCTCGCACAACAGGAACCGGAACAGCGATTTATCGAACGAAAGCTTGTGGAACTGGCTGGATAACTCAAACTCACAACGTATCCCCCGGAAAAATAATTTAAAAGAATTATCTATCTGCTGTCGATTTCTTCGTCTGCCGTTCGACTACCTGGTGAACACAACAAAGTCAAATCCCAAAATATCAAGGGACTATCATGAAAAAAATCAAAATTGTTTATTGGACAGTTACCATTCTTTTCGTGCTGGCCATGTTGCAATCCGGAATTGCACAACTAATACCGACTCAAGGAAGCAGGGAAGTTTTCACCCTTCTGGGATACCCAATGTACCTGTTAACTATCCTGGGAGTAGCCAAAATTTTAGGAGCGATTATATTAGTTCTGGAAACATTTAAAACGATTAAGGAATGGGCTTACGCCGGCTTCGCATTTGATTTCATAGGAGCATCTGCCTCTGGAATTTATGTTGGAGAGATATTAGTGGTCATTGTTCCATTGGTATATCTTGCAGTTATGTTTCTATCGTATTTTCTGTGGAAAAAAATGGGGCAATCAAAAATAGCCGATATCAGAACACAAGTTGCAGGTAGTCATTAACCTAATTTGAGATAGGTAAGAAGGCCGTAATTAAAATCAATCTTTTTTTTAAATCCGGTGTCGATTTCCACCGATGCTGTTCGACTACTTAATGAGTACCAACTATAAATTCCAATTAAATATATAGGAGACACAACCATGAAGTTTATGATGTTTATGATCCCAAAAGTCTATCAACCCGGTACCCCTGATGATGAAAAAGCAGGTGAAGAATTTGCACCCCCTGCCGAAGCGATTGAGGCGATGATGAAATTCAATGAAGAACTGGCAAATGCCGGTGTCCTTGTTGCGCTCGACGGGTTACATCCCGATACGAGAGGTGCACGAGTGTCATTCAAAGGCGAAGAACCTACAGTAACCGACGGACCATTTGCAGAGGCCAAGGAGGTCATCGGCGGCTATTGGGTGATCGACGTAAACTCGAAAGAGGAAGCCGTTGAATGGGCCACAAAATGTCCCGCCGCCGAGGGTGACGTTATTGAGATTCGCCAGATATTTGAAGAAGAGGACTTTCCGGAAGAGATCCGCGATACGGTGGATAATCCGGCTGTAAAAGAAGCTATTGAACGCAGTAAGGCAAAACAGTAAGCTTTAAAACAGATTTGAGAACGTTTAAGAGTTAAGAATCATCTTATAAAGCTGTCAGCATTCAGCTATCAGCAGTGGCAGTATTGACAAGGCTGATAGCTGACTGACCGCTGAACAAACGTGTCAAATTCATAAACCACACAGGTGGATCGCTATGAAATACATTTGCCTTGGCTATATGGATGAAGAAGTTTGGGAAACAATGTCTGAAAGCGAACAAAATACTTTTATAGATGAGTGTTTTATATACGACGACGAATTGCGGGAGAATGGTCACCTCGCAGGCGGTGAAAATACAGGCCATTTAAATTCAATCAGAAAGGGTGTTATGTCTTCCATAAAACTTGTTTCCAATTAACTTAAGAATTTGAAAAATCCAGCTGTGGGCTTAAAAATCAACATTTTACAATTGTAACAATTCTAACCATTTCTTATGAGAGATGCAGGTACATTTAAAAAGCGGGGGCGATTAGACCCCGCCTATTTCTATTAGGAAGCTTTGATTCTCCTCCTCAACTCCTTGAAATCATTCGTTAATTTATGGGTTTGTTACTCTGGAGTAGTGTTCTGTGGAACGGCTATCGGAATGACCCATCATCTTTTGAACAGACTCAATAGGCATACCGTGGCCAAGCGTAATTGCCGTGGCAAAGGTTATGACGTGCCACGTGAGTCTTTAGCCTCTTAGCACTATGAGCGTTTAAGGTAGGTTTGCCCTCCGATGTTCGTCGAAAAGCGAATTTGCGGAGAGGGAGGGATTCGAACCCTCGGTACGCGCTAGACGCACACACGCTTTCCAAGCGTGCGCCTTCGACCGCTCGGCCACCTCTCCAAAACAGAACGCAAATATAGGTTAAAATGCGACTGATATCAATTGGAAAATCCGAAAGTAAATATCTGTCTCGTGTACGCTTTAACGGGCTCACCATTTTTTGTGGCAGGACGAAATCGCCACTGCAGAGCGGCATTGAGAGTGGCACCGGTCAGTCCGTACCCGATACTCTCCACATCTCTCACTTCCCCGGTACTACGGTCATAAAGCTTGATTTGGGAGATCGTCGCCTCTTCCACCCTTCCCTCTTTATCAACCAAAAAGTTAACCCATATTTCGGCTTTAATATTTTCTTTCTTGGCCTTATCTGGGACGGTAGGTTCCACAATCCGTACAACGTTGGGCGGCGACTGCGGATTAGCAACAGGCTCGTCTGATTCACCTTCATCCCCCATAGCCAGCGACAGCGTATCGGAGCTTTCAACTATATTCAGATCGTCTATCTCCTCTATCTCATCTTCAATGATCTCATCGGTAGGTTCGGGAATCGGAATTTGGGGTCTGGGAGGAGACGCCGGCTGGGTTGCCTGTTCCGTCCTTACAATATCTTCAATGGCCAGCACATCCTCTGAAAAATCATCCCGGTTTACCTCTCTGCCGGATTCGGATACCGGCCAGAAGTTAAAAAACGCGAGGGCAATAACTTCTGCCGCAATAACACACGCCAACATACGATTGCGATATTGTGACTCTCCCCGATCGGTATTTTTGAATTTGCCATCCAAATATAATGTACCTTTTTACAGTTAATCGATTGACCGCAACAGTTCCAATTTCTCTTTAATTAACAAATATACCGCATCTTTTATTTCTTTTTCGGATTCGTACTGCTCCGGCGAAATCGGATCCAGTACCGAAATAGTAAAATGTTGGCTAAACGCTACTCTCCAGCTTCCGGATGGCATTGCCTGATAACCGCCGTCTAACACCACAGGCAAAATATTAAAGTTATATCGCTTGGCTAGTGTAAACGCGCCGTTCTTGAACTGCTTAAGGTCGCCCGTCCTGGTTCTGGTGCCTTCGGGAAAAATCATTCCCGGAATCCCCTCTTTTATGGGATCAACAAGCTTGTCAATTTTTTGGGCTGAGCGCAAACTGCGGCGGTCAATAGCTATTTGCCCGGTCATGAAAATAATCCAACCAAAAACAGGAATCCGAAACAGACCTTTCTTGGCTATCCACTTCATCGTCCAGGGCAACCTGTACAGCAGCGGTAAGTCTAAAAAGCTTTGGTGATTGGCTACCACTATTGTCGGCTGTGATATTTTTTTGGGATCAGCGCCCGTGATTTCTAATGACCAGCCCGGATTAATTTTGAGCATGCACCAGGCCAGTCCGCGCAATACGTTATTGGGAATGCGATTGTATCGATCGAATGGGAATGTCAACAGATACAGCAGAGCTACCAAGACAAAAAAGATACAGATAAATATCGCCCAAAAAATCCATATAACAATACTGAAAATGGTTTTCATGGAGCATGCTTATTACCTGTTAATATTCTGCAGTGCACGCCGAATAAAGCCGTCATGTTCATCCAGTTTCTTTTTTGCCTCTTCGCTGTTGAGATCTCCCAGTGCCATTACTAGCGCGGTTTTTACATGACCGCCGGCAGCTTCCAGGAACTGGTCAGCCTGATCATAATCGACCTCGGCAAACATCATAATGATTCGCTTGGCCCGCTCGTGCAGCTTCTGGTTGGAGAGCTGCAGGTCCACCATCACGTTTTCATATACTTTCCCGCGCCTGATGTTTGCCCCGGTCGTAATCATATTCAGCACCATCTTCTGGGCGGTTGCACTCTTCATACGTGTACTGCCCATCACTACTTCGGGACCAACGGGGATATCGATAAGTACATCCACATCGATCGTGATTTGGGAGCCCGGCACTGTTGTTACAAAAATGGTATGGCAGCCTTTTTCCCGGGCTTCTTTAAGTGCACCATGCACATAGGGCGTTCGTCCGCTGGCGGCCAACCCGCAGACAACATCTTTTTCATTCAAATCTTCATCCCGGAGCGCATTGCGGCCGTTCTCCTCATAGTCTTCGGCCCCTTCCTGGGCCACAAAAACGGCATCTTTACCGCCGGCGATAAGTCCGATCACCTGGCTCGGCTCGGATCCGAATGTAGGCGGACATTCTGCGGCATCGAGAATCCCCAGGCGTCCGCTGGTGCCCGCTCCGGCATAGATCAGGCGCCCGCCCTTCTCAAAGGCATCTTTAACCAGATCAATAGCTTTGGCAATCTCCGGCAGTTTTTTCTCAACTTCGTTTGCTACTTTTTTATCCTCTTCGTTGATAAGCCGGGCGATCTCCAGGGAATCAGCCAGATCAATCTCTCTGGTGTTGGGATTTCGCTGTTCGGTATCCAGTTTTTTTAACTGACTAAAAAGCCGTTGATCGTTGTTATCCACTTTAGAAAATTGATGTTAAGGGTTCAATTGATTTGAAGCTATACATGATTGTGCAATAGAAATCCCTCCTTGAGGAGGGTGGGCCAATCCACCAGATGGAGGATTGGATCGGGAGGTGTCCATTTCATCGATTACACCCTCGTCCCGACAGCCGTCGGGACACTCCCCTCTAGGGGAGATTATTAAATTGCCAAAAACTAAAATAAAGAATTGAGTTATCATTTTTTACCGATCTGTCCCAAGTGAGTGTGGTAAAAGGAATCCGTAAACTTCAGTCCGTAACCGAAAATGCGATCCATGGAAGCGTGGCCAAACAATATTGCGCCGATAAGTTCCAGATACTGTTCACCGGCAAGATATCCAATCCCAAAAACCACAACAGCTATACCTTTATGATGAAACAAATTATAGAGTAATGCTCCGAACCGACTGTTGATGCCATAGCCTGCCATTGAAATATCGGGAACAAGCAACAGGACCGGGAACCACCACCAGGCAAATCCGCTGTGCATAAACATCAGCAGCGATAGTAAAAACATACCCAGCTCTTCGAGTTTAATGATATTTTTCATCTGCAGCTTACCGTTTGCGGCGCTCCCACCACCGGGAGTTTGTGCTGTTATCGGATGTTTGTCGGAGCTTCTGCTGTTCCTCAGCGCTTCCATTTTCCAGCTTTAACAACGAGGCCGCCAACGCTTTCACCTTGTTATCGAGCATATTTTCAGCGTCTAACTTTTCAGCGCTGAAATGATCGGGCACAAAATGGGTATCGTAATTCCCGGTGACAAAGGATTCGTGGTTAAGCACATACCTGCAAAACGGTATCGTCGTCCTGCAGCCGGCGATCTCGTACTCTTCCAGAGCCCTCAGCATACGCTTGATGGCGTGCTTCCGGTCGTTGCCGTACGTGCAAAGCTTTGATATCATAGGATCATAATTAATGGTGATCTCCTGCCCTTCTTCAACTCCGGAATCCACACGCACGCCGTTGCCCGATGGAATCCTATGCTTGGTCAACGTACCGGTACTGGGCAGAAAATTATCGCGCGGATCTTCGGCATAAATACGACTCTCGATGGCGTGTCCCTTCATGGTGATATCCTCCTGGGAGAGCGGAAGTTTTTTTCCTTCAGCAACCAGAATCTGCAAAGCTACCAGATCATGTCCGGTAATAAGCTCCGTAACAGGGTGTTCAACCTGCAGCCGCGTATTCATCTCGAGAAAGTAGAAGTTGCGGTCGGCGTCCACCAGAAACTCGATCGTGCCGGCATTGACATAATCTACAGCTTCGGCTGCCGCCTTGGCCGCCTGTGCCATTTCATCCCGCAATTCATCCGTAAGAATAGAACACGGGGCTTCCTCGATTACTTTCTGATGCCGCCGCTGAATAGAGCATTCGCGGTCAAATACGTGGAGCACATTTCCGTGCTCGTCGGCAATAATCTGAAACTCCACGTGCCGCGGCTCGACAAGATACTTTTCAATATAGACGCGGTCATCGCCAAAAGCATTCCGAGCCTCCGACTTTGCCGCTTTAATACCAGACTTAAACTCATCCTTGTTCTCAACGATGCGCATGCCCTTGCCCCCACCGCCGGCAGCTGCCTTTACCAACACAGGATAACCGATCTCATCGGCGATTTTTTCGGCTTCTTCTATGTTTTTGAGTTCTTTTTTTGTGCCTGGTGGAAAAGGGACATCCGCCTTGCTCATCAGTTCACGGGCAGCGGTTTTATCCCCCATAAGCCTAATAGCTTTGGCACGCGGACCAATAAAAATGATGTCTTCTTCCTCACAACGCTCCGAGAAATCACCGTTCTCGCTCAAAAATCCATATCCCGGATGAATAGCATCAGCGGCGGTATCTTTGGCAGCTTCAATAATTTTGTCAATATCAAGATAGCTCTCCGAAGAAGCAGCCGGACCAATATGGACCGACTCATCGGCCTGCAATACGTGCGGAGCTTCGGCATCGGGCGTCGAATATACAGCCACCGTTTTCTTGTCGAGCTCTTTACAGGTTCGAATAATGCGCAGTGCGATTTCGCCGCGGTTGGCGACTAGAATTTTATTAATCTCTGGCATAGTATGTCTTAAATGATGTGTGTCTTTAGCATTCGAGGCCATAAATCCCATTCATCACGATCTTCGATGCCCCAAATATCCAGCTCGTGTTCTATAAATTTCATACGCAGAACGTTACTCATCCGCTGGGCATCATCCTGGCGATCATCAGCTTCGTAGCTGACCAATCTAAAATCAATATCGCGAATTTTATTCAGGGTCGGCTGATTGTTCAGGTTGGGTACAAAATCCATCGGATTATTGTAATACACTTCATCACTGTAAAATCCATCCATAAAACGATTAATGTCATAAATGCCACTTATTCCAACTGCTTTTCCGAACTCAGCGGGATGTTTAAGCGCAGTCGTTATAGCATGGTATCCTCCCAAATCAATACCGGCGATGATGATAAAATGATTGTTATTCTCTTCGCGAATAAATGGCACGACCTCTTCAACCAGGTATGATTCATACTGTTTTTGACGGATCATTCGCTGGTTGGGCGAAGCCGTTTCGTTTAAAAAACTCTCTTTGTCAACGGATGAAAGACAATACAACTGGTTAAACCCGTTCTCCAGCTGATATGAAATGCCGTCAATCATTCCGAATTTCTCCCATTGACTGCAAGTAGCTCCTCTTGTTGGTAATCCGATAATAGGTGTTCCCGACTGACCATAAACAGTCAGCTCCATCTCTTTCCCGAGACTGGGACTTGCCCATTTTTCTGTTTTCTCTTTCATTCTTCTCCTTTCAGTTAGTCTGTCTATAAAAATTGGAATGGAATATAACAGTTCCGAACGTCATGTGTAAAAATCGTTCTCTCATCCTCCTCTTTTCTATTGATATAGTGACGAGTTTTCCTGCTTGTTACAACAGGTAGGAAAATAGGCAGAAGATCATGAAAAAAGGATATCCGGTGAGTTGTATTAAATTTATTACAAAAATACTACCGCTTTAACTACAGATATTTAAATAAAATGGAACAATATTGTTGTTTCGTCATATAAATCTTCAATAAACGCTAATATTAAGTTTATTTCGTGTTGGAACAGAAAATTAAAGTACTGGTTGCAGATAATCACCCGTTAATGCGTCATGTCATCAAGGATACTCTTGAATATGAAGATGATATGATAGTAATAGCTGAAGCAACTGATGGTAAAGAAGCTGTTGATCTCGTAAGAGAAGTTTCTCCTGATGTTATATTGATGGATGTGGATATGCCGAAAAAGAATGGTATAACGGCTACAAAAGAGATTATGAGCGGTAAAAACAAGCCAAAAGTTATAGGATTTTCAGCCAGTATTGACCAAGACATTAAAAGAAATCTGCTGGAAGCCGGCGCCGTGGGTTTTCTATCGAAGAGTGATATTAATATTCTTTGCGCTACTATTCGGAAAGAATTGTTAACAGCACGAGAGTACAAACGCTCTAAGTCAGAAAATAGAAGTAGCAGTATTTCCGATAATTTTTCAAATAAAGGGAAAGTAAATAGACTGCAGAGATTTTTTAAGGCACTGAAATAAAATCTTGGAAGATGTTGATCAAATGATATTCTAACGTTATACAGTATAATCTGCTACATTGACTCAATACTGAGCATATCTTTTTTCAATAAGAGATTCTTCAACATCAAAAGGTCAAACATCCAGATCCTTCATATAGAGTAAACAGCTCCCCTCCTTGACATGTTACTGTAGTTAACTCCTCTGCTTACGAGTGGCAAAAGCCATATAATTTATGACTGAAGTGGAGTTTAGGAACAGCAAATTTTGCAAATCTGTTATCCCTTTCTCTGAATAGTGAACTTTGTAAAACCATCTAATATCATGCTGACTCCTGTCTGCAAATCGATTCAGGACCTTCAACATCTATAAGCGATTATTCATAAAAAGCTTTTATATGCCCTTAGTAATAGCTCTGAAATAAATGCAGAGGTCAACTTAGTATTTTACAAAGCACTATAAATAGTAAGTCAAGAGTGTACAATTAAGCCAGTCAAATTTATGAGAGCACTAATCACTCAGGTTCCCAATGGAAAAGGAAAAGAGATCTTAGAAAAAGCAAAGCAGCTAAACGGAAAAAATATCTCGTTACTCAACGGCTTGGATGACGAGGGAGAAGTTGATATCGTGTTTGCTTCTTTCTCAAATAGCAAGGTTGAGCACTTCATTGCTGAAATGAATGATATCAAGGATGCACACATCACGCTTATTCCACGGGGTGTGATGGCTTTGTATCCTCCTCATGATGAAGCACCCGATCAGGTTACAGATGTCGAAATGCGAAGCCCTATCGAGATCTTTCTATCCGGGCTGCAAAGTATTGGGGCATGGAAAGGCTTCATTGGTTATGCCATTATTACCAGCATTGTTGTTTGGATAGGATTATTCACAAACACCAGCTATCTGTTGGTAGCTGCAATGCTTATCGCCCCGTTTGCCGGACCGGCTATGAATACAGCTATTGCAACTGCGCGCGGAGACTGGCCTCTTCTTAGACAGGGTATGATCAGGTATTTTGTCTCAATTTTCATCACAATAGCCGGAACCTTTCTGCTGAGCCTTATATTGCAGCAGGATATCGCCACTCCGCTAATGGTTGACAGAAGCCAAATTTCTACCGTAGCTGTTCTCTTGGCGCTGGCTGCCGGAGCCGCAGGTGCATTAAACCTTGTGCAATCCGAACGAGATAGCCTGGTATCGGGAGCGGCCGTAGGCATGTTGGTTGCCGCTTCTCTGGCTCCTCCCGCAGGTATTGTGGGGATGGCGCTTGCCATTGGAAAATGGGAAATGGCCACCAGCGGTGTGTTTTTATTATTCCTCCAGCTTATCGGGATCAATCTTACCGGTAGTTTAGTGTTCAGGTTTTTCGGCATCAATATTAGCGGAACGAAATATAGCAGAGGTAAAAAGAGTATCTTTATATCGAGCCTCTTTATTACCACTATCTTGCTTGGAGCAATTCTGTACCTGCAGCTGCATCAATCTCCCGATTTACAGCGTTCCAGTCGTGCCCAGCGTGCAAACGCCGAAATACAGAATATTATAGAAGCTGATAATACGGTAAATCTAATCGAATCGAGTGTACGATTTACGCGAGCTGACATCAGTGAACAAAATTCTCTGTTGTGCATTCTTTATGTTCAAAAAGAATCGGGCAGTACCGAAGCTGAAGAATCTATCAAGGAAAATATCAAAACTGCAATTCAACAAGGTCTGGCAAAGTTTAATGTGGTGCCATTAATTGATATTACAGTGATTGATCCGCCATAGTAAAACAATGTCATCCTATGCTTATGAGAATCCTAATGGCGGATTAAGCCGATATTCCTGCTGGTACAAATTACAAACTTGCACCAGTTTAGGTGATCGGTCATGATAGATAACGAGGCTGTTTTTTGATGCGCTTATGTTTTACACCCTTCGTCCGTCCTGAGAACCGTCGGACATACACTTCGCCACGTCGCTATAGCTATGAGGCGTCGGCGACCCTCAAGGGAAGATGAATTGTTGCTGTATTTCATTGCTCGTTCCGAAGCTCCTGCTTCGGAACGCCCCCGCTAAGAAGCTCTGCTTCTAATAATAGATTACATTCCCAAGTGGGAACTTAAGAATGAGATAAAATGGTATTTTTATTTAAATAATAAATTTCAAATTCTTCCCAGCTTTTATCATTTTCTACGGGACTTATGGCTTTAATTTCAAATTTTATCCAGTGAGTAATTCAACAATAAACCAGCAAGCGCTCAAAAACTGTATTACCAAAACGGATGTTCCCGGCTATCCTGAACCATACCGGGGAAAGGTGCGTGATGTCTATTCCCTTGCCGATGACAGACTGGCCATCGTGGCCAGTGATCGAATTTCGGCTTTCGATCACATTATGAAACAAGCGATTCCTTACAAGGGACAGATTCTTAATTCGCTGGCTGCTTTTGCCTTTAACAAAGTTGATGATATAGTAGCTACGCATGTTATTGATGTGCCACATCCGAATGTGACAATTGCCAAAAAGTGCGAGCCCATCCCGATTGAAGTTGTAATCAGAGCATGTCTTACAGGACATGCTGCCCGGGTCTATAAATCGGGTAAGCGCACGCTTTGTGGCGTTGATCTGCCGGATGGTATGGTTGAGAATGAAAAATTTGAGGAACCGATCCTCACTCCTGCTACCAAAGCCGAAGAAGGACATGACGAGGATATATCCGAAAAGGAAATTCTGGACCGCGAGATAGTCGACCCTGATATCTGGGCCGAAATCCGGGAGAAAGCGTTCCGTGTTTTTGAGCGGGGACAGCAGATTGCTAATGATCAGGGTCTTATTCTCGTGGATACGAAGTACGAATTCGGTCTGTATAATGGAGAGGTCACTCTTATTGATGAGGTCCATACCGCCGATTCTTCTCGTTATTTTTATGCGGATGGATATGAGGAGCGTCTCAAAAAAGGTGAACCTCAAAAACAGCTGTCAAAAGAGTTTTTACGCGAATGGCTGATGGATCACAACTTTCAGGGAAAAGAAGGTCAAACACTGCCAGATCTGCCGGATGAATTTCGCATGAAAGTCTACCGGCGATATACTGAACTATTTGAAAAGCTAACTGGTCAGGATTTTGAACCCACTCCTTTGGATATAGATACTTTTAACAATGAACTAAAAAGTATTTTTGATCAGTATAGATAAAAAAGATGCCACCTCTTGAAAGATGGCATCTCTTATCAAACATTATAGAGAGGGAATGTTTGATTTGTCATCGGGATCAACGTATGCAAATAGGCTAGCCGCCTGTTAAAGTATCTCTGATCCACAATCTATCCAGGGCTACGGAATAAGATTAATGGATGCTAAAATCGTCTCAGGGATTAAATTGATATCCCTGCTAACTTAAGCCGTGACAGAAGGAATATCGATTCTGTCGGCGAAATGTGCCAAGGCTTTCTTGCCCTTCATTGCCTTGCGGGCGAACCTTCGCTCATCGTCATTATCGGATAAATACTCTTCAAAAGCCTGTCGTTCTACACGACTTAAATTTCCATCGAGGTAATCCGTCAAAAACTCTGTGAGAATCTCGTCACAGTCGAATGCAGTAGATTTCATAATAAGAGGGTAATAGATTATCAACAAGTTCAAGTACCTTTTCTATTACCCTCTTACTGAGCTATGCAGAAATTGTTTCCGGATAAACGTAATTTTCTAATAATTCTTGCAATTGGGCTCGTCCGCGGTTGATACGCGACTTAACAGTACCCATAGGCAGATCCGCAATTTCAGAAATTTCTTCATACGATAACTGCTGAATATCTCTCAGTACCACTACTTCACGGAAGTCTTCGCTGAGCTCCATCAATGCCTTTTCAAGCTCATCAATACACATTTTTTCATGTAAAGAGTCGTCAGGAAGAATATCAGTATCTTCCAGTTTCATAGGGCGATCTTCTGAGTCATCTGGATCTTTGTGAATCGTCACAGTTGTCATGCGTTTCTTCTTCTTGTAAAGACTCTTTGCCAGGTTAATGGCTATGGTGTACATCCATGTAGAAAATTTTGCGATACGTTCGTAGGAATGACGACTGCGAAAGACCCGGAAAAATGTTTCCTGCACTAAATCTTCACAGTCTTGGTGATTATGGGTATATCGATATAAAAAGTTGTGTAAGCGATCCTCATATCGCTCAACTAATAAGTTAAAAGCTTGCTCATAACCAGATTGAAATTTCTCCATTAAGTCCTCATCGGACATTTTTTTAAGTTCGGCTCTGGAAATCGCTTGCATAATGACCCCAATATTTTGTTGCAATTAATGATTGCCGGAGTCATCAGCATGATGTTGTATTTTTCTAGCTGATGATCCGTTTGATCATCAGGAGAAGAATCGTTGCGGGGTCCATCTTGGTAAAACCTTTTGAAGCTCTGTCGGCATCCAAGAGTGCTTCAAATATTCTGGGCATCTCGTCCAGCCGAAAAGCTGAAGCGTCTTTCCAAAGCTTATTGAAGTACCAATTGTTATTGATACCTAAGGTATTTTGAACTTGTTGCTTGGAATTACCCTGTCCAGCTAAACGGCGGATTTGCCAGATGTTTGAAAACACATTGTAAAAGAACCCCACGGAACGAATTATCTCTCCCGTGTTCGCTTTAGAGTGTTGCAACATCTGTTCCGCAATAAACAGGGCCTCTTCCAGATTGCGCTCAAACATGGCGTCTTTTAGCTCAAACACCGAATATTCGCGATAAAGACCGATTATTTTTTTTATATGGCTCTCATTGATGGTATCAGAAGTGTCCACAAAAGTGCACACTTTATCTATTTCTGTGGACACTAACTGAAGATTGTTGCCCACATATTGCGCCAGCATCTGGGCAGCCGGCGGCTCTATTTTTTTATTGTGATTTTTTTGCGCCCAACTCATTATCCAATCAGGAAGGCGATAGTCGGGCACTTCTTCAAATTCGTGAAAACCTACATTCTTACTTTTTTTTAGAACTTTGCCAATCTTTGAACGACCGTGCGGTTTTTTAGTATCAATACAGATAAACAACGTAGTAGGATTGGGCTGCTCAAAATATGGAATTAAGTCGTTAACCTCTCCCTCGTAACCCTCGGCATTGGCACCATAACCCTCAAGCTCTTTAAAGTCGCGCAAGATGACTACGCGCTGTTCGGCCATCATTGGATAGCTGCGAATAATCGACAGCACTTTCTCCGGCGTTACATCACGTCCGTAGAGCAGATCAAAGTTAAAATCTTTTTGATCATCGGGGATTAGTCCTTCGACAACCTCCTGCAGCTTATCCAGAAAGAACTCTTCTTCCCCATAGAAAAAATATACGGGCTTCCGGTCCCCTGACTTTAACTCATTCAGGAGCTCGGAATAGAGTTCTATGCTGGTTTTCTTGGCCACCTTGATAGGTTAATTAGTTATCGGTTATTCGAAACAAGTAATACATGATACGTAGTAAACACACGCATTACGCATCATGTATTATGGAGTCAGTCGTCCCATCATACGGGGGAATGGAATCGTTTCACGTACGTGATCCAAACCGCAAAGCCAGGCTACCGTCCGTTCAAGTCCCAGACCAAAGCCGGAGTGCGGCACCGATCCGTATTTGCGCAGATCAAGGTACCAACTGAAAACCTCTTCGTCCAGCCCGTGCTCATTGAGACGCTTTCGAAGTGTTTCCAGATCATCCTCACGCTCACTGCCGCCGATAATTTCGCCGTATCCCTCAGGCGCCAGCATATCACACGCCAGTGCCAACTTTTCATCCTCGGAATCACGCTTCATATAGAAAGCCTTAATTTCAGCCGGATAACGATGTACTAAAATAGGCGTGTTAAACTTCATAGTAAGCAGTGTTTCATCACTGCCGCCAAAGTCTTCTCCCCACTCAAAATTCAGTGCCGATTCTCTCCAGTCGGGAATATTACGAAGATCTTCTTCAATTTCATCAAGCCGCTTGCCGATCTCCTTCACACGCTGATCGATCTGTGCCTTTCGCCACTTTTTGGCCTGTCCCCGTTCTTTCTCGATCTCCTCACGCTCTTCCTTGAGATCTTCCGCTTCCTGCTTACGATCTTCCACCATCTGATCCAGCATCTCAGCCATATCGTCGCTCCTGAGCTGCTCAACAGCCTCGGTATATGAAATGCGGGGAAAACTTTCTTCCGCTGTCTTACGCAATTTCGAAGTATCACGCTCTAAAATTTCGAGCTCCTTGGGACGTCGGTCGAGTACCCGTTTTACAATGAATCGGACGAAATCTTCGGCCAGATCCATGTTCATATTCAGATCATAAAAAGCCATCTCGGGCTCGATCATCCAGAATTCGGTAAGGTGGCGACGCGTCTTGCTTTTTTCGGCTCTGAAAGTGGGACCGAAGGTATAAATCAGTCCATGGGCCATGGCCATCGCTTCGCCATATAACTGACCTGACTGCGTGAGATAAGCCTCATCCTCAAAGTGCTGGGTTTCAAACAGGTTTGTCGTACCCTCGGCAGCATTTCCGGTAAAGATCGGCGCATCCATCTGAACAAAACCGCGCTCTTGGAAAAAAGTGTGGATCGCATAGATAATTTCATTTCGCACGCGCATGGCTGCCCACTGCTTTTGGCTCCGCAGCCAGAGATGCCGATTCTCCATCAGGAAATCAACGCCGTGCTCTTTAGGTGTAATCGGGTAATCCTCGGCTACCTGGTAGATGTTAAGATCGGTAACCTGGAGCTCATATCCGCCAATGCTGCGTTCATCTTCTACTACATTACCAGTTATTTCAAGAGAAGTTTCCTGTCGTAATGCTTCAGTCTGTTCCCAGGCATCCTCACTTACGGCATCCTGTGCTACCACGCACTGACAAATACCGGAACCGTCACGCATTTCAATAAAATAGATACTTCCACTGCTTCGATAATTGTACACCCATCCTTTTAATGTTACTTCTTCATCAACGTGATCAGCCAGATCCTTGATATAAACCATGCTATACTAAATAATTTTATTAATACTTTTGGATAAAAATATTGAGCTCGAAACTAATCATTTCTGATCAGACTCGAAATGCTAACTAGCATATCTCACACAAGTTTTATTGATAAAACTTAATCAATTCAAAACAAGAAGAGGTAGGTCGGGCATCTTGCCCGACCTTAAAAATTTCCAATAGAATACTGACGGGCAGGATGCCTGTCCTACGGGCTAATTTCATGCCGACTCGGGCAATAATAATCCCTCTGAAAACATATCGCTATCGAAGAAATCCCGGGCAAACTCTTGCACCTGATCGGCCTCGACTTCATCTATCTTCTGCTGTAGTTCATCGAGCGTGACAAAGCGGTTAAAATAGATTTCACTTTTGGCCAGGCGCGACATTCGATTGCTCATACTCTCCACCGAAAGCATTAGTTTGCCCTTTAACTGTTCTTTTGCCTCGGACAATTCCTTTTCAGGAATGGGTTCCTGCTTTAACTTGTCGAGTTCGTTTGCAATCAGTTCCCGAACGTGATCTACATAGTCTTTATCCGTACCCACATAAATTCCATAAAGACCTGTATCCTGATAGGATTGATTAAACGACGTTATAGAATAGCAGTAGCCGTATTTTTCGCGCACATTCTGATGTAAACGTGAGCTCATACCACCGCCCAATACCGTATTAGCTAACAACAATCGGTATTTATCATCGTGGTTATAATCCAAGCCCCGCCGACCGACCATAAGATGAGTTTGTTCAATTGGTTTTGTCAGCTTGATATCATCGGGCTCATAATCAGGCAACGGAGGATTTTTATCAACAGTTTCTTTCGGTTCAACTTCGCTGAAATAATCGCTGACAAGATCCACAACTTTTCCATGGTCAACATTTCCAGCTACTGCTACCAGCAAATTGGAGGGCTGATACCGTTCCTCCATATATTGATACAGATCCTGGCGCTCAAATGCCGAAACGGTATCTTCAAATCCGAGTGTTGAATTACCAAGCGGATGTCCTTTGAATATGTGGCCACTGAACTGCTCAAAAAGATAATCATCAGGACTGTCACGATACATCTTCATCTCCTCGATTACCACCTTCTTCTCTTTCTCGATCTCATCGGCGGGAAAAGCCGGATGCAGTACCATATCAGAAAGTACATCCAGCGCGCGTTCAAGCTGAGTATTCAAACAGCGGGAATAATAACAGGTATATTCTGATGAAGTAAATGCATTCAAATATCCGCCAACTGATTCCATACTCATGGCGATATCCAGCGACGAGCGTTTGTCGGTTCCTTTAAATAGCATATGTTCCAGGAAGTGGGTTACGCCGGCCATATTATCAGTTTCATTACGACTGCCGGTTTTTGCCCATATACCTACAGCCACACTTTTAACGCTGTCAACATGCTCGGTAACAATTTTGAGTCCGTTATCCAGTGTGGTCTTATTGACGAAATCGATTTCTTTTAAATTCTGTGTACTCATAGATTAATTTCTTGCTAAAAATTTTATGATCTGGTTCGAGCGTCCGCTCGGTCTTTAATAGCACAAGCGGACGTTTGCGCTATATAATACTGTCTTCAAAAATTCACGCCTCAACATGGATGTCGAGACCACAAGTAGATCAGGATTTTACCCGATGCTAACTGCTATGATAAGCGTCTACTTTATCATCATATTACTAACCTGTTTCAAGCGCGGACGCTTTAAATAACTCTAAACCAATCAACCAATGACGAATATAAAACAAAACGCCACCCCGGATTAGCGAGATGGCGTTAATATAAAGCTTCTTTATGAAGTTATAATAAGCTTATCCTTCGTCTCCATCTTTGGGCAGAAGTGCCTTGCGAGAGAGGCGAAGCTTACCTCCGTGTTCTACCTTAAGCAGTTTCACATCCAGCTCATCTCCAACAGAAAGTACATCACGCACATCATCAACGTGTGAATGATTAATTTCTGATACGTGAAGGAGTCCATCTTTACCGGGAACAATCTCAACAAAAGCGCCGTAATCTTTGATCGCTTTTACGGTTCCGTGGTATGTAGCTCCTTCTTCAAGATGACCAATAATGCCCTGGATGCGCTTCTTAGCCTCTTCAGCTTTTGAAAGCTCGTCGGCAGTAATAGTAATCTTTCCAACTTCGCGCTCTTCATCTTCCTCAACCCATATTTCGGTATCGGTTTCTTTCTGGAGCGTCTGAATCACTTTACCGCCCGGACCAATAACAGATCCGATATCATCCACATCGATTTCCATGTTCAGGAATTGCGGAGCATATGGTGAAATTTGATCGCGGGGTTCTGAGATGGTTTCAGCCATTTTATCCAGGATATGCATACGACCCTGACGCGCTTGCTCAAGGGCTTCTTCAAGCTTCTCAAACGAGATGCCGCTTACTTTCATATCCATCTGGCAAGCAGTAATTCCGTCTCGGCTTCCTGCGGTCTTAAAGTCCATGTCGCCCATAAAATCTTCTTCACCGCGGATATCAGAAAGCACCACTTCCTGATCATCACCAACGATCATTCCCATTGCAATTCCTGCAACAGGCTTCTTGAGCGGCACTCCGGCATCCATAAGTGCCATTGAACCACCACAAACTGACGCCATCGAAGATGATCCGTTGGATTCGGTAATATCCGAAATCACGCGAATCACATATCCAAACTCATCAAAAGTTGGCATCAGCTGGCTGATTGCCCGCTCGGCCAGATGTCCGTGACCAATTTCACGTCGTCCGGGACCGCGCATAAATCCGGCTTCACCAACAGAGTAGTTGGGGAAATTGTAGTGGAGGAAAAATTTCTTGTCCTCTTCTTTCAGGAGCGTATCAACTGCCTGGGCGTCTTTCTGTGTACCGAGTGTTACAGAAACAAGTGCTTGTGTTTCGCCCCGTGTAAAAATTGCTGATCCGTGTGTACGTGCAAGATATCCAACCTGCGTCCAGATATCGCGGATATCGTCCGGAGAGCGACCGTCAATGCGACGTTTTTTCTCCAGGATCATCGTACGGAGTTCTTCTTTCTCAATCTTACTGAGAATATCTTTAATAGTGCCTTCTTCCTCTTCGTATTCTTCCGTCTCCGTCAGCTCTTCAACAACACTGTCCTTAATTTCCTGAAGACCTTCGCTGTAATCTTCCTTGCCAAGTCCGGTATTAACATGCTCGCGAATTCGTCCTTCCGCCAGCTCGTATACCTTTTTCTTCAGATCTTCATCTACAGGTTCGGGCTCAAATTCACGCTTCTCCTTGCCAAACTCATCGCGTAATTCTTCCTGGAAAGCACATAACTTTTTTATCGCGTCATGAGCAACTTTAATGGCATCGAGCATCTCCTGCTCAGAAATCTCCTCCATCTCTCCTTCCATCATGATAACGCTCTCGGCCGTCCCGCCGATAATCATATCGATATCACTTTTTTTCATCTCGCTCATCTTGGGATTGATGACAAACTCACCATCAATACGTCCAACCCGAACCTCGGCAATCGGCCCGGCAAAAGGGACGTCAGATATATGAAGAGCGGCGGAAGCACCAACGCCTCCGAGAACATCTCCGTTATGTTCTCCGTCGGAAGAAACAACAGAGCAAATAATCTGCGTATCAAAGTTGTATCCGTCCGGGAAAAGCGGACGCAGACTCCTATCAATAAGCCGGCTTGAAAGTACCTCTTTATCGTTAGGACGTCCTTCCCGTTTTATAAATCCACCCGGAAATTTACCACCGGCCGAAAAGCTCTCGCGCAAATCAACCGTTAATGGGAAAAATGGCTTATCTGTAGGCTCTTTTGAGCTTACAGCTGTACATAAGACCATTGTATCACCCATTCGAACAACTACTGCACCGTCGGCCTGCTTAGCTATACGGCCGGTTTCGACTGACAACGTTTTGCCCGGTGCAAATTCTACACTTCTAAAATCTTCTTTCATCGTATTCTATTTCTGTTCAAATTTTTGCTATTGATAACATATTCGAAAAGGACACTACCAACTATTGAATCTAAAAATCAGGTGGGTTCCCTGCAGCTATACGCAGGTGATGCCAATAAAAAAAGCACGTTATTAAAACGTGCTTCATAGCATCGCTTACTTACGAATTCCTAGATCATCAATAAGTTCACGATATTTCTCAATATCCTTCTTCTTCAGATAATTCAATAAATCGCGGCGTTTCCCTACCAGTTTCAACAATCCTCGTCTTGAGGCATGATCCTGCGAATTATCCTTGAGATGTTCAGTCAAATCATTAATACGCTCAGTAAAAATAGCAATCTGAGCCTCAGTAGATCCTGTGTTATCCTTCGACCCACCGTACTTTTCAACAAGTTCTTCTTTTCTTTCTTTTGTTATCGCCATGTGAAAATTTAGTTCTTTTTGCTTTCTAAAACTATAAATATAGAGTTCTTTTTCTAGCCAACAAAGATAAGCCTTTGAGCTGTAGGTTGCAATATTTATTGCTTGTCCAACAATTTAAGGGTCCGCTTCTTATCCTCCTTCAACTGATCAATAAGATCTTCTTTACCATCGAATTTTTTTTCATCCCGAATCCGGTTAATAAAGCGAACCTGGATCTCTTTGCCGTAGATATCCTCGTCAAAATCAAAAATATGTACCTCCAATGTCTGAACAGAGCCTTCAAACGTGGGGCGGGTTCCGATATTCATCATACCACCGTACCACTTTTCATCGATCCGGATGTTAACAGCATAAACCCCATCCTTGGGGATAATTTTATTTACATGCTCAGGCTTAATATTGGCCGTGGGAAAACCGATCTCTTTACCTCGCTTGTCGCCATGTACAACGGTACCATTTAAACGGTATGGGCGCTGTAACAGCCGGGCAGCTTCCTCAACATCTCCATCTTCGCTGATGGCATTACGGATAGCGGTACTGCTAACTGTTTTTTCTCCCACTTCCCTTTTAGAGACCACATAAGAATCGAAGCCTAATTCCTCACCAAGTTCCTCGATAGTTTCGATAGTCCCTTCCCTATTGCGCCCAAACTGGTGATCATAACCAATAACAAATTCACTTACACCAATTTTTTTGTGGATGATATCACGAATAAATTCTTCGGAACTGAGTAAAGAAAAGTCGCGATCAAACGGGATTACAATCATCGTATCAATACCCAGCTCATACAAAATTTCTGATCGTTCCTGTAGTGTCGTCAATAATTTAATGCCGGCATCCCCGGGATTAATGATATTCCTGGGATGCGGATCAAAGGTAACCAGCACACTCCGTGCATCTCTTTTTTTAGCTTTTTCCACGACCTTGTCAATAATAGCACGGTGCCCGGCATGTACTCCGTCAAAAGTACCGACAGTAATCACGGAATTGGGTACTCGTTCAGCATCTTTCAGAAATACAAATTCAGCCATTTTTCAAGAATATCTTTTTTAGTTGTTCAACAGATAAAGCATCGTCAATAGTGTAATCGCCAATTGCCGTTCGTTTTAATCCGATCAAATGACCAGCTGTGTTCAATGCATCAGCCAAATCACTGGCAATAGAACGAATGTAGGTGCCTTTGCTACAGTGAATATATAACTCTAAACGCGGCAGATTGCATTCCAAAATCTCTGTTTCATGAATAATCACCTGCCGTGGTTTACGCTTTACCTTCTTTCCCTTTCGTGCCAGCTTGTATAGAGGAGTGCCATTATGTTTAAGTGCGGAATACATCGGCGGAATCTGAATAATCTGTCCCGAAAACTTTTCTTTCAGTGTCTGTTGTACTTTCTTTCGCGTCAGATGACTAAAAGAGGCTCGCTTTTCCGGTATTGTCTCAGCATCATGACTCGGAGTCGAAGATCCAAAAATGATTTCTCCCACATATTTTTTGGAAGCTTCCTGAAACGCTGAAACGGTTCTTGTCCCTTTACCACAACATAAAATCAATAATCCGGTAGCCATGGGATCAAGTGTACCCGCATGTCCGATTTTTCTGAGGTCAAGACATTTTCTAAGCAGTTTTACTACTTTGAAACTACTCCATCCTTTGGGTTTATCGATAAGGAAAGCGGCCCCTTCTGCATAATCAAAAGCAGGATCAGGTAGATTTGATTGAGAAAATACCGGTAGCTTTTCCAGCGGGATCGCTTTTGCCATTAGCGAGTTTACTCCTCTTCATCTGAGTTATTTTCCCGCTGTTGGCGCTCTCTGCGGATTTTTTGAAATAGTTTTTCCATCTTCTCGACATGCTCAGCTGTCTTGTCATTTATAAAATGCAGCTCCGGAATCCGGCGAACCTGGTGGCGAATCTTCGTTGCCAGCTCCTTTCTGATACTGGATTTTTGCTCCTCGATATAAGCAAAAATTGCATCTTCATCTTTACCGGGGGCATATACGCTGATGAGCACCTTGGCGATAAGCAGATCTGGAGTTACGTCGACTTTAGTAATGGTAATAAAAGAGCCACTACGCTGATAACCTTGCTGAATTATTTTTCCGAGGTCCCGCTTGATGACGGAACTCAGGCGTTCTGTGCGAATACTCATGAGAGGAATTATTTAGGTTCAAGAGGCTCAACTAAGATTCGTCGCTGCTTTTCACGTCTTCAAGCTTTCGCTTCTCCTCAACGACTTCGTAGTTCTCAATAACGTCTCCGACTTTGATATCATTGTAATTAACAATGCTTATACCGCATTCGTACCCGCTTTTCACTTCTTTGACATCTTCTTTAAAACGTTTGAGAGAATCGATCTCACCGTCATAAATCACGACGCCATCACGTACTACCCGAACCGGATTATTTCGATTTACTTTGCCTTCGGTAACATAACATCCGGCAATAGTTCCAACTTTGGAGACCTTGAATATTTCTCTGACCTCTGCATTACCGTAGAGTCGTTCGCTGATTTCAGGATCAAGCATTCCTTCCATAGCGCTCTTCACTTCATCAACAGCATCATAGATAACGCTGAAGAGTCGAATGTCGATCTCTTCCTCATCAGCTACATTACGGGCGTTCGTGGTCGGTCGAACCTGGAATCCAATAATAATAGCATCAGATGCTGAAGCAAGCAGTACATCGGACTCAGTAATAGCACCGGCACCGGTGTGGATAATGTTCACAGAAACTTCTTCGTTGCTCAGTTTCTGAAGAGAGCCTGACAGCGCTTCAATCGAACCATCGACATCAGCTTTGATAATGATATTCAGATCATCAACCTCACCGAGGGCCATACGACGAGACAGGTCATCGAGACTGAGATGCTTGGACTTACGCAGCTCTTGCTCGCGCTTGATCTGTTGACGCTGGTTAGCAATCTCTTTGGCTTTTTTCTCATCCTCAAGAACAACAAGCTTATCACCGGCCTTGGGGATATCATCAAAACCGGTAAGCTGCACAGGTTCTGAAGGTCCGGCCGCTTCTACTCTGTTACCGAGCTCATTTTCCATCGCACGAACACGTCCAAAGCATGGACCGGCAACATAAGCATCACCAACTCTTAGTGTACCGTTTTGTACCAGTACGTTGGCAACAATACCTTTTCCTTTATCAACTCTTGATTCAAGTACAACACCGTCGGCGTGACGATTGGGATTAGCTTTGAGCTCCATAAGCTCAGCTTCAATCAATACCTTTTCAAGCAGATCAGGGATTCCTTCTCCTGTTTTTGCAGAAACTTCAGCTGCCTGATTCGTTCCGCCATATTCTTCGACGATGACGTCATGTTCAGCTAACTGCTGCTTAATTTTATCGGGATTAGCTTCGGGCTTATCCATCTTATTGATTGCTACAATAATCGAAACTCCCGCTGCCTTGGCGTGATTAATCGCCTCAATAGTTTGAGGCATCACGGCATCATCTGCCGCAACAACCAGAATAACAATATCTGTTGCCTGAGCTCCCCGCGATCGCATAGCCGTAAAAGCTTCGTGACCCGGTGTATCCAGGAAGGTAATCGGACGCCCGTCTTCCGTCTCTACCTCATAAGCACCAACGTGCTGAGTGATTCCGCCGGCCTCACCTTCTGCCACTTGGGATTTTCGGATGTAGTCAAGCAGCGAGGTTTTTCCGTGGTCAACATGTCCCATAACGGTAATAATAGGAGCGCGCGGTTCAAGATCTTCCGGATCGTCTTCTTCCAGCTCAATCTCTTCAATAGCTTCATCGGCATCTACAAATTCAACCTCATATCCGTACTCTTCAGCGACAAGCTCGATCGTGCTTGCATCCAGTCGCTGATTTATAGATACCATCATTCCCAGATCCATACAGGTAGTAATAACATCATTCGCTTTTACTCCCATAAGATCTGCAAGGTCACTGACTGTGAGGAATTCAGTAACTTCAATAATATCTTCCTCTTGTTCCTCAAGTTCAGCCTGCTTCTGTTCTTCCTCCTCACGTTCTTCTCTACGCTGCTTACGATACTTCTGACGACGGCTACCTACCGTTTCAGAAGATTGCATTTTCTGCAGCGTTTCCTTCATTTTCTGTTCGACATCCTCTTCATCTACACGGCTGCCGCGGCGCTTACGTTTTTTCTTACTCTTCTTTTTCTCACGCTTTTCGGATTTCGTCTGATTACTTTTATCCTCCTCTTTTTCGCGCCGATCTTTTTTGCGCTTCCGCTTCTTCCGTGGCTTGGGTTTGCTTTCATCTATTTTAACTTTTCCAACGACCTTTGTCCCTTTCAAACGACCTGCATGTCCACGGATAACACCCTGTTCTGTTTCTTCTTCGTCGGCGTCATCTTCTTCATCTTCCTCTTTTTCCTCATCCTCTGTTGCTGCTTCTTTCTCTTCGTCAGCCTCTTCTTCGGCCTCTTGAGGCTGTTCCTGAGGTTCCTCTTCCTCTATTTCTTCATCCTCTTCATCCTCTTCGACCTTGTCCTCTGACTCTTCAGCCGCCTCTACTTTTTCAGGTTCAGGCTCTTCTTCTGTGTCTTCTTCCTGATCAGCTGTTTCTTCTTCTTTAACTTCGGCTTCTATTTCTTTTTTAACTTCGGCTTCTATTTCTTTCGGTTCTTCATCAGGTGTTTCTTGCTCTTCAACCTGATCTTCTTCGGCAGGTGCCTCAACCTCTTCCGTATCTTCTTCATCTTCCTGAGGTTCAAGTTCAGGTTCAGCTTCCTTTTCCGTCTCCTTCGCTTCTACCTCTTCTTCATCTGAAGGCTCTTCCTCATCCTTTGCTTTTTTCTCTTCGCCGTCATCCTTTGGCTTCAATCCTTCCACTTCCTCTTCATCCTGAGGCTCAAGCGGCATATCATCTTCAAGCGGCTCCAGATAATCCTCAACAGAAACACTTTCGTTACGGTTTGAACGAATTTGATTTCGCCGGTTTTCATATTCTTCTTTCGCCTTTTCGTGTTCCCGGCTCTTGGCTTTGTCAACTCCGTATACCTCTTCCAGCGCCTCATACATTTCAGGCGTAACTTTGGAATTCGGTTTATTGGCAATATCAAAGCCTTCGTCCGACAGCGAATCTACAATCGAAGAAGTAGATACGTTAAATTCGGATGCAACTTTGAATAATCTTTTAGTCTTGTTTGGCGACATATATATCTGTTTCTGAAAAAGTACTTCTTAATTATGTTATGCAGATTATTTATCCCTAAACATATAGTATAAGGTAAATCACGGTTCAAGGAAATGTAAGTTCAAAACTTATTGTATTTCTTCATCCTCAAACTCGTAAGCAATAATATCAATAATACGCTCTGCTTCATCTTCTGTTATTTTACCGTCTGTTCTCCGGACAATTTCTTCTTCATCCAGTTCCAGCACCTGTCGCGCCGTGTCACAGCCGATATCATGCAGTATTTCAATGACCTCAGGCCCGAAATCGATCTCAAACTCCTGCAGGTCAATATCATCCTCTTCTTCAACTTCGCGATACACATCAATTTCTGTATCCGTCAATTTTGAAGCAAGCCGGATGTTGACCCCGCCTTTTCCTATAGCTTTTGAAACTTCATCAGCCGGAACCAGTACTTTTGCGTGCGATCCATCTTCGCTCAGCTCAACACTTAATACTTTTGCCGGCTGCAGTGCACGTTTGATAAATTCATGCTTATCATCAGTATAATTGATGACATCGATATTTTCGTTCTGCAGCTCACGCACAATCGCATGGATCCGAATTCCTTTCATTCCCACACATGCCCCAACAGGATCGACCCGCTCATCGTGCGATACTACCGCTACTTTTGAGCGATCTCCCGGTTCACGGGCAATCCGAACGAGATCAATAATTCCATCAAAAACCTCCGGAATCTCGTTCTCAAACAAGCGCTCCAAAAACAGCGGTGATGTTCGCGAAATAATCACTGACGGATTGCCGTGATAACGCTTTACTTCTTTTACAACCGCCCGGATGGTATCTCCTTTATGATACCGGTCTTTGTAAATCTGTTCATCTTTGGGCAGTGTAAGCTCCACGCCGTTGTGGTTAACCAGCATTTCGTGATTGCGAATCTGGTAAACATCACCAAGAACAATTTCCCCGACGCGATCAGAGTATTCTTCAAAAACATTATCCTTCTCTATCTCGCGAATACGCTGCGCAAGCTGTTGGCGGGCCATCATCACCGCTCGTCGACCGAAATCGCGAATATCCAACTCCTGTGCAAATTCATCATACAGTTCCAGATCCGGATCTTGTTTCTGGGCCTCTTCAAGGGTTATTTCCTGTACATCATCCGTAAGCTCTTCCTCGGGCACTACTTCACGGATGTGAAGAATTTGGACCTCTCCCCGATCCGCATTCAATATAACTTCAAAAGCTTCATCAGAGCCATATTTTTTTCGGATCATAGTGCGAAAGACATCTTCGAGGATAGATAATAACAGATCCTTTTCAATATCTTTGTCTTTCGCAATCTCGGCAAAAGATTGAATAATTTGTTTTGAAATATCGTTTGACATCAGCTTGCTCCTGTCTACTTAAAATTACTTGAATGAAGGAATAATTTTGGTTTCCACCAGATCATCAAATGGCACTGTAACAGTAGAATTATCTTCCCGCTCAATTACAATTTCTTCATCGGACACTTCCTGTAGTGTCCCTTCGACCTCCTGTAATTCATCAGCTTCTTTATATTTGAAATTAGCTTTTCTTCCTACATTTTTTGGATACTGACGGCGGTCAATCAGTGGACGGCTTAACCCCGGTGATGAGACATTAATCCGGTATGCCCCGGAAAAGATGTCATGCGCATCCATCAAAAAACTAAGCTCATTGCTTATTTCGGCGCACTCATCCATATTCACGCCGCGGTCTTCACCGTCTACGGATATCCAAACTTCGGGTGTGTCGCC
This sequence comes from Fodinibius sp. GM108, assembly GCF_058386985.1. Classification (NCBI taxonomy): domain Bacteria; kingdom Pseudomonadati; phylum Balneolota; class Balneolia; order Balneolales; family Balneolaceae; genus Fodinibius; species Fodinibius sp. GM108. The sequence continues at coordinate 309,164 of NZ_JBYEIR010000003.1, forward strand.
ACCCTTTATCTCAACATCAATAAGAAAAAAATCAGTGGTCGAAAGAACTGATTCTGCCAGCTCTGAAATCTTATTTGTTACTTTATTCTGCACAATTCCTCAAATTACAGGTACAAAAAAAAGTGAGAACCTCTCGGCGCTCACTTAAAGCAATCAAAGATACCGTTAATCCGTCTAAAAAACAACTTATCGATCACGATAAAACTTTCTATAAACGAGTTTCAACTGATACCCTTTAAATATTTACTATATATATTTCGCTCCAGCTTTTCTATACTATAAATGGCCTGAAAAAGAAGGAGTTCAATACGCTGGTGCAAAAATCTATTGTTTCTACCGTGGATCGAATGAGGCCGAAATATGATTCTCAAGAATGACTGTAGATAATAACAGTGGTGCCGTTAATATCCGTAACAAAGCCGTCACATCTTAAAGCTGGAATTTACTCTTTTGATGAAGTATCATAACGTAAAAATAAATAGATAGACTGATGAGATTACATTCAACATTATTATATCTGGTGATCCTGGCTTTGCTAGTCACCGCCTGTTCCCAAGCCAAGGAAGAATCGAATTCGAACAATGCTGATAGCCAAGAGAGATCGGGGCGTCAGCTCACATATGAAAGAGAGGTATCATTTTTATCTACCGATGGAGACACTCTGTCAACGGTTGAGGTAGCGATAGCCGATGAAGAGGCTGAACGAAACCAGGGTTTGATGGATGTGCGCGACCTGCCTAATGACAAGGGTATGCTATTTATCTTTGAAGAAAGTGAGCCGCGCAGTTTCTGGATGGCAAACACTCCGCTGGCACTCGATATTATTTTTGTTAACGAGGATTATGAAATCGTACGAATCCATCACAGTACCAAACCGTTCTCGGAAAAAAACTTTGAATCCGGAGAGCCAGCCAAATATGTCATCGAGACCAATGGTGGCTTTTGTGTTTCCCATGATATTCAGGAAGGGATGAAGGTGAGTTGGTAGAATTGATGCCTGACGATCTTTGCCTCTGTTCTATGGATAATAGAGATCCGCTGGTATAAGCACGCAATAGAATAATAAGACTCTTGCTGTATGACACTGCTTTTTATTTATTCTATCTCATTCCCAAGCTCCCACTTGGGAATGTAATTTATCATTGGAAGAAAAGCTTCTTTAAAGGCCGTTCTGAAGCTGGAGCTTCGGAACGAGCATGGTCTTACCCAACTTTTTTATATCCCGATATGTATCTCTGATGCATAACAAGCCCATACGTCATCCGTTGCCTCCCACCCTTCACCCACGGATAAATCCGTGGGTGAAGAATTTTATAATAAGCTCACTTCAAGTGAGCTTCGGTTTTCTGCTTCTTAGCCTGATGATTCATCTTCAGGTATGGATTTAGAAATACTTCCAGCTAAATACGTAGCATGTTAGTCAAAGGTTCGAGGATATAACCTCTCACAACCAATAGTGTAAATAAAATCCTTTTATCACAAGCGCGGGAATTAATTCCCGCGCTAACGATAATCCACTACGGCAATTTTTATATCTCGATATTTTACTAGAAACAACAATACATAATCGGAACAGCATACATAGTCATCTAGAATAAAAACCCTCAAGGTTTCTGATAAACCTCGAGGGTTTAGCACTAAAGTTGATTCTTCAAGCCTCAACTTGCGGCTTTTCCTCTCTATATTTATCTAAATGCTCTTTCACCTTCAGCACATTCTGCTTGGATCCGATAAAGATCGGCGTACGCTGATGTATGGTTTCGGGTTCAATCTCCATAATCCGTCCCTCACCATCAATAGCCATACCACCAGCCTGCTCGATCACAAAACTTAGCGGATTACATTCATACATCAGTCGCAGCTTACCGTTGGGATACTGGCTGCTGTTCGGATAAATAAAAATACCTCCCGTTATCAAGGTGCGGTGTACATCTGCAACCATTGATCCGATATAGCGAGCCTTATATGGACGATCAGTTTCGGGATCTTCGACCTGGCAATATTTCACATACTGTTTAAGTCCTTCATCCCACGAGTGATAACTTCCTTCATTAACGCTATAGATTTTACCATGTTCCGGAATTTTAACATCATCATCCGACAAAATAAACTCACCAATACTGGGATCGAGCGTAAAAACTGAAACTCCCAGTCCTGTCGTATAAGCCATCAATGTACTGGAGCCGTAAAGCACATAACCCGCAGCAACCTGCTTTACACCAGGCTGCAGAGCATCTTCCTCACTTAACTGAACAGAGTCGGGGTTCTTCCTCATATAAATAGAAAAGATACTACCAATCGATACGTTGACATCGATATTGGACGAACCGTCCAGTGGGTCCAAATACACAATATACTTTCCGCCGTCGTTATCAAGCTCGACAAAACCGTCATTCTCTTCTGAAATCACCATGCAGGTAATTTCAGATCTGTTTAAGGCAGAAATAAGCTGCTTGTCGGCAAAAAGATCCAGTTTTTTAACCGATTCTCCATGCACATTGGTTGAACCGTCTTCACCGAGAATATTAGTGATCCCCGCCTTGTTAACTTCTCTCGATATTATCTTGGCGGCTAATCCGATATCCCTCAGTAACTGCGAGAGCTCTCCCGTTGCGCCCGGAAATTTATTTTGTGCCTGGATTATATACTCTTCCAGTGTTATTACTCTGTTCGTTTTGCGTTCTACCATAGCTGGTCCCTCTTTTCTGATCTGATTAGCATCATCATCTATTCCTGTGAAACTTTAAAATTCTGGTATATAAGTTCGGCTTTCTTTTCCAGTTCCTCAAGTGTACCATTATTTCGAATCACATAATCGACGCGATCAACAGCTTTTTCAAAATCTCGTTGCTTATTCATTCTTTGTTTTATCTCTTCAATCGTACTGTCATCGCGCTGGTAAACACGTTCAAGCCGATGTTCTTCATCAGCAAGCACAAGTACGATATAATCTAAATTGCCGGGCTCTATATTTTCGAGTAATAGTGCCGCTTCATAAACCCAAACGTCGAATCCGTCTCGCTCGGCTTCTTTCATTTTTTCTTTGGCAGCCATCGGCAATTTGGGATGAACAATGGCATTTAGTTCCTTAACCCTATTCTTTTCAAATGCTTCCCGCGCCAAATGTTCCTTATTCAGAGCTCCATTATCCAAATATGATTCGTCTCCGAAAGTATTTTTCAGCTGCCTCTTTACTTCGGGATCAGTCACCATTACCTGCTTGGCCAGATCATCAGCATTAAGAACATAGGCTCCCATTTTTTCCCAGATCTTACAAACAGTAGATTTTCCACTCCCTATGCCTCCGGTGACGCCTACGGTAACCATTATTCTGTTTTTTCGGATGCTGAAATCGACAGCAGGTATTCATTGATAAACTCATCCAGCTCGCCGTCCATTACAGCATCGGTATTGGATGTTTCAAAATCGGTGCGGTGATCTTTGACCATATTATATGGATGAAATACGTACGAACGTATCTGTGATCCCCATTCGATATCTTTTTTCGATGCCTCGAGCTTTTCCTTTTTTCGTTCTTTTATCTGCTTCTCCAGCTCATATATCTTTGATTTCAACAGCGTCATAGCCTTATCGCGATTCTGCTTCTGGGAACGTTCTTGCTGACATTCGGCTACAACACGCTGCTCACTACCATCGGAAAGCTCTCCTTCCCAGATAAGCCTTACGGCCGTTTCGGTTTTGTTTACATGCTGACCTCCGGCCCCACTGGCACGGAATCGCTGCAGTTCTACCTGGCTTTCGTCAATATCCACTTCAATACTGTCATCCACGACCGGAGATACAAATACCGAACAAAAAGATGTATGCCGACGCGAGTTACTATCAAAAGGCGAAATCCGCACCAGTCTGTGAACACCGCTTTCTGCTTTCAGAAATCCGTAGGCAAATTCTCCCTCTACTTGTATTGTGGCGCTTTTGAGTCCAGCGACATCTCCCTGCTGATGTTCGATTACAGAAACTTTATAATCATGTTTCTTAGCCCATTGGGTGTACATGCGATAGAGCATTTCAGCCCAGTCCTGACTTTCAGTTCCACCGGCACCGGGATTGAAGCTAACAATTGCATCGCGGTGATCATCATCGCCGCGCAGCATATTTTTCAGCTCCAGATCTTCTACCCCTTTTTCAAGTTTTTGTATCTCTCGCTGGAGCTCATCACCCACATCTTCCCCCTCTTCGGAGAACTGTTGATAAACCTGGATGCTGTCTCTGAGCTCATCCAATTTATCCCAGCTTTTAACCAGGTTCTTCTCCTGGTCAATTTTTTTCATAATCCGCCGGGCCTCATCGGGATCATCCCAAAAGTTAGGATCCTGTGTTTGCTCCTGCAGTTCAATGATATTTACCTTTCGCTGCTCATAGTCAAAGATACCCCCTGAGCGCATCCACACGCTCAAATAACTCTTCCAAGTGATCAGAATTTATTGCTGCTGTACTCACAATAGGTAAATTATTTTAATTCAAAATTCCGTTAATGACCAGATAAATTACTTTCGACCTAATTTTCCTAATATATATCCCAAGGCAATGCCACCCACAAAAGATATTAGCACGCCTTCTTCGGGATGCTTACGAACATATCCCCGAGCCTCACGATATTCGCGATTCAGCTCATTTCGAAGCTCTCCCTGGACATCTTCCAGTCGATCGATAAGCTCTTCATATCCTTCAAGTATTGCTCGTTTCTTCTTCTCGATCTTCTTTTCAGTCTGTTCGCTTGACTTCTTATTTTCTTCTGCCATAACCTTTTGAAGCTTATTCACATTTACCCTTTAAGATACAAATTATACACTGAATAACAGCTTAAAAAATCTTCAACATTTCACAATCAATACATATACATAACGTACGTTTGCACTTCTGATGAAGAATTTAGCCAATATCGTAGAACATTTTCAAAAGCAGCTCTTTTCCTCAATAGTGTCCAACAATTTGGTTTACAACACCTGTTGGGAAGATCCCCGTATCGATCGTCGTTTGCTGGATCTTGATTCTCAAAGTCGTGTTGTGATGCTTACCAGTGCCGGCTGTAATGCCCTTGATTATCTGCTTGATGACGTTCGGCAAATACATTGTGTAGATGCTAATCCCGCCCAAAACGCTCTGCTTGAGCTCAAAAAAGCCTTGTTTAGATATAACAACTACCAGCTGCTCTGGGATTTTTTTGGGGATGGAAAGAAGCAAGGCGCCGAACTCATCTATCGAGAACACCTGCGACATTTTCTTCCCAGAAAAAACCGTCAATTCTGGGATCAGCATATCGATAACTTTGCGCCGCAATCCAATCAACCAAGTTTTTATTTCAGCGGGACGTCCGGAAAGGTTGCTTTGATGGTGTACAAATATATCAAACATAAAGGGTTGCAGCCCCGCGTCTTAAATCTTTTGAATGCCGAAAGTCTGGAAGAACAAACGTACTATTTTGAGGAGGTGGAGCCACAACTCTGGAACTCTTTTTTAAAGTGGCTTATTGATCGGCGTTCTATCATGACGATGCTGGGTGTTCCCACTACACAGCGAAAAATGATTGAGCAAGAATACGAAAATGGACTTCGGGCATTTATCCGCCAATCGCTGAACCATGTTTTTACAGAACTTCCCCTGTACGACAATTATTTTTGGCGGGTTTATTTAACGGGATCTTACACCCGCAGTTGCTGTCCTAATTATCTAGAAGAAAACAATTTCGATTATCTGGCACAGCGAGTAAATAAGATTGAAACTTATGATTCTTCGTTAGTAAGATTTTTGGAACAGAATCCGGGGACATATTCACATTTTGTGCTGCTCGATCATCAAGATTGGATGGCACAATCGCACCCCGGGCAGCTCGCCAAGGAATGGAGGCTGATCTTGAATAGTTCGGATTCTGGTGCAAGAATCTTATTCCGTTCCGCCGGCAATTCACTCGATTTCCTTCCCGATTTTGTTTTTCAGAATGTTAGTTTCCAGCCGGAAAAAACGGAAAAAGCTCATCGCCAAGATCGCGTTGGTACCTACGGATCTACTCATCTGGCAATTGTTCAATGACAGAGATAGTATGCAAACAAAAACTGTACAGACTTCCGGGCATGAACTAGAGAGCTACTACCGCCTCCATGCTCCTATTTATGATATTACCCGCTGGAGCTTTTTATTCGGTCGGGATGAAATTATTAAGATGATTCCGGATCTCCCTGATCAGCCAAATATTTTGGAGATAGGCTGTGGTACCGGCAAGAATCTCTTACATTTAATGAGGCAATTCCCCGATGCCGGTATACTGGGAATCGACTTATCGGAAGAGATGCTGACCATAGCCAGAGACAAAGTTGGTAAATCTGCCGGTATCCAGTTGCAAAATTCACGTTACGGCTATGATTCGACAAACCAGGGACCGTTTGATTTGATTTTACTCTCCTATTCCATGACGATGATGGATGCCGACCTGAAAGAGATCCTTATCCAAATAAAAAAAGATCTGCACCCGGCCGGTATGATAGCTGTAGTTGATTTTCACAGCTCTCCTTTCGGATGGTTCCGACGCTGGATGAATTACAATCATGTGGATTTCAGCGGACAGCTGCTCCCACTGTTAAGACAACATTTTCATCCTGATACAACCAAAATAAAGAAGGCGTATGGAGGCTGGTGGTCATATTTCCAGTTTATCGGCAGACTAAAATCATAGCATATTCAGATACGACAATTTCACGAGCTTTTGTTATCTTGGGCGGCTATGAAAAAGATCGAAGAACAGATCACAGAAATTAAAAAAGAGCTCGAAGAATCACCCAAAGATCCCGACCTGCTCAATGAACTGGGTATCGGTCATCATATGTTGGGCGAATATGATAAAGCGGTTGACGCTTACCAAAAGTCGCTGAACCTGGATTCAGATAATTTCAAGGTGCATTTCAATTTAGCAAATACCTTTTTTGAGCAGGAAGAAATCGAGAAGGCTATCAATTATTATATGAATGCGCTGGATATCAAACCGGACTATGTCCCTGCCCTGAATAACCTGGCTGATATTTATGAGCTGGCGGAAGAAGAAGAAAAAGCCCGCGAACTTTTTGAGCATATTACTAAAATAAAGCCCGACGATCCGATTGGATTTTTCAATCTTGGGAATCATCACTTGCGGCATAATAATACGGTAGCAGCGGGCAATTGCTATAAAAAAGCGATCGAAATCGATCCCGAATTTCACGAGGCATATAATAATATCGGATTTATTCTCAAGCATCTGGAGGAGTATGAGGAAGCGATCTCCTATTTTGAGCAATGCCTTGAAATAGCTCCCGATTATGAACCGGCGAAGAAAGATCTGGCTGCCTGCAGACAAGCTTTAAAAGACTCCTGAAGGACTTTCGGAACACACCTTCTGCTTCAGCATATAACCTGTGTCATTATTAATAAAACAGGAGTCTTATGAAAATTGCTACAAATTTGTCACTATTTCTAGTATCATTATTTTTTATTACTGCTACAGCAACAGCACAAAATCGCCCTGCTGAAGGCACATTAGGACTTTCAGCTTCGATCCAAAGTAGTCAAACAAATCTGCAGCTTCCTATCTGGCTGACCAACAGTATTACACTCGCTCCCATCTTTGGTCTCAATCATCGGGAAGATAGTTTTACTTCCTTAAATATTGGTGTCGCTCCCCGTTTTTACCAAAGTTTAGGCAATGATTTTGCCAGCTATATTGGTGCGAGAGGTATCTTTCAGCGTACGTCACCTGAAGTGGGGGATGATGAAACCGATCTATTACTTGGTGCTACGGGCGGTGGAGAATATTTTCTGGACGAACATTTTAGTATGGGCGTAGAAGGACAATTAAATCTTTTCCTGAATGACGGCGGCAGTAATTCTCTTTCAACAGGCGCTGCTATTGTTGGTACCTATTATTTTTAGGAAGTTCTTTGAAATGCTAACCAGAAGAGTTAATGAAGCTTCAAACTACCCCCTCGGATGATATAAAGATCATTCAGGAAACCACTGATTTATAACTGTTTCAAGTGTCCGTGCTTAAAACATGGTTAGTAATGATAAGCGCAGACGCTTATCACAGCGTGGTTTTTCTAGAAAGGGAGCTTTGCAAAACCTAGTGCCATTGCGAATGGAGTGAACTTCGTGAGTAGAATGCTGCAATCTCCATCTGTGTGGGGATCGCCACGACCCGAAACCCGCGGGACTCGCGATGACAGGATTAAAATAATTGTTTTGCAAAGCACCCTTAAAAATAATTATTCCTTAAATTAAAGTCGCTCCCAACCGAAGCGGCTTTAATATTTCCACTAATTATGATTAAATAACATGAAAAGAGTAATAGGCATCGGCGGTATTTTTTTCAAGGCCAGGGATCCGAAAGCTTTGGCTAAATGGTACCAAAAACATCTCGGTCTCCCTATTGATGAAAGTTACGGCGGATATGCTTTCAACTGGAATAATGATGATCAGCGACCTGAAAATGGCTATACGATCTGGAGTCTTTTTAAAGAGGATACTGAATATATCCAGCCCAGCAACAAGGATTTTATGTTCAATTTCATTGTAGATGATCTGGAGCCATTGCTTGAAGTACTAGAATCTGAAGGCATCGACCAGGTCGGTGAATTGGAAGATACAGAATTCGGTAAATTTGCCTGGATTTTGGATCCCGAAGGTAACAAAATAGAACTTTGGGAACCGGCGAAAGAATAAATAAATCATATTTCGCAATAAAAGATCACTCATTTTTCAAAAGATGGCATCTCTATAATATTGGTAAAAAATCCTTAGTCCGGTTTGCAATTCAATTTGAGGCCATTAAATTAAATCCAATTCTAATGGCTTTTCAGGGGAATGCTAAAACGACCATATGTTATGAAAAAGAGTAGTTTTCTTCCTTTTTGGGGGTTCATAATCCTTTTTATTTGTTCATCTTTAACAGAACTTTCCGCACAAGATACCCGCCTGACACGAGAGCCTACAATCAGTGAAGATCATATCGTTTTTGTTTATGCCAATGATCTTTGGATTACCGATCGCAATGGCGGCGACGCGCGCAGGCTTACCAGTGATGAGGGAGGCGAAACCAATCCACATTTTTCTCCCGACGGTTCAAAAATTGCATTTACTGCTCAATATGATGGCAATACTGACGTATATGTTGTCTCTGCTAAGGGTGGCCAGCCTGAACGCCTCACTTGGCATCCGGGTGACGACCGGGTTACCGGCTGGACACCCGACGGAGAAAACGTACTTTTTATATCCGGACGTAAAGGACATCCTACGCAATCAACCACATTCTATAAAGCAAGTCTCAATGGCGGTTTACCTGAAAAGCTGGACATTCCACGCGCGGCAGCTGGAGAAATCTCCGAAGATGGCTCGCTCATTGCTTATCAGCCGGTGAGCTTCTGGGATCCTGAATGGAGAAATTATCGTGGCGGACAGGCAAAGCCGATCTGGATAGTCAATCAGGAAACTCACGAACTCCAGCGTACGCCACGAGCCAATAAGGAGCGGCATATAAATCCAGTATGGCTCGACGGGACGGTTTATTTTCTGTCCGAACGGGATTACACGATGAACATCTGGTCATACAACCCTGAAACCAGCGAAAGTGAACAGCAGACATTTCATTCACAGTTTGATGTAAAGAACCTGGATGCCGGCGATGGTGTCATCGTCTACGAAAATGGCGGTTATATTTATGAATTAGATCCCGAGACTGGGGATCATGAAAAAATTGAGATTAATGTTCAGGGAGATATGACGAGGGCACGTCCGCGCTGGGATGATCCTTCTCCAACACAACTTGCTAATGCGGCTCTCTCCCCCACTGGTCAGCGTGCTCTTTTCCAGTATCGCGGCGAAATCATTTCAGTTCCAAAGGAGCATGGAAGCTGGAGGAATCTTACAAAAAGCTCGGGAACTGCCAATCGCCACCCGATATGGTCGCCTGACGGCCAGCAGGTAGCGTGGTTTTCTGATAAAAGTGGTGAATATCAGCTTTATATATCCGATCAAAAGGGACTTGATGAACCGCGAGAGATAGAACTACCTGAGCCGACATTCTTTTTTGAACCGCAATGGTCGCCCGATGGTCAACATATTGCCTATACCGACACGCATTATAGGCTGTGGTATATTGATCTGGAGACTGGCGAAGCCACTCATGTCGACACCGACGGTTATGCTCACCCAGAGCGGACAATGAATCCGGTTTGGTCGCCTGACGGCCAGTGGATTACCTACGCCAAGCGACTGCCGAGTCATTACAGGGTGATAAAAATCCACAATATTGAAACAGATGAGACATACCAGGTTACCAACGGTATGGCCGACGCCATAGATCCTGTCTGGGATGAAAGCGGCGACTATATCTACTTTCTTGCAAGTACTGATTTCGGACTCAGCACCGGCTGGCTTGACATGAGTTCGTACGATGTACCCAATACCCGCGGACTTTATATGATACTTTTGGATGATGAGACACCCTCTCCTTTTTTGCCGCAAAGTGATGAAGAACCGGTAGAACAGGAAGAAAATGGCGAAGAAAATCAGGAAGAAAAAGAGGCATCTGATGCCGTAACAATTGATTTTGATAATATTCAGGATCGGATTGTTTCGGCGGGAATCCCCGAAAAAAATTATACGGGATTAATTCGCGGACCTGAGAGTATGGTTTTCTATGAAGAAAATGTACCTGATCAGTCTGGCACAACACTGCACCGATATAATGTCGATACCCGCGAGTCGGAGACATTTTTAGGATCAATACAAGAAGCAACAGTTTCGCACGATCGGCAAAATATGCTGTATCGCCGAGGTGAAAACTGGAATATCGTCCCCACTGCCGAAAACCCTCCACAGGCTGGTCAGGGCAAAATTGATGTAGACGATATTCAGGTCCGCGTTGAACCGCAGGAAGAATGGGAGCAGATTTACCGGGAAGGCTGGCGTTTTCAACGTGACTTTCTGTATGTTGATAACGCGCACGGTGCTCCCTGGGATAAAATTTATGAATGGTATCGCCCGTGGGTTGATCATGTACGCCATCGATCCGACATGAGTTATTTGATTGATATTCTCGGTGGTGAAGTATCCGTTGGACATTCATACACTTACGGTGGTGATTATCCCGATCTGGCTGAAATTTCTGTTGGTTTACTCGGTGCAGACCTGAAAGAGACAGAAGAATTTTATCGAATTAAAAAAATATATACCGGCGAAAGCTGGAATCCTGATCTGCATGCACCACTGGCTCAGCCTGGAATTGATATAGATGAAGGTGATTACATTCTGGCGGTTAACGGTGAACCACTTCGTTCACCGACCAATCCTTTTAGTCTGTTTGAGGGTACGGCAGGCCGGAATACAATTCTGACTGTCAATGATACTCCAACATTGGATGGGGCACACGAAATAGAGGTAAAGCCAGTGTCAAACGAGTCGGAGCTTCGCACAAGAGACTGGGTGGAGAGCAACCGACGAAAAGTCGATAAGATGTCGGATGGCAGACTTGCCTACGTCTGGCTGCCCAATACCGGTAGTGGTGGCTATGATGCTTTTAACCGTTATTACTTCTCTCAACAGGACAAAGATGGAATCGTGATTGACGAGCGAAATAATGGTGGTGGCTCAGCGGCTGACTACATAATCGATGTAATGAATCGCGAACTACTCGGATACTTCAATAGTAAAGCCGGCGACAAATTTCCTCCGTTTACTACACCTATGGCTGGTCTCTGGGGACCTAAGGTGATGGTTGTTAATGAACGGGCGGGTTCCGGCGGTGATCTGCTTCCCTATATGTTCAGAGAAAAAGAAATTGGTCCGCTGATCGGTACCCGTACTTGGGGTGGACTTGTTGGTACCTGGGATACGCCACAATTTATTGACGGCGGTGGCATGATAGCACCACGTGGCGGCTTCTTTAATATTGATGGCGAATGGGATGTGGAAGGTGAAGGTGTCTCTCCTGATATTCAAGTAATGCAGCGCCCCAGTGAGGTAATTGCCGGAGAAGATCCCCAATTAAACAGAGCCGTCAAAGAAGCACTGCGCCTTCTGGAAGAGCATGACATTGAATTGAAGGAAGAACCCGCTCCACCAAATAAATGGAGGCGCGCCGAAAAAACTGAAGGCTGGAATTGATATTTGAATCAGGTTGCCCAGACTTTCATTAAAATAAATTATATCAGCGAACAAACATGTGCGTATTTGTTTATAATCTACCTTCGTTTAAAACTTAATCATTCAGCAATCAATGATAAATACTATTACTGATCACTAATAAGATTGGCTCACATGAGATTTTTTAGTCGAAAAATTATTAAACCACAAGATTTAAATGCCCACGGTACGCTGTTCGGCGGTACTGTTCTTAGTTGGATTGACGAAGAATCAGCTATCTTTGTCACTTGTCAGCTTAATAAAGGTAATATTGTTACCAAATATATGAGTGAAATTAACTTTGTCAGCTCTGCTTCACTTGGAGATATTATTGAAATTGGCATGGAGACTGTAAAATTCGGCACTACGTCTATCACAGTACGATGTGAGGTACGCAACAAATTTTCAAAAGAAACAATTATAAAAATTGACAAAATAGTTTTTGTACATCTGGGGGAAGATGGCAAACCTGCACCGCATGGTATATCTCAACCGCAAAACTAACTTATATTTTTTGAATGTTACTAAGTGAAATCAATTCAATGCAATTTTCAAAATCTTTAAAAACGCTTTTGGTAAATTCATGACATATCATTTTATAAATCCGGATAAAATAAAAGAGATACTTTTCGATGATAATGAGTATGTTATAGAATTTTGTGAGGCAGGCGTTTCTTCTTTTGAAGAGTTTCTTGAAAATTTTCAGAAACATCTTTTGGATCGAAATATGGAAGATCTCCGGAAAGCAGGACATAAGATAAAACCCGGAGCTGAAATGATGGGGGCCATCGAAGTTATTGAAGAATATGAGCATGCAAAGACCTTACTCAACGATGATGCCAAGGAAAATGATCTCCAGCAATCAGCCAATAAAATGAAAGAAATCTGTACAACTGTACAAAAAGAACTTACCTGGCTCGCAGAAAACCTTGATTAGGTTTTCATTAGGATAATTTCTTCTTTTCGTTTTCATTAATCCATTCAAAAATTAAGTGCTCAATGATTTGAGAAGACTTTAACAAGATGAAGAATTTTGTATAAGACCTGAAAACTCACTACGGCAAAATGTTTGTTAAAAACATCTCAAATCGTACCTGTTCCGTGAAATCTGAAGTTAATTTCACTGGAAGTTCACAGGGCAGGTCGGCAGCAAATAGGAATTGCAACTTTACAAAGAATAAAAATGAATATTTTAGTTACGGGCGGTGCGGGGTTCATCGGCAGTCATACTGTTGTTGAACTGTTAAATGACAACCAAAATGTAATAGTCGTTGATAATCTAAGTAACAGCAAAAAAGAGGCTCTTGACCGTGTCGAAGAGATTACCGGCAAATCGATAACTTTCTACGAGACCGATTTGCTCGACAAAAAAGGATTAAACAATATCTTTAGCACTCATGATATAGATTCAGTTATTCATTTTGCGGGTTATAAAGCCGTTGGAGAATCTGTCGCTCAACCTCTTAAATATTACCACAACAACATCACAGGCACTTTGTATTTGTGTGAAGCGATGCAGAATCACGGTGTAACAGATATCGTTTTCAGCTCCTCAGCTACAGTATATGGCGATCCTGATGAAGTGCCTATAAAAGAAGATTTTCCGATTTCAGCTACCAACCCATACGGACGAACAAAGCTGTTTATTGAACAGATACTGCGCGATTTGCACGTTGCTGATGAGAGTATGAATGTAGCTCTGTTACGGTACTTTAATCCCGTGGGTGCTCATGAAAGTGGACGGATTGGCGAAGATCCGAATGATATTCCCAACAATCTGATGCCATACATTACACAAGTAGCCGTCGGCAAATTGGACAAACTTTCGGTTTTTGGTGATGATTATCCTACCCACGATGGCACTGGAGTGCGAGACTACATTCATGTTGTAGATCTGAGCATTGGACATCTTAAAGCTCTTGAAAAACTTCGCGAAGATCCGGGAGTGGTAACATATAATCTCGGTACCGGACAGGGATACAGCGTGCTGGATGTGGTTGAAGCTTTTGAAAAAGCGTCGGGGCAGGATATCCCTTACGAAATCACAGATCGTCGTCCGGGAGATGTTGCCAGCTGCTATGCTGATCCCACAAAAGCCGAAAAAGAACTAGGATGGAAAGCGGAACGCGATATCATAGATATGTGCAAAGATGCGTGGCGTTGGCAGTCACAAAATCCAGAAGGGTACTAAGCAGTTTTCATTGGTCAGTTAACAGTGAATAATTAAGCAGCATACTTAATTTCAGTAATCACTGATAATATAGAAGACTTGGACTGACCCATCAGAGGTTTCGTATGAAGTTTCTGATTTCATATCAATTTCTAGTGTAGGATCTTCGGGATCATCGGTAAGTGTGAGCGTGCCAATATGATCACTGCTGCTAAAATCCCATTCAAGTGAGATAGTTCGTTCACCTTCCGGTGAAACTTCAAGCTCCCAAATAGTTTGCTCAGCACTAACAGATCGGAAGTCCTCCTTCAATCCAAAATCAGGGATATTAAAACGTCGATAAAAAGAACCCTCCGGAGGACGGTGAGGCAACTCTTTGTCAATCCCGCTGTCAAAGCCAGCGGTAGCATCTTCATGCATCCCAAAAACTACATCCTTACTATTAAGACCATCGCTTACAGTAATACGGTTGGCAAAAGCTCGGGAAGGAACCTCATATGTAGCTATAAGATCCATATCCCGAACAATGGTAAATGTCAATGAATCATCCGAAGCTGTAGTATCCCCCTCCCATCCGGTAAACTCCCACCGGTCATCAACAGCTTTCGTTTCTACAGTAATTTCACTACCAGCAATATATGCCCCTTGCCTTGGATTCACCTCACCCGCTTCTTCCGGCGTAACCGTGGCTGTCATCTCCACAATATCCGTATTCTCCTCGGTGGGACAGTTGGTTAGTATAAAACTAAGTAGTAAAAATGTTAGAAAAAGTTTCATCGTTTAAGAGTTTGATTTACATCTACTTAGCGAGGATGAATTTTTTTGTTGATATATAATCACCGGCCTGCAAGCGGTACAGGTAAATTCCGCTTGCAAAATTTGAACCATCAAATGTGACTTCATACGTACCCGGCTCTTTGGGTTCATTGACAAGAGTAACTATCCGTCGACCAAGTATATTAAATACATCAATTTTAACGTTTGTTGCTTCAGCAACCGAATACTGAATCTTAGTAGTCGGATTAAACGGATTCGGATAGTTTTGCTCAAGATCAAACTCACCGGGTGCTTCTTGTTGCCCCGCTTCGGAAATTCCCACCGGCGTCAATGTTATAGAATCTGTCTCGTTGTGCTTAAGATTAATTTCCTCAGAATCAGTAACGGTATGTTTGGCCTGCAGTTCACCATCCACAAATTCTTTAATAACAAACTGGCTTGCTTCGGCATCAGATCCGGCATCTATCTTTATCTTCAAAGATTTTTCTACAATTGTACTAAGGCGGATGTCAACTTTATTATTTTCTGATAACCGCATATCTCCTTCAAAACGGGCATCAAAAACATCGCCCGGAGGCAGCGGCGGAAGGGAGAACATTTTTTTGTTTATCCCATTCGGCAGCTTGGATCCAAAATATAGTTCTGCAGAACGTTCATCATCAGATATCGTTATCTTATTAAAAAGCTCAGTGACATCACCGGCAGACTTAGCCGAAGAATTCTCCGATTTATTTAGCTCTTCACTCTGCTGTTCTAAAAATTTTGGATGAGTTAGTGTAACTGTTCCGGCAGATGAGGTGCGAATCCAATATCCTTTTGTAGGTCCGAGCGTATCAGTACTTATATAGGCGTTGTCAAAGCTATATATAGTTTCTGGTATTATAATTCCATCCGGGTCATCAATCAGTGAAACAGGTAGTTCTCCACCGATACTTCCTATCAGGTTCCACCCCTCTTCTAACTGTAAAGATAATTCTATGAGAGGCAAGCCGCGAAATTCCGGATTCGCAGCATCCGCAAACTTTATCCAGTATGCCCCGCCTTCTTCTACTCGTTCAACCTCTTGATACCCTCCGATATATTCATAAATAGGCCCTGTTGTAAGATCTTGCAGAGCAGAATTAGCAGAATCATCCTCCACAGCTAAAGTGAGAAGATTCCATCCGGCGTTAATGTCATACGTTACTGTTTTGGGATATATAGTGTTTACAGGCGCCGACGGCTCTCCGAAATTATTATGAATATCCCGGCCGCGGACAACAAATTGCTGGACACCAGAAAGAGTATCTGGTAATTTATATTTAGTAGTGTCAGAAACTGCCAATGTCTCATCAGATAACTCACCGTTGTCTTTAATGCGGTTGATCAGATAAGAATCCAAGTCATCAGCCTTTGATTTTTCCCAACTTATTACTTTTGAACCATTTTCTTCGATTATTTCTACTCCCTGAACCGCTTCCGGAGCTATATTATCAAAAGCCCTTCCCTTGGCCGTATCACTTTTGGCAATTAGTTCTTCTCCATCAAACATTTCGATTTCAAAAATATACGATTGGTCAACTTTTTGCGTATTTGCAGGCTGGGTTTTGGGAACTTCATTTATCATACTTCTCGAAAAATCCTGGAAGGATACAGTAGTAGTATCATTCCAATCCTCACCTACGGGCCTTCTCTTTACCCACAAACTATCGAAGCTGGAAATTCCTTCCTCAACCGCATCTATTAAATATCCATCCAGATTAAGCTGGACATTAAATCCCTGGTCATCTGGAACATCTTCAACAGAGGTTATTGTAACAGGAGCTGTAAGTTCATAGCGGTACACCCGACTCGTAGCAATCCCGTCACTATTGTCGTTAAATTGGGATATAACTATGTCAAGTACTCCATTATTGGTGAAATCACCCGATGCCATTGTGCCATATTCATTAATGATATTAGCTCCACCCAACCCTGCATCGGGATTAGGCCCTATAATAAGGCTGGCACCGGAATTGTTAGATACATCGGAAAATAGAACAGCATGATTATTATCAACGCCGGAAGAACCAACAACTAACTCATCTTTCCCATCGTTATTAAAATCAGATATCGTCTCAAAACTAGGTATCATATGATTATATCCACTTTCCTCAGAATAATAATTCGGGAGAGTCAAAGATTGATCGGGAGCGGTATCAAAATCTTTTCTGCCATAATATATTTCAGCGACAGTTTCAGAATATGATAGACTAACAGCCAAGTCTTTTAACCCATCACTATTAAAGTCACCGGATACTATATCCGTACCAAAATAGTATCCTGCAGAGCTCGAGAAGCGTATCGGATCATTGGAATCACTAAGATAAACAGCAACTTCACCATACTCCCCTTTTCTTGGAGATCCTACAGCAAAATCTCCCAATCCATCGCCGTCCAAATCTCCCAACGCTGTTGCGCTTGCTGCTGCATTAATTTTAACAGAGGAAAAGTCATTTGAAGGATCCATATCGAGACTATCATCTGGAGCAGAGGAAGTAGAAGAACCACCATAAAAAATATAGCCTTTGTGAAGATATTCATCTCCACCAGTAGTATCACCGGCTGATCCTGAACCAATTAAAAAGTCAGAACTGCCATTTCCATTAATATCACCAATATCATTAACTCCAAAAACATCATTAAACTCTGCATTCTGAAAGTCAGAAATATTTATTGATTTAATTTTGTTATAAGAGCTCCCCCCTTCAAAAACTTCGATCTGATAATCATCCAGCCCATCGCTTAAAGTAACAATATCATTAATCCCATCACCGGTATAATCACCACTAGTAATAGATTCAATTCTTAATCCCGAAGTAATTGTTTGTGCTGGGGTTTGAGTATCTCCACCATGGTAAATCTCAATCTTTCCCTGATCTTGAAGAACCATGGCGAAATCATCCACGTCGTCACCATTTACATCCCCCAACTCCTCCACCTCATCAATTGAATTATAGAAATACTCGATGGGATATAATTGAAATGCAGAGTTATCTGATGTTAGCTCTTCGCTACCAGAAACTATTCTTCGCCCGAATTGAATATCATTGTCATTGGCTTCAGCGTGAAAAAGTATAGCATCATCAATACCGTCACCATCCAGATCTCCAAACCCGCTGTAGGGATTATATCCCATCTCCCAGCTCCAATACGAACCAGTGTCTCCCTCCAATCGTACATCTAAAGAAATATTGCTTGTCAAATCCGGAGAACCATAAGCAATATAAGGGGCAAAATCATCATCAGAATCACCCATAATAAAATCATGCTTACCATCATTGTTTAAATCTCCCGCCGGAACCAGCTCACCATCAAGGATTTCTGTGGCATCTTGATAAAAATTATCTACAGTGTCATACTCCATAATGTATTTAGGACTCTCCCTGCCAAGCGAAATGTAAATATCATCATGTCCATTGCCATTTACATCTATCAAATGAAGATCTGTGTTGCTTGCACGATCAAAAGATTTAAAAAAATCGAGAGGATAAATTTCCGTTTCAAATGATAATCCGGTTTCTGTTTTTAGTACTTCAAAAACCTGAACGCTCCCATCACCATTACTTCCACTGAATTCGACAATTTCTATTTGCGTATCTTCATCTATATTCTTTACGATCACCTTTTTTTCTGAAAATGAGAGAACTTCGAAATAAGATTTAACAGTTATATCACTAAAACTTTCCTCTCCCTCAGCTATTAAAATTTCTCCACTGGTCTCTGAATAAGCAAAAATATCTCCAAGACCGTCTTGGTCCAGATCAACAAAGCCCAATATTTCATACATTTCCGGCTCAAGATTATCAAGACTTATCCCTGTTCCCTGGTATCCAGAATCGGTACCTCCATATATTTCCATCGTTTTTGAAGTGTCCACTGCAATGGCATCAGCATAGCCGTCTCCATTTAAATCACCAACCGGTACTAGTTGACGCGGGATAATCTGATCCGGCTCTTCGGATATATTTCCTCCCAAAAAGACAGCTGTTTTCCAGGTTGTACCTTCTAATTCATTAGTTTGACCTGTGACAATAAAATCATCACTGCTATCTCCATTGATGTTACCGGCAGGCTCTCCTTGTTCATACAGGGGAAAATTCCAATCAGGATTTGGATTGGGATTACGATTCCACATCTGATCGTGCTCAAAAATTAAATAATCGCCATCTACTGAATTGATATTTACACCAGATATTACCGGATCCAGTGTAGGAGATGCTTTTTCTGTTTCTTCTATTTCAAGCTTCTCTTTTTGGAAATCATCAAGCTGTTTCCCCCCTCCACCTGATGAGTGGTCTTGAGCAAATGTATCCGTAGAAAAAATTAGCAAGAAACTCAGCAATACCATTAATACCACGTTTGGTATGCCTATGCTACGCAATGGGGGCTGCATATCTGATCCCTGATTATTTTAATTAAGATGTCAGACTAGTGGAAAAACACCTAACCAAGATTCTATCCATATTAAGTAACTCCTATGCCGATAATCGATGAGCTTATACCCCGAAGCTCACTAGGTTATTTTGTGGACTCTTGATCTTACCTAAGTAATTTAGACGATCTTAGTATTAAGATATAATGGATAAAAATCAAAGGAATTACTACTTCTTCAAAAATAATTTATTACACTAGTCTTATCTATTTCATAAAAGCCTGACAACAAATTCCTCTTGTTTGTCTAAAGAATATTACAAGTCCAGTCCATCATCCTCATATCAGTTATAAGCTCTACAAAATCCGGCCCTCTTCCCCATGACTACATACATCTGCTTCGGATGTTTCATTTGCACCCTTTGTTCAAACTTTTTTATAGTTTGCGGTTCATTATCCTATTAGCCTGCCCAAAAAATCACTTGTTACTTTAAATCAATTTTTTATCCTTTTTTTAATGCTTTTTAGTAGCCAAGATAAAAGTTACCTCTCGGACGAAAATTTAACCTGGCTCCCAAAACTTTCGCATTGACCAAGAAACAAATAAACATTAGACATGGCTAACGAAGAGAAGGTCAACTCAAAAAAAGGTTTTTTTCAACGATTTTAGACGGGGTAGAAAAGTACGGGAACAAACTGCCCGACCCAGTAACGGTTTTTGTGATTATTATAGGTATCGTTATGCTTGCCTCGTTGATTTGTTACGCTCTTGATGTGAGCGCCATACATCCCAGCACAGATGAAGAAATACAGGCGGAAAACCTCTTTAGCGGCGAAAATATTCAGCGTATTTTTACCGAAATGCCCGAAACCTTCGCTGAGTTTCCTCCTTTGGGCCTGGTACTAGTGGTTATGTTAGGTATAGGAGTAGCAGACCGAACCGGTCTTGTCACAACTTCACTGCGCCGTTTTGTAGAAAGCGCACCCGATTATCTTGTTACTGCTGCCATCGTACTTGCCGGAATCATGAGTAGTCTTGCCGTTGATGCAGGCTATGTGGTACTTATTCCACTGGGAGCCTTGATCTTTTATGGCCTTGACCGGCATCCCCTGGCGGGTTTGGCTGCCGCATTTGCGGGGGTCTCGGCAGGCTTCAGTGCCAATCTTTTGTTAACCGGCCTGGATCCCCTACTTGTAGGCTTTACAGAACCGGCAGCTCATATTGCTGATCCGGAATACTCGGTAAATATCGCGTCAAATTACTATATAATGATCGTATTAGTACCGGTTTTTGTTACCGCCGGCTGGTATATCACCGAAAAAATTATCGAGCCCCGACTGGGATCTTACGATGATACACCAGAAGACCTGGAGAATGAAAATGAAGAAAATGACAATTATAAAATTACGCCGCTGGTTAAAAAAGGTCACCGCTGGGCGTCTGTTATTGCAGGATTAACCCTTGTTGCTACCGGTTTCCTTGTTATTCCTGAAAACGCCCCACTCCGCGGTGAAGATGGCAGTCTTGTTCCCTTTTATGAAAGTATTGTGGCTATCATCTTTTTTATGTTCCTGTTACCCGGTATCGCCTACGGAATTGTAACCAGGCAGATAGACAGTGATAAAGATGTGGCTAAAATGACGGCCGAATCGATGGCTAGTATGGGAGCTTACATAGTTTTGGCATTTGTAGCTGCTCACCTCATCGCATTCTTTAACTGGTCGAACCTGGGTCTGATACTTGCCATTTCCGGTGCCGAGTTTCTCGAAAATATTGGCTTTGGGGGCATTTCGCTTATTATATCATTCATTATCGTATCTGCGTTTATAAATCTATTCATCGGCAGCGCTTCCGCAAAGTGGGCTATAATGGCTCCGGTTTTTGTTCCTATGCTGATGTTTTCGGGGTATTCACCAGAACTTACCCAAGCCGCCTATCGTATTGGTGATTCTTTTACAAACATACTCACACCTTTACTGCCCTACTTCCCACTCGTAATTATTTTTGCTCAAAAATATAAAAAAGATGTCGGGCTGGGTACGCTGATATCCTTAATGATTCCCTACTCAATCGGCTTCGGAATACTCAGTACAGCCGTTTTAGTTATATGGATGTTGCTGGGGCTGCCCCTCGGTCCCGAATCACCGTTGATTTACCCGGGCTCTTGATGGTGAGTTCATAATTGGCTTGGTCACTATAACCAGCTGTATTATGGATAGGATTAACTTCCCAGGCATGTAGATCGTCAAAGGGATATGGAATAAAAACCTGGTCGATCAGCTGGGCAATATCCAACTAATTGCCGGGAAATGTCTCAGTTTTTCAAAAGATCCTGCAGGCGGGGTTCCAGCTCTTTATTTGTCAGCGCTCCGACAGCAAAATATTCAAGATTGCCTTCTTGTCCTATGACATAAGTGGTCGGTATACCCATTGTGGGACCGTATTTATCCATAATCGTTCCACGGTCAATCACCACAGGATAATTAACATCATATTCTTCCATAAATGGCCTGACGACTGATTCTCCCTGTTTATCAATCGATACCCCCAGAATTTCCAGACCTTCATCCTTGTACCGGTCATAAAGCTCGACAAAATCAGGTACCTCTTCACGACATGGCGCACACCAGGTAGCCCAGATATTTAGCAGCACCACTTTTCCTTCATGATCAGAAAGCTTAAAGGACTCTCCATTTATCAGCGTAACTTCAAAATCACGCGCTTTTGCCTCTTGCTGGGCAGGATATAATACAGCCGATTGAGGGTCCAGCTGCTCCAATGGCTCTGTTGCCGGAGCAGGAGAATTCTTATTTCGCTCGGATGAACATCCCCATAAAACAGATGAAAATAAAAATACGACTACAGCAAAAATTAGAGAACGAGCAGTCATTAGCAGACAACTATCTATATTAAAATTTCATTTGACTAATGTTGGGCGTATACTTCAGTGCTCCCGTCGCTTTTCAACAGAAATGTTTCATAGGGTTCCCCCAAGGCTGTGTTCATTCCCGGTGAACTGGCGGGCATCCCCGGCACCACAAGTCCTGCCGCATCAGCAGGATTCTCTTTTAGCAGTTTCTTGATATCTTCAACAGGAACATGCCCTTCTACAACATAGTCGCCAATGAACGCTGTATGACAGGCGCCCATATTTCTGGGAATTCCCTGATCAGCTTTTATTGCACTTAAATTTTCCGGAACCACAATTTTAACAGAGTATCCACTGCCCTGCATATATTCGGCCCACTTGTCACAGCACTGACAACCTTCATTCTTGTACATAACTACATCTGCATCAGCCGTTCCATTTGATCCCTGCTGGGTATAATAGTCATCAATAATATACCAAATAGCTCCGCCGGCTATTACGATAACAAGAGATGCATAGGCAAAAAATCGAGAGGGTTTCATACAATAAATATTTTACGTGCTTGGTATTATGATTAAGCGTCCAAATTTACCACTATTTTTACGATATGACCAACGGTCTTTATAGATTAAATAACCATTTTGGCAGGTGAATTGTTGTCCACACACGATGCTTATCTTATTATTGTGATTGCAACAACCTACATTAACTCATGCAGATTTAGAATAAACCAAATGCAATCCGAACAAAAAGAGTGCCCCGGCTGCGCCGTTCAGGTTGATGCTGATGCAGAAATATGCCCCATCTGCGGTTACGAATTTCCCAAACAGTCTTTGGGGATAAAAATTATGGCCTGGATGATGATTATTCTGCTCCTTTTGTGGCTGGTATTTTAAAGAAGATAATTCATAATTAGGTTTTTCCATGAATTCTACTGAAAGTAGAAAAACAAAGCACAAAACCAATAAAAATCAGGAATGGTATTTTATGTAAAATTTTCTTTAGAAATAATTATATTTGTAGCTGGTTTCTAAGCCAGAACAATTATAATATTTGATGCCATAAAGAGACTAAAATTAAAAATTCGCCTATTTATCTATCGTGAATAACAAGAAAACATTCAAAATAGTAGCTGTTTTATTTCTCTTCATCGGGATGGCAGCTTGCAAGAGCACTGACAGCGCAAAACAAGAATCCTCAGTAGATAATGACAGGTCCGAACTTGAAGAACTTTACTGGGCTCAAAAAGAAAAAGCCCGGATGTCGTTTACAGAGGCTGACGTCATGTTTATGACGGGTATGATTGCCCATCATGCTCAAGCTCTCATCATGTCGCGACTGGCTCCCGAAAATAATGCCAGTGCCGCAGTTCAAAGGCTAGCAGCCCGTATCATCAATGCGCAGGAAGATGAGATTCATACAATGCAACAGTGGCTCCGAGATCGCGATCAGCCGGTGCCTAAAATAACCATTGACGGCTTAAATCTTCATATACAGCTAGATGGAGAACCCTATACCCATTTTCGTCACATGCCCGGGGTTCTTTCCCAGGAAAAGATACAAGAGCTTGCTAATGCAAAAGGATCAGACTTTGATCGTATCTTTCTAAAGTATATGATTGAGCATCATGCCGGCGCCGTCCATATGGTAGAGAATCTTTTCGATACAGATGGAGCCGCACAAGATGAACAAGCTTTTCGCCTGGCGTCAGATATTCAGGTAGATCAACGTACAGAAATAGAACGCATGCGGCTTATGCTCGAAAATATGAGCGAGTCAAGCTGATAATATCAGAAACTACTT
Source organism: Fodinibius sp. GM108 (assembly GCF_058386985.1). Taxonomy (NCBI): domain Bacteria; kingdom Pseudomonadati; phylum Balneolota; class Balneolia; order Balneolales; family Balneolaceae; genus Fodinibius; species Fodinibius sp. GM108. The sequence goes on from NZ_JBYEIR010000003.1 coordinate 333,344, forward strand.
TACAATAAACCTTTACTCAAAATAAGGAAACCTATGAACTACGATTACAATGATCGTTTACCATCTCTCGGGATTACCGATATAGGTAAACGCTGTCTTTGGTTACTACTTACGGTAGCAATGTTTGGGACGTATGCCTGTGCCCCCTCATCGGCAGTAGAAGATGATTCTTCTGCTCAACCGACAAATATAAAACCACTCTCAGAAGTAAATCCACCTACTCCCGATCCCCGCGTAGGATTAGGAGCAGGATTATTCGATGCGGAAGAGGCTATTTGGAACCTCAATATGCTTTCGCAAACACCACCTCCTGAAGATTTTGTAGGTGTAACAAACTCTGATCTGGCCTTTAAAGATAATTATGCCATTCAGGGTAACTACAACGGTTTTATGGTTTGGGATATATCCGACCCCAGTAATCCACAACTGGAAGTCGACTTTCTGTGTCCAGCTTCACAAAGTGATGTTTCTGTATATGGAGATCTGCTGTTTGTATCCGGTGAAGGTCTCGGTGGACGACTGGACTGCGGCACTCAGGGTGTAGATGAAGTTGCAAGCGAAGAACGCCTGCGAGGTATTCGCATTTTTGATATTTCTGATATTCACAATCCGGAATACGTCTCGAACGTACAAACTTGTCGAGGCTCTCATACCCACTCTGTGCTTGATGATCCTAATGATGATGAAAATGTATACGTATATGTTTCCGGATCCGCTCCTGTTCGCCCGGAAGAAGAACTGCCCGGGTGTAGTGATGCACCTCCCTCTGAAGATCCAAATTCAGCACTTTTCCGAATCGAGGTCATTAAAGTACCCCTGGCCAATCCTGAAAAGGCCGAGATCGTAAATTCACCGCGAATCTTTGAAGATCTAAGGAAAGCACCAACGCATGGACTGTCTCCTGCCGACAAAGAGAAGATTAGAAAAGCTGAGGAAGAAGGTGCTTTTGTTGCTGAAGTTTTCGGACAAAAACGTATCGTTCCCGACAGAATCGTTAACGCTTTTCTCACTCAGATTGTAGAAGAGCGCGGCGGTAACGAAGTAACAGCTGCCGACAGCGCAAAATTGAGAAAAGAACTGCCAAACATGATTGCAGAGCAATTTGGAGGTGCCGATGATGGTGATGATGAAGAGGATCCTATGGCCAACCGCGGACCAAATCAGTGTCACGACATTACACTCTATCCTGAAATTGGTCTGGCCGGAGGAGCTTGTGAGGGATATGGGCTTCTGCTTGATATCGAAGATCCTGCAAATCCAAAACGAATTGACGCCGTAGCAGATTCTAACTTCGCCTACTGGCACTCAGCCACCTTTACAAATGAAGGTGATAAAGTGCTATTCACGGATGAATGGGGCGGCGGCGGACAACCCAAGTGCCGCGAAGATGATCCTAGGGAATGGGGGGCCAACGCTATCTTTACAATCAATGAGAATAAAGAGATGGAGTTTGAGAGCTACTATAAGTTGCCGGCGCCACAAACCGAGCAGGAAAATTGCGTAGCTCATAACGGATCGATGATTCCGGTTCCCGATCGCGATATCATGGTTCAATCGTGGTATCAGGGCGGTATCTCTGTTTTCGACTGGACCGATCCTCAAAACCCGGTTGAGATTGCCTATCATGATCGCGGACCTGTTGATTCTACACGTATGCAGATGGGCGGAAGCTGGTCGGTTTACTGGTACAACGGCGTAATTGTTAACTCCGAAATTGCCCGCGGACTCGACATTTTCGAACTCAAACCGAGTCCCTATCTCACCGAAAATGAGATTGCGGCGGCCAATACGGTTAAGTTTGATCAGCTGAATCCGCAGGGACAGCCCCAATATGACTGGCCGGCTAGCTTTGCCCTGGCAAAAGCTTATGTTGATCAGCTGGAGCGTGATAACGGGTTAGCCCAAAACCGCATTTCAGACACGCGTCAGAAGCTTGTAGAGGCTGAACAAGCCTCCGGGTCAGAGCGAAGTAACATTCTTAACGAACTCGCTGATAGTCTGGAGAATGGAACCAACGGTTCAAACCAACCGGAAAAAATTCAAAAGCTCACAAATACGATGCGTGAGTTAGCCTCGCAATAAACATTATTCCGAAAGATAACTTTAGCCCTCTTTGGATTTGAAACTTTTTCAAATTCAGGGAGGGCTTTTTTATTGTTGCTTTATTACCTGAGGACGACCAAGAGTAGTACCACCAGTATCTAATTTTAATTTTCAGTATCAACTAGTTTTCGCTTTCTGGCTTTATAGCGCTTTCGGCGGCGATGAGCTCGGAGATAACGTTCATCCTCAGCATAGGTAGTGGGATAAACCTGGGGCACTGGCTGGGGCTGCATATTTTCATCCACATTAACGATCGTAAACACGCAGGTATTTGAAAGGGCACGCGTCTCCTGGTTTCGGCTGATGCGCTCAATATCTATTTCAATACTTATTGATGTATCACCAGTGTAGACAATGCGGCTGGTGAAGTCTAGTTTATCCCCTATTTGCACCGGCTGCAAGAAATTAATGCGATTAACACGAACAAATACCGGACGGTCCGGAGCAATCACTTCGGCATGCATCATCGCCAATTCAAAAGCGCGCCGAATTACATAACCACCAAAAATTTTCTCGGGTACATTCTCTTGCTCAGGAAACATACGCTCCCAATTGCTGCGAATCAGATTGCCTGCGAGCAATCCATCAAATCCTTTTTGCTCCTGCGCACTGTGTAATTTTCGCAGATGCTTGTATTCCTCTTTTGTCGGAGGTTCTTCCAATTCATTGATCTGGCTGCGATAAGTCTTTCTCCGCTCAATTGCGTTGTTGTAGCGCTTTTTCTCAAGATCACTCACATATTCCAGCGGCTCCACGGACACGCTTTCAGCTTCTTCGCCCTCTCCTTCTCTGGCTACCATTGTAAAGTAGCACGAGGCCAGTGAACGAGACTCGGCTCCCTCCTGGTCAACACGGATCCCAATTTCCATGGAACTGCGTCCTACATAATTGATACGCGCCCGTAAATTTAAACTCTTGTTGATATCGCCGGGCGTGCGAAGCAGAATATCATCAATGGCTGCGGTCACAACACGTGCATCTTCGTTGAATTTATGCACATAATCAAGAGCTACATCTTCGGCTAATTTATCCAGTTCCTCGAGAAGCAGTCCCCAGCGCAAGTTGCCCGGAATCGGTTCATCTATCAGCATAAACCGACGCCGTAATTTTTCATATTCGCTGAATGGGAGCTTCCGCTCCATCGAGGTTTCAATTGGTCTCATAAATTCTACAGTTCTATTGGTTTAAGATTCTCTTGAATATTAAGAAATGCACTGGATGGTTAAAAGAGAAATGGAACTGTTCGATCTGGATATCCGTAGTTCAGTGGCGGTGTTAATGATAATAAAAGGAAGCAAGGTACCTGAGAGAGAATTTCTGATACCAGTTAAAGATGTTTATGGCTGAAATGGTTCAGCAAGTAATTTTCTATGAACTGCACAATTCCCAATACGATAAAGATAGGTGTATAATCTGAACTGTCAGATGATATATTCATCAAATCTTCCTCTGCGCCCAACAATCTTCCCCCGGGGCAGAGAAAGAATGATTAGCAGGATTCCGACTATCATTCCTTCCCAAACTGCCGCCTGTGAAGCTGAAAGAATCCAGGGGGCGGCCATGATCCAAAGTCCGAGCAAAATGTTCAGAAAGCGCAGCGGACGTGCTACTTCAGACATTGCTACCACAGCAATACTTAACACCAGTGCCCCGGCAAGATGATGGCTGTCGGCAATGGTATCTTCAAACCCCAGCAGAGCCGGTGCTAACATTACAAAGGCGCCGATTGCTGCAGTTACCATCAAGTTCCATGGAATATTCAGCAGATCTTTGAACATTGCCCGGCTGGTATATTCAATTAAATTAGCAGGATTTTTTGCCGGCTCGGTTTTCCCATCCTCCATTGTTCCCCCAAACCAGAACGAGGTCCAATATGAGGTGCCTCTTTCTTTTTTCTCAAAAGCCATTAACTGCACTGTTGCCAAAACTTCATCGATAGCAAATGGTATCATAACCAGCGAAATTACAGCTGTTGCAAGACATAACGAACACCAATAGCCTACTGCCAAAGGCTGAAGGATTACCAACGTTATACTTACAGCTCCCAGGGGGATAATCAAGATACCAAAAATTATAACTACCCACGGCATAGTTCGCCAGCGATGCGTACCTCCGGCAGCGCCAAAAAGCACATCCATGATATAGGCAAAAGCCCCCAGCATGGCATCGGAAATCGGAAATGAATGGGAGACCTCAGAATCCAGCACCCGCCGAGTTCCCTCATCAAAAAAAGGATCCCAAACCACATCGATGTATCCTAGTTGAAAGGCGCCCATATAGCGAGAGATAAAAAACCCTATCCAGGCCAGGAATATTACCGGAATTCGCTGGTCCCATGACGCGGGATTATAGGTCCATCCGGCCGGTATACTTGGTCCTTCGGGGGCATATAATTTTATTCCCGGCTGTCCGGGAATAATGATGCCAAGCAGCATCACCAGTGTGCCAATAAGATAATCTGTAAGTAATCCTGATCCTTCAACAGCCCAGAAAACCATGGGAGCTATCAGCAGCCAGATTCCCAAAAAAACTATGCTCCACTGCGCCCACAGCTTATAGGGTTTCAATGCAATATAACTTAAGCCTAAAAGCACAATTCCCGATAAAATGTCATTCCAGATCATTGCCGGGACCTGGTATCCAAAAGTAGATGGGCTTGCAATAAGCCACAATCCCACAACAAAGGTACAGTAGTATACCCAGCTTATTTTTCGGTGGTGGCACTCATGTGCCTCCCGCCGGTCTTCAGAGATATTATTACCCGGAAAGAAAAGATTGCGAAACTGTCGTTTCATGCTACCGGATCCAAAAGAATAATTACTCTTGACTTAACTTTTCTATTTCCAAAAGGTAATCTCCCGATACTTCACAGGTTCTCTACAGTTGCTTCAATGGTCTCTTACTCACGCTGAAAAGATTGTTATATAGCTGGAAACAAGTTTAAGTATCGATACCATGAACAGAGTCTGCTTCATATACCGCCCATAGCATTTTCATTAATATGATTATTAACAGCCAGTTTGTTCAGTTTTTCATCAGCAGCGGTTTCCTGCTCCTTTATTTGGCGAAGTGTTCGTGCTATTTCAGGATGGCCTAACGTTTTTGAAATCTGTTCGGCCGTCCCGTATGCAGAAATCTCATAGTGTTCTATCCGCTGCATACTTGCTATGATACCTGCATCCTTAACATTATCTATGATCTTGTCAGTCACTGAAGACTTAAGATCTTTAATTACTTCATTCCCGTGAAAATATAATACTTCCTGTATCAAACCTTTCATACCTTTGCAGACTTGACCTTCCAAATCAATTCCGAGCTCTTCTCCGACTTTACTAAGTCGTTGCTTTTGATCTTTAGTTACCTCCAGATGTTCAGCCAAAGTAGTTTTCAATTCTGGTTCAGACGCCTTCTCTATTGTGGCTGGCAGCACTTCAATTATTTGGGTTTCTGCGCTGTAAAGATCTCTTAACTGGTGAAAAAAAAGGGCTTCTAAGCTCATCGATATTCAAGGTTTGATGAAAATAACTTCAACAGTATCTTAAGGGTTCTGGTAAGGCAATAAAACAGAATAATTTATTAATTGGAGGTAGTAGTTTTACATGATACTGTAATAAATTTCCGATCTCCTGTTGCGGAATTCTTGTATGTTCTATCCATTAAAGTGCCATCTTTTGAAAAATTTTACCGGATAAGAATACAAACTTTTTCCTCGGGTAATTTTTACGATTTGCAGCTACTCGTGAATTTCACATTAATTCAGATGTCGCTGAAATTGGTGATTACTTTTATTGACCAATAATTCTCAATCAGCCGGATTCTTTGAGGTTTGAATGAATTAATACCCGGATTTTTTTGGTTATAGCTATTCAGAGCACCGGTTTCGAACGGCTCCAAAAAATGAAGCGACTGAAATAACCATGTGAAAATTTGGTGCAGTGTTTGACTTTTATTTATCGATATTGATCGGAGCATTCATTGTTGTTATTACTTCTCTTGATTTTTTCTATACAACATTATCATTTAATGGTGCTGGCTTCATCAACAAGTATTCAACGGCAGCATTGTCAACGTTCTTCTTGTTTCTAAACAAGAAGACTCCAAACCGAAAAATTCTTAAATTTTCCGGTTTAAGCCATATTCTTCTTTCAATGCTGTTGTGGATATGCTTGTTATGGCTGGGATTATTTTTAATACTGTCAAGCTCTCAAAGCTCCATAATTCATGCTAACTCCAGGGAAACGCCCAACCTCCTGAACATCTTTTATTTTAGCGGATATGTTCTATCAACAATGGGCAACGGAGACTTTATGCCTGCAAACAATGGCTGGCAAATAGTTGTAGCCGTATTTTCCTTTAGTGGGTTCATTTTTATTACAACGGGAATATCCTATGTAATAAATCTTACCTCTGCCGTCCTTCACAAGAGAAGTTTAGCGCTATATATATCAAACTTAGGCAAATCTCCTGAAGAAATAGTTGCCAACGTTTACAGTAAAGGAAGTTTGGATGTGCTGATTAAACGTATACCTGTACTTCAGGAGAAGATCAACATACATAATCAAAATCATTTTGCCTATCCTATCTCGCACTACTTTTACAGTGTCTCCAGATCAGAATCTTTGGCTGTTAATTTAACCAATCTGGATGAAGCTTTATCTATAATTCTATATCTAATTGAGAAAGATGTTTCTGCAGAAAATGAAATAAAATCCCTTCAGGATTCCATACGCAAATTTTTACATACCTTACAGCATAGTTTCATAACAGAGTTTGAAGATCATGAATACATTTCACCCAACTATGAAAAGCTGAATAAACTCGGAATTCCTGTCACTGAATCATCATTGCTTAAAAACAGAAATTTTCTTGAAAAAAGAAGATCATTCTTAGAGTCGGTTATCTGAAAAGCAGCGGGTGGTCGTGGAAAGAGATATATAGTCAAAAAAATACCTGAAACGATCTCCTCAATTGTTATATACCTGCCCAGCCGCCACCTGGTGCCATCTGTAACTGTGTTCTGAGTCAGAATTCGCCTTTTTGAATCGAGCTTGCAATATTCAGCATATTGAATCGGCATCAATCCTCACTATACATTTCGGCTGTATAGAAGACATCAGCCAAAGATTCAATGTAACGGTAAACGTCAGAGACAAGGCAGAAAATCCTACAACAGTTTTTCCCTTTGTAACAGAAAGAAGAATTGGAACATTCTAAAAAAGTATACCAGTATAACCCTCTTTTTTAGCCGGGAGAAAAGCACAATAGAAAAAAATAGATACATCAGATGCTATCCTTTGGGGATAATGCTTATTTGTCCGTCTTTTTCGAGCACTGCATATTTTACCTGATCTAAATCCTCCAAACCTTGGTTACGACGGGCAGATTCAAGAATATCATCTACCTCAATTGTCTCTTCGTCCATTCTGTCTTCTAACAGTTTTCCATTCTTCATTATGACAACCGGTACTCCGTTAGTAACTTTATCAAATAGGTTCCATCTTTTTGAAAATTTAGCAAATAAGATATCCATGGTAAGTAAAGTCCCTATTACCAGCATTGCCCCAATGATGGAATTGTCTTCTGAAAGTAATGCCTGCTGAGTTGCCTCTCCAACGATCAACAGCAGTACAAAATCAATGGTGGTCAGCTGAGAGAGTGCTCTCTTACCCGCCATACGAAATACAATCAGAATGAAGAAATATACTATTATAGCGCGTATTACGAGATCCATGGCAGTAAAGGTTTATTAAAAGTAAACGTATTGTGTAAGATTTATCTGTTCACCTTCTATTAGAAGATCCAGCTCTTTGACACCAGATCTTTCGGGCTGAATTTTAAAAGCTATAATTCCTGAATCACTTGTAATAAAGCTGTAGCGTAATTTCTGGTTTTCTATCTCTACGGATTCAGGAGTTGGTGTTATCTGCTTTAGATGGACCTGTTTTATATAGCTGTTAGAAAGAGAAACAACAGTGGTATCCGGAGGATTATCCAAGCTGATATAAATATCCGACGGCGTATCCTCACGCAGAAATTTTTGATATTCAACGCTGTAGGAATTGGCAGAAAGTATGCTTTCACTTAGAAACCCACTCCCGAACAAACCGAACAGCCCGAGCAATAAAAAGGATACCATTACTGCCAGAAAACCTTTTTGCATCCATTTTTCTTGATGGGCAAAGGTATATTTCTGCTCTACGAAACTAATATCGATTTTTTTGTGTGGGTCCTTTTGAGGCTTATTACTCAAAACTTCCTCTCTCCTTTTAACTTTAATTATAATAGTCTTTAAATAACTTAATTGTTCCACAGCCGCTTTCATCCTACTGGACACCTACTTTTAACTATTTAATTGGTGGAATGAGTAAACTACCCATAACATTTGAAAATCCTTTATATGGATCCCTGCAAGTAGTGCTGTTACAGGCATTTTGAGTAGGTTGGAAAGCTATTAGTTGGTTTGTTGCTACTGTATAGGGAATTGTAGCAACGATCCTGCTTACGTTCTATAGTTTAACAGATAAAAATATCCATGTATTTAGCTCCGATCTATTCGACCTACCGGGAAGTCTTATTTCCAAATACTTCTGGTTATATAATAGGTAGAACAATTATTTATTATTTAAGTGGAGCTTTTTGGCTACCCATGGGACTATCCGAGTTTCTATCATCGGCTGGTCGCCCAATTGGACTCTGGAATAGTTAGGGGGTTGAAATTATGTTTTTAGCTCTGCTGTTGATGAATATTGGAACAGTAAAAAATGCCTCACAGTGAGTTGACCCTTTACTTCTGATACCAGGAAAAGTTATGACAATTAAAATGAACGTTTACTGATAAATTTAAATAACTGCAAGTCCTTGGGAGGCAATACAGTACCTGAGAGGGGACTCGAACCCCTACGACCGTGAGGTCACCGGATTTTGAATCCGGCGCGTCTACCAATTCCGCCACTCAGGCAAATCTGCATACAAGATTTCAGATCCCAAATATAAAAGATTAAGCGTTACTTCTACAATACTTTTTATACCTAAAACAAATTGTCATTGAAAAGCGTAGGAGAGCAACAAATGGTTAGAAATATTTAAAGAAAGGGATTGACGTTATTCCTGTAAATCTACTCGTCCCAGCTCGAAAGAACTAAGTACTGCTTTAATCTCTTTTATCAAAACCTCGATTTTAAAAGGTTTCTCAATCAAAAGAGTTGCCCCCAGTTCTTCTGCTTTTTTTTCAATCTTTTTATCCCAGCTTGAGGAAACAAAGAAAAACGGAAATTCAATATTTCCAAATTTGTTCTTTACTTCTTCGATCAACTCAAAGCCACTGAGTTTGGGCATATCAACATCTGAAATTATCAAATCGGGCGTTTCATCTTCTAAACTACTAATCAGATTGTATCCATTCTCAAAGACTTGAACCGAGTAACCAGCTCTCTTCAGTACCTTTTCCAGAAGAATAAGCTGTACAGGAGAATCATCAATGATAAATATTTGTTGATCTCCCATATTATAATGTCCTTTGTACATTGTTATCAATTAGCTCCATAAATGCTGAGGTTAAAGTTTATGACCCAGAATTGTAGACGGCATTATACAAAAGAACGTTAATAGTGTCGCTTAAATTTTATTAATTAACCATTTCTAATTTCTGTTCAGCGATTTAAATTTTGCTTTACAAAACCCTGATTTATTCAAATAAAATATTACACATTTGGCTATGAATATAGAGCAGATTCGTGATGAAACACCCGGAACCAATAACGTCATTCATTTCAATAATGCCGGGGCTTCACTGATGCCTTCTACAGTTCATCAGGCTGTGATTAATTATCTGGAACAAGAAGTCGGCTATGGAGGATATGAAACAGCCCGAAAACAACGAGAAGAATTAACTGCAACTTATAATGTAATAGCTGAATTTATTAATGCTGACTCAGATGAAATTGCTCTTCTCGAAAATGCCACCACTGCCTGGAACATGAGTTTCTTTTCCATTCCCTTCGAAGATGGGGACCGAATTCTGACATCCCAATCAGAATATGCCAGCAACTACATTAACTATCTGAGACTCCAAAAAGAGATAGATCTACAGATCGAGGTTATACCCAATGATGCGCATGGCCAAACCTCTACCGCGGCGTTAAAAGAATTGATGGACAACCGTGTCAAACTTATCAGCATTACGCATATGCCTACCAACAGCGGATTAGTTAATCCGGTAGAAGAAATCGGAGAAATTGCCCGACTGCACGATTGTTTTTACCTGGTTGACGCCTGTCAATCGGTGGGTCACTACCCTGTTGATGTCCAAAATATTGGTTGTGATATGCTCTCTGCCACAGGACGTAAGTATCTACGCGGACCGCGTGGTACGGGCTTTCTATTTGTCAATAAGGAAATACTTCCAAAACTGGAGCCGCCTTTTTTGGATCTACACTCCGCTGAATGGATTGACCAAAATCAATATAAAATGCGAGAAAACGCCCGGCGATTCGAAAATTGGGAAACGAACTATTCAAATATAATAGGTCTCAAGAAAGCTGTAGAATATGCCGGTGAAATCGGAATAGTAAAAATCTGGCAGCGGATCACCTCTCTCGCTGAGAAATTGAGAAGTAAGCTTAGTAATCTACCCTCAGTAACCGTACGAGATATCGGTCAATCCAAATCAGGTATTGTTACATTTACGGCAGATTCTGTTGAGGCAGATACTATACAAATGGAACTTGCCAGGCGAAATATAAATGTAAATACTTCTTCCAAAAGCAGCACACTGTTGGATATGCAGAAACGGGGCCTGAAAAAACTTGTACGTGCTTCGGTACATTATTTTAATACCGAAGAAGAGATAGATCGGCTTATAAAGGAGATTGAAAGCATTACTTCAGGCTGATTTCGGGGCCGGAATCTGTTCATCTTTGTATTGTAGCTCATACAGCTTACGATAGATTCCATCTTTTTTCTGAACCAACTGTTGATGAGTTCCTGTCTCTCTAATTTCACCTTTATGCATCACCAGTATTTTGTCGGCGCCCTGTACTGTTGACAAGCGATGAGCAATGACAATAGAAGTGCGGCTTTCCATCAGCTTCTCACATGCTTTATTTACGGCATCTTCGGTTTCAGAATCAACACTTGAAGTTGCCTCATCCAACACCAGAATATTAGGATCGTACACCATCGCTCGAATAAAACAGATCAGTTGTCGCTGCCCCATTGAGATCGACTTACCACGTTCACTGAGTTTAAAGTCAAACCCGCCGGGGAGTTTATTTATAAATCGATCAGCACCGATTTTGCGAGCTGTGCGAATAACCTCTTCTTCTGAAATATCCGGATTTCCAAGTGTGATGTTTTCCATAATAGTTCCGGAAAACAAGGCGTTATCCTGGAGGACAAGCGCAAAATTTGATCGAAGTTCATCCAGCTTCAATTTTTGAATATCCACTCCATCCAGTTTAATTGTCCCTTCGTTAATATCGTAAAAGCGCATCAACAGGTTGATGATTGTAGACTTACCGGCCCCTGTTGCTCCCACAATAGCAATTGTTTGACCCGGATCAGCATGAAAAGAGACATCTCTAAGCACTGTCTCTTCTTCATTGTATCCAAACCAGACATTCTCGAATTCAATTTCTCCCTGTGGATTTTCAATAGTTTTGGGTTCTTCGGGATCAGTCACTTTGTTTTCAGTATCCAGTACATTGAATATCCGTTCAGAGGAAGCCAGTGCCGACTGCAGAGTATTAAACTTTTCAGATAATCCCTGGATGGGTCGAAAGAAATCACGCACGTATTGTACAAACGCCAACAAAATACCAAATGTCACCTGATCCATCAGCGCACGACCGCCGCCGTACCAGATGACCAACGCCATAGCCAGGCTTGCAATAATTTCAACGAGCGGCCAGAAAATGGCAAAATAAAAGATCGTCTCAATATAAGCCTCGCGATGTCCGGCATTAATTTCTTTGAATTTTTCTCGCTCCCGCTCTTCCTTATTGAAAAGCTGAACAATTGCCATTCCGTTAATGTGCTCCTGAACAAAGGAGTTCAAACGGGCAATTTGGTCGCGGACTTTAAGAAAAGAAACGCGTACTTTGGCTTTAAAAACAAAAGTGGCATAAAATAACAGCGGAAGCACCGAAACAGCTACCAGCGTAAGCTCCCAGCTCATACTGAACATAAAGTACAGGATAAAGAATATGCGAAACATATCCCCGATGATGTTTACAACACCATCACTCAGCAGATCGCTAAGAGCTTCAATATCACTGGTTGTACGGGTAATTAGCCGACCAATGGGATTTTTATCAAAGAACTGGACATGCAGCGACTGAATTTTTTCAAAGACCGCATTCCGCAAATTATAAAGTGTACCCTGCCCAAACCATCGGGTTAAATACGTATTTGAGACCAGGATAATAAACTCACCAACCAATGCTGCCACAAGTAAAAAGATAATCCAGAGCAACCCCTGAAAATCATTATTACGGATATAGTCGTCAACCGCAATTTGCGTCAACTTTGGACGTACCGTCCCCAGAAAGGCCGCGCTTAGCGTAAGCACGATCCCTAAGACAACGTACCAGCGATATGGTCGGATAAACTGATAAAGCCGCCGAAGCAGATCAGAATCGACGGCCTTATCATTCGTTACATTACTCACAATTTGAGGGTTTTAGAACCGATCAAAGTCATCAAACGGAGTGCGCGGGGTAATCTGTTTTGGTTTTCTTTGATTATCATTACCGCCGTTATTATTGTTTTTGTCATTATTCTGGTCATTTTTATTCCTGCGCTTTCTCTTCTTTCGAGAGTCGCTGCTACTCTTATCGTACTTCTTTCGAGATTTTTTCCCAGAATAATTCTTACGTTTTCTAAAACGTTTCTTCTTCTTACCACTATTCTTTCGACGGCGCTTCTTTTTGCCCGAGCTGTCTTTGTTTTTATTGTTGTTATTGTTGTTTCCCCCTTTGTTCTGGTTTATTTCCTTCAGGTACACTTTCGGCTCAATGATTCCTTTCTCATGTGCCGGATCAGTGAAGATCGGCCGCAGCTCAGTCGCTACCCATGTGGGGAAGAAATCATCGCGGGCCTCACGCAATAATACGTATTCGTTTGTATAACGTGCCGAAAAGTGTGTAATAACAAGCAATTTCGTTTTCGCCTCGTTGGCTACACGCGCCGCATCTTTCGCCGTTGAATGACCTGTTTCTTCAGCCTTGTCCTTTAGACTTTCACTAAAAGTCGCTTCATGAAACAGAACATTGGTATTCATGCCGAGCTTCACTGAGTTGGGGCAATATTTCGTATCCGTAATATAGGCGAAGCTATCACCCGGCCGCGGATGTCCGACGATATCCATCGACTTCACAACCGTGCCATCATCAAGCTCAACATCATTACCGGCTTTAAGTTCTTTATACTGCCAATCTTCACTGATTCCCATCTCCTGGGCCTTTTCGGCATCAACTTTGCCCGGTTTATCTTTCTCCTGGAAGCGATACCCCAGACAGAACTTGGTATGATTCAACGGGCGTGCTTCTACATAGAACTCATCTTCATCAACTACACGCTGTTCTTCAACACCTTCTTCAACCTCAACGTAATTGATTGGATAATTGAGGTCAATATGAGCAAACTCGAAGTTCCATTCTACAAAATCTTTTATTCCCTCAGGACCTACAATTGTAAGTTCTCTGTCTCTTCGCTGTAATTGCAAGGTAGAAAGCAGTCCTATCAGCCCAGCATAATGATCTGTATCGAAATGTGAGATAAATATGCAATCAATCTGTGAACGTTTTAATCCACCCTGCAGCATCCGCATCTGTGCATTTTCGCCACAATCAAACAGGTAAACGCTACCTTCTCTCCAGACAGCCACCGATGACAGATGACGTGTTGCTGTTGGGGTTGCTGATCCAACGCCTAATGGTACAATAATCATTTTTTCTCCTCTGTTGTATTTTTTTGGGATTAGATTGCGGTCAAGCAATCAATCTTAGTTGTTTTTAGTTTTTATTATTTGAATTAGATTTCAGCCAGCTCCTGTTCTATAAGTTGTTTGTTATACATGACTGAATATCGACCTTCTTTTTCTAGCAATTCTTCGTGCGTTCCATATTCCGCAACTGAGCCATCTTCCAAATAGTATATGATGTCTGCATCCTTAATCGTTGAAATACGATGGCTAATCATCAAAGTTGTCCTTCCTTCAAGTTCCTTTCTGAGATGCTGCAGAATTGCTTCTTCGGTCTTGGTATCAACTGCACTCAACGAATCATCTAATATAATTATTTTAGGATCCCGAATTAAAGCCCTCGCGATGGCAGTTCGTTGTTTTTGACCGCCTGACAAGGTGATTCCTCGTTCTCCTAATATAGTCTCAAATTTTTTCTCGAAATCCAAAATATTGTCTCGAACCTGAGCCTTTTCCGCAGCTTCTTCTATTTCTTTTTGGGTTGCACCCGTAGTTCCGAATGCGATATTCTCACCAATTGTATCAGAAAATAAAAATGTATCTTGCGGAACCAGCCCTATCTCCTCGCGCAAAAGCCGAAGCGGTATCGATTTTATATTTTTACCATCGATTAATATTTCTCCTTCCGTTACATCAAATAATCTTGGTATGAGTTCTACTAACGTTGTTTTACCGCTTCCCGTTCGCCCGACAATAGCGGCATTTTGCCCGGCCTCAACTTTGAGATTAACATTTTTTAAGGCATATTCTTCAGCGCCGGGATATTTAAATGATACATTTCGAAATTCAATGGTACCCTCTATTTCCTCAATATCCTGATCAGTGTGTGCTTTGTCTTCAATGCCGATATCCTCAGTCAATACCTGATCGATACGTTTCCAGGAGGCCATCGACTGCTGGAAACGATTAACGGTATATCCCAATGAGGCCACCGGCCATGTCAAATATGCTACATACACAATAAATTCCAGAATGTTCCCCACAGTAAGTTGGCCTTCAATCACCAACTGCCCGGCCTTCCAGACTACAATCACAATCGAAAGACCAATCAACAAATTTAATGTAGGATGGAACAGCGATTCTACCATATCAAGACGAAGCTTTTTTTGGCGGTAGGATTCGCTTTCATTCTCGAACCGCCCCATCTCATACTCTTCGCGATTGAAAGCTTTAATTAGGCGAATACTTGAAAACGATTCTTTAGCCCGGCCGGCAATTGTTGAATACTGCTCCTGAATAATCCTCGAATAATCATTAATATAGCCGCTCACCCAGTAGGCAAAAGCCGATAAAAACGGCAGTGGCAATAGTGCCCAAAGAGTCAGTTCCGGACTCACAATAATCATCATGGTGATAATAAATCCAGCCCGCGTAAGTGTATTAATTGTATACATGTACGCCGGACCAAAATACTCCCGCACTTTCGAAATATCCTCAGTAGCCCGTACATATACTTCACCAGAATCGTAATTACTGTAGAACCTTTGCGGAAGCTCAAGAAGTTTATCAAAAACGTCCTTACGCAGATCAAATTCGATCTTTCTGGATGCTACAATCAGCGTCTGGCGCGTAGCAAAAAGGAAAATTCCCGACAGAAGCACAGCTCCTACAAGAAAGAGCGCGTTTTTAGCCAATACCCAGCTGGCGCTACTGTTAAAGAGAACGCCCAGAATAGTATCAAATTCCTCTGGAGATTCGCTAATCTCGATATTTGATACTTGATCCACTGTACGACGCAGATAGACCGGAATCCAAATCAAAAAGAAGTTGGAGGCCGTCAAGAATAAAGACCCCAATATTATAGTGCCTTTATACTTTTTGAAATAGCTATTTAGCTTTCGCAGCGAGCCCACGGGGGTATGTTGATTATTAATTCTATCTGATTCTCTCTCAGATACTAGACAGTAACTTTGCTAAACTTTTTTATCCAGTACTCAGCCAAGTTATATCCTGATACAAAAGCATTTTCCATAGTTGTTCCACCCAGATAGTCTCCTATTAACGCAAGAGGACCGTCAGCCATTTCCAGTTCCATAAAATATTCATTAATGGGATTGCGTGCCTCAAAATACTTCCAGCGGTGGAGATGCGTGGATTTGGGTTGACGAACCCAATTTCCGACAATGCTTGACGCTTCTTTTAAGAGTAATTCCTTTACTTCTTCATCACTTTTTTGTGCGTGTTCGCGGAAAAACTTATCCGTAGACTGTATCACCAGCGCTGCTCTTTCTGTCACCTGCTTTGATGCTTCATTACTTATCCACTTTACAGGACTATACTCGCAGTGAATACCTTTCCAATCAGGAATCTCAGCTTCTTCATAGGTTACAGCCAGAGAAAATCTTCCGTCGTAATGAACATCATCTATATGGCGAATGATCTTACGCATAGCGGTTTTATTTTGGGTGGTTTGTAAAATGCCATGAGCCTCAACCGCAGGAGTAGCCAGAATCACCGCATCGCATTCAAAGACGCTGATATCGGTTAAGTTGATCATCCAGGAACGTTTAGCCGAGCGATCCGGACCGATATAAGTTAGCCCTCCGGCTTTTTCCTCTGATTTTATATCCACCCAACGACTTAGCTTCTCAGCGATGATTTGATTGCCCTTTGTACCAATAAACTTGGGTTTAGGATCGGTATTGGGATTAACATCATATATCTCCTGCCCGTCATAAAGAGCAAACTTATCTGTCCATTTTTTTACAATACCCTCGGACTGCCAATCTTGTACAAAACTCTTGAAGGTATGAGTATCTGCCTCAAAATGAGTGAGTCCAACATCAAGCCGAACATTATCCAACTCTATCGTAGAAAGACGTCCACCCAATGAGCGATCCTTTTCTATAATTGTTACATCGTGGCCGGCTTTAGCCAATCGCTTGCCGGCAATAAGTCCCGAAGTACTCGCGCCAATAATTCCAATAACCATCAATGGTAGTATTTTATAACCGTTTTTAAATTATGAACTCTAAAATCCGAAATATTTACCTGAAATTCTATTTTGATAGCCAGCTGATTACCTAATGATTACCAGCAAACCTATCTGTCAAAAATCGTGGCTCAATTTATAAATTCAAGCTCTAACAAAAAAGCAAAACAGACGGTTTATTTTATAATTTGGGCACTTTTTCCGGAGGAAACTAATTGCTCTAAATAACATTGCCATAAGTTTTTTCCCGACGTGACGGTTTTAAGACTGGGGGTCTGGGGAAATCGCGGGAAAATAATCTAAAGATCGTTTGATGAGGAAAAGCTATCCTTATATTCCTGTTTTAATCAGAACAAAATCTACGATTCCCACAGCACTTGTGGAATACCACTTTGTGGCCCTCCGAGGGATCGGAGGATTCCACAGGGCAAGCACTTTTTTGGTTCGTTCCAGTGATTTTCTGGTCCCGACTGCTGTCGGCGGTTTTAGTGACAAGAAAAGAACGTTCCCATGCCTCAATCAGAAATCTCGCTGGGGTCACCTTTCTAAATAAAGGTTAAAAAATACGAACTCGGGGTGATACCGCTTCTTTATCCAATAATGCCGGCCAATAGGCCACAATTTCACTTGCTTTAGGACGCCCGCCTGCAAAGCCAGTCACACCACTGGGACCGGTAAGAATAAGCGGAGCCACCTCTTTACCAAATCTGTTCAGATCCTCTTTATTTCTGCCCGAAAGTGCTACGCGCATCTGTACTTCTTCGTGCTCCTGTTCCAAAAGCTCTTCAGTTAGTGGTCGTTCGCTGCAGCCGTTTACACCGATATATTCTACCCGAAAATCATCAAATTCCAGTCCCAACGCCTCTGCCCTGCCTTGTAGCACTTCCCCTGCCTTTCGGGCTTTCTTCAGCGCATCAGGCCAGGAATAAACCAAGGTAGACGATAACTTATAACCATCATTATAACTGGCAGAAATCTTATAGGTATCCGTTTCCGGGCGTCCCTCAATACTGTGGACATAAACGCGGTCCTTTCCATCTGCTTCCAGTTTTATGGATGTAAAATCAGCAATACAATCAGGCGTAATGTATTCTGTAGGATCCGCTATCTCATAAAGCAGCTGTTCTTTAACCGTCGCTTCGCTGATCAGCCCACCCGTGCCTTCATGCTTGGTAACATAAAAACTGCCATCGGGTTGAGCTTCGATAATGGGGAATCCAATATCCACAAAATCGTCAATCTCTTCCCAGTCTGTAAAGTTACCGCCGGACACCTGGGCTCCGCATTCGATAATATGTCCCGCGATAGTACCGGCTGCCATCCTGTTGTAATCATCAAAAGACCAGTCAAATTCATAAACCATGGGTGCAAGCGTTAACCCTGTATCTGTTACGCGTCCCGTTACGACAATATCAGCACCTTTTTCTAACGCTTCTACAACCGGACGAGATCCGAGATAGACATTGGCACTAAGCAGATCATCTTTCACCGCTGTGATCGGTTCGCCCGTTTCCATATTCTTCAGATCGTGTTCGTGATCAATTAACTCATCAATTTGATCCAGGATATCATCCCCTTCCACAACAGCCACGTTGATATCTTCGTATCCCTGCTCCTCAATAGCTTCCAAAATCTTTTCTTTGCAGGCCTCGGGATTTACGCCACCGGCATTTGAAATAACTTTTATACCTTGATCGGCGATATCCGGCAGCACATTACTAATAACATCGACAAAATCTCTCGCATAGCCATATTCGGGATTACGCAACTTCTGTTTTTGCATAATCGACATAGTGACCTCGGCCAGGTAATCCATCACCAGATAATCGATAGGTCCGTTTTTAACCTGGTTAACCGGCGCATTGGGTAAATCGCCCCAAAATCCTTGTCCTGATGCAATCCTGATTGAATCTTTCACAATACTATTTTTTCATTAGCTTTTGAACAGATGCTAAGATAAGATTTGCACTCACACTATAAAAATAATTGCGGATATAATGCATGAGAATAATTAACCAGCAAGGAAAGGAACATTCTTCAAAATATTTAATCCGTTAATAAGTTGATTATGGCATAAAAATATTGCGATTTTAACAGCACTTTTGAATTTTTGCGTACTTTTTAAATAAGGAAAACCACTTTGAAAATAGTAATTATCGGTGTCGGCGAAATTGGATATGATCTTGCTGACGTGCTCTCTAAAGAAAAGCATGATGTTGTCGTGCTCGATCGCGATAAAGATCGTTTAAATGCCGTAACCGAAAATATGGATGTGCTGTGTTTTGAAGGCAATGCAACATCCGCTAAAGATCTGGTTGACTCGGGTGTAAAAGATGCTGATATCCTCATTGCGGTTACCAGTATCGACGAAGTAAACATGATTGCCTCTATGATGAGCAAACGACTGGGTGCCAAAAAGGTAATCGCCCGCGTCCGAAGTGATGAGCTTTCTCGTCCCAACGCTCCACTTAAGTCTACCGATCTTGGCATCGATGTTTTAATACATCCCGAGCTAAGTGCCGCGCAGGAGATTGTGCGACTAATTAAACGTGCATCGGCCAATGATCTGATCACTCTGGCTGATGGTAAAATGCAGATGATCGGACTGCGTATCGGCAGAGATTCACCGCTGGTGGGTAAAACCATAAGTGAATATGCCGAAGAAAATCCAGAAATCACGTTTCGTATTGTTGCTATTTTACGCAACGGAATGACTGTTATTCCCACCGGCTCGGTACGGATCCAGAAACTGGATCATCTCTTTATCCTCGCCAAGACATCAACGATACCCAGCGTGGTTAAAACCACCGGTAAGCCGGAGGTGAAAATTAATAGTATCATGATAGCGGGCGGCACACCCATTGGTGCTATGATTGCACGTATCTTATGTCAACAAGATGAAAACTACAATATTAAGCTAATTGAACCTGATTATGACACTGCCGCAGAACTGGCACAGGAATTTAAAGATGTGTTGATTCTAAATGGAAACCCCACTGATCCCGACCTGTTGGCTACGGAAGGAATTACCGACACCGATGCCTTTATTTCTGTAACCGAAGATGAGGAATCCAATATTATTTCGTGCCTGATGGCTAAGCATCTGGAAGTCAAAAAAACCGTTGCATTGGTTTCCAAGTCCGATTATATACCATTAAGCCACACCATCGGTCTTGATGCTGCCATCAATAAGAAATCAGCAGCTTCTAACGAAATTCACCGCCATGTTCGCGGCGGACGCATTGTATCGGTCACCGCTCTTCAAGGGACCAAGGCAGAGGTGATTGAATTGCAGGCAAATGCCAAATCCAAAATCACCAAAAAACCTATTCACAGAGTTAATTTTCCAGAAGGTTGTGTCATAGGCGGAATTCTGAGCAATGGGTCAACTGAAATTGCAACGGGAGAATCTCAAATTGAACCCAATGACCGAGTCATTATTTTCTGTCTCCCTGAAGCAATCGAAAAGGTAACCTCACTGTTCAAATAATGGCTCAACCTCTTGGAAACAACTTTAGGCGCCCTCATTTTGATATTAGTGCCGTTCTCGGCATCCTGGGTTCATTTATTTTCTTTTTGGGATTTGCATTGCTTATTCCTGCTATTATTGCTCTTATTTATGATGAGGTGATCTGGAATGCTTTTTTATATTCAGCTTCTATAGCTTTTGTTGTTGGTGGCATCTTATACTACTCCTTCCGCTCCAGTAATGAGATTCGGATCCGAGAGGGTTTTTTGGTTGTAAGCCTTACCTGGCTTTTTTTGTCGCTTGTGGGGGCCCTGCCGTTCGTCATTTCAGGCATTTTACCCAGTTATACCGATGCTGTCTTTGAGACGATGAGTGCTCTTTCTACCACCGGAGCTACAATTTTTGGCGGTACAACCAGTTGGGGTTTTGAAAATCCAGCCATCGACACGCTGCCAATGAGTATTTTATTTTGGCGATCACTAGCACACTGGCTGGGCGGCATGGGTATTATTGTTTTATCACTCGCTATCTTGCCTCTTCTGGGAGTTGGCGGTATGCAACTTTTCCAGGCTGAATCACCGGGACCCACAACGGACAAACTCACTCCGCGCGTTCAAGAGACAGCCAAATTACTGTGGAGCGTTTATGTGGCTTTTACCAGCATAGAGTTTTTGTTGCTCTGGGCCCATCCTTCGATGGATTGGTTCGAGGCTATAAATCATGCTTTTTCCACACTTGCCACCGGCGGATTCTCGACCAAGGGAGCCAGCATTGCGGCTTTTGATTCTGTTTACATCCATACTGTCATCACAATTTTTATGTTTTTAGCGGGTATTAACTTTGCCATGCACTTTCGGCTCCTGCGCGGTGATTCAGAATCCTTCTTTAATAACAGAGAGATTCGTTTTTATTCGCTGATTATCGGTATTGCCATTATTGTCATCAGCAGCTCTCTGTGGCTCTTCGATGAGTACTCGATCGGCAGTGCCTTACAGTATGGAAGTTTTCAGGCTATTTCGATCATCACCACTACAGGATTCGGTACCGACGATTACGAGCTTTGGCATTCGTTCGGAGCTTTCTTCTTGTTTCTGCTATTTTTTACGGGAGGATGTGCCGGATCAACCGGAGGTGGAGTAAAAATGATTCGCTGGATGATTATCATTCGCAATTCGTACCGCGAAATAAAGCAGATGGTGCATCCGAAGGCGGTCCTTCCCATTCGTATCGGCGATAAAACAATCGATCCCAACATTCAACGCACGGTGCTTAGCTTTTTTGTGCTGTATCTGCTGGTATTTGGACTGGGAGCACTGGTAATGGCTGTTATGGGATACGATATAGAATCATCAATTGGAGCCAGCATCGCCTGTCTTGGCAATATCGGTCCGGCTTGGGGCGAATTTGGACCGACTGACGACTATGCGAAAATTCCAATTATCGGTAAATGGATTTTAATTTTAATGATGATGGTTGGACGGCTGGAAATTTTTACAGTGCTGATAATTTTTACGCCTGCCTTCTGGAAACAGTAGTGACTGAGGAGTTTATTTACTGAGGGATTGAAGGATTAAAGGATTGATTTGGAGAACTAATTCAACAATTCAATCATTCAACAATTCAGTCAATCAATCAAAATGAATCCAGTTTATGTCTTCGAGCCATTGGATAAGCGCCGGCAGGAATGTTAATCCAGTTACCAGCGTCATCCCAATTCCGATAACAGCCATTGCGCCTAATGACTGCAGACCGGGGTGCGTAGTAAATAACAAGCCGGAAAACCCGAGCATTGTGGTAAACGATCCAACAGTAATATGTTGTCCTGTACTGGATAACACATCCCACATGCTATTTGCTCCTTCTTCGCGATACCGGCTGGCCAGATGTACACCATTATCTTCCCCAATCCCAAGGATAGCTGGTAACACTACAAGGTTATAGAAGTTGAACATCATGCCAGTCAGCAACATAATTCCGAAAAGCCACAGCAATCCCACCAGTAACGGAAGCATGGCGATAACAGCCCACCGCAGTGAGCGGAAAGAGACAAGCATAAGGAGAAATACTACCGTCAATGTTGCACCGACCATCCACGGACTTTCGGATCGCATAAGCTCAAGCATTTCAGCAGCTATAATCGAAGTACTGGCTGCATAAACTGTTTCTCCACTATCAAGCTCTATCTCACCTACATCATTCTTAAATGCTATTGAATTACGTCCGTCAGACAATCCCACACTGGGATAAACAATAACGAAGTTACCGATTTCTCCTTGTGCATTCATAAACTGACCCTTAAAGTAGTCGGGGATCTGATCCACATTCAGTTGATCTGTAGTTTGGGCAGCTCGGCGTAATTTATCCAGCTGCTCGTCATCCTGCTCTGCCAGAAAAGGATCATTTAACAATTCACGGACTTCTGCAATTTCTTGCAGCTTGGCATTGGCCGCGGTATCTGAGGGCGGAAATCGTTCTGGCAGGGCCTCTACTTCTCTGATTGTGGGACTGGTTGTATCCGTTTCCATCTTGTGACGGAGTTTTTCCAGTATTTCAATAACCTGCTGCTCGTTGTCAGCCAAAATATATGCCGGATTGTGTTTGTTGGAACGGGAAACCTGATTTTCGAGCTCATTAAATTGTTCATACTCTGGAAATTCAGGCTCTAACTTTCCAAAGTCATACTGAAAACCCAGGTTAGGAGTATTGATTCCAATACCGACGGAAAGAAGTAGTCCAAGTACAACAACGGTGCGGGCGAAAGGAAACCTGTTAAATAAAGAGTCTTTACTTCTCTCCGGTTTTCTGTCACTTTCACTAAAAAGGATCCAGTTATAACGTTCAAAGATTACAAGCAACGACGGCATTACAAAAAGCATACACATCAGGGCCAGTAGAATTCCCGATCCCGCGATAAAACCAAACTCAGAGAAGCCGCGAAATCGCGCAATCACCAGCACAAAAAGTGAGAATGCCGTTGTAAGTCCGCTTACAAGTATAGCTGATCCGGTATTTTCATACGTCTCTATAAGAGCTTTATTAATCGATATACCTTCTGCCCTGAACTCGATATACCGAGCATAAAAATGAATACCGTAGTCGATACCCATCCCAAAAAGAATAACAAATAATACGGATGTCATGGTATTAAGCGTACCAAGGACAAAGTAGGTAACGCCGAATGTCCACGAGAGACTGATGAGCAATGGTATACCAATGACAAGCACCGGCACCGGCATCCTGACTAAATGCTCCCAAAACGTGTGATTCTGCTCATCTTCATGTTCTGACCACCTGTAGTTGAGATACTTTTTGATAGAAAAGTAGAGCATAACCAACAGAATGACACTGGAGATACCCGAAGCAAAACTATTGAGCACATCACTCATTATAGAGTCGATCTCAGCGAGGTGACGCTTTAATCGTCCGCCGTATTCTACCTCCATCTCTTCGTTGTACGACTGCGGATTCATCGCTGTAAGCAGCGAATCATAACTTGCAAATGTTCTTCGCAGGTAACTTAAGTCGCTTTTTGAGCCGGTGGGGTATAACTCCATAATAGCCACCGTACTATCAGGGCTGATAGGATACTCTGATGGAATCAGATCGTCATAGCTTTCCTCAAAATTACTGATTTCTTCACTATCTCCATCTTCGGCTTCATCATCTTCCTCATCAAAATCCACCAAAAAGGGATTGGCATCTTCTTTGGCTTTCTGGATTTCTTCCCGGAGATATGATTTTATATCGTTTAACTCATGTGAAGTAGCAAAATAAAGTGCGTTATTCTGCAAAAATTCGGTTTCTTTGCGAAACTCTGCACGATCAAAAAAGTAGTTCTCTGATTCATAATCATAAAGCTCCAGGCTCTCTCGGATCAGATCTTGAATAAACCGTTTGTTGTCCTCGAAGCTAGGTGATTTTACGGCCACTTCCATGGTCGTTTCACCACCTACAGTATTCTGCAGCTTTTCAAGGGCTTGTACATGCGGATTTTTTTCCGGTAACAAGTTTGCCAGATCGGTATCAATCCTGAGCTGCAGAGCAAAGCTTCCCAGTACTATTCCTGATAAAATGGTAACGCCCAGCACCCAATATGGATGAGAGGCGTTAAATTTTAAAAGTGGACGAAGAAATCGTAAAACTTTTTCCATTAATCTCAGCTAATTTTAAATAGCGGGGAAGTTAATCATTTTCTAAAAACTTATTTAATGAATTGGCCATTCAATGGCGCGGCTTTAGCATGATGTCATCATAATCTGCTTTTGCATGGCTCTGGGTGCTATTTCCATCACTGAGTATAAGGATTGCAATCGGATTTTTGGGAGGATCATCTCCAAAAAGTCGTTGATAATCTTCTACAATATTTCGTTCAAAGGTAAGCCACTCTCCCGTCCGTTCGGGACCGGACTCCACAACAACAATTTTTTGATTACCATAAAACTTAGAAAGCTCTGTCCCCTCCTCAAGTGTCGAGCTCCACGTATAGCGAATCGACTTCGGCACTTTTTTGACCAGGGCTACACGTCCCATATCAAAAACCACATAGATGCTGGCAATAGTGTCGTTACGATCATCATTATCCTCATTGGCACCCTCGGGCAGTTTAAGTCCCCTCCATTTCCAGCTCAGGATAGGAGTTTCATATATATTTATTCCTTTATTAACCAGTGGAAAGTTAAGATGTTTTGCCTCTACACCATCGTAGCGCAGAAATTTATTACCGTTCTCTTCGGTAACGTGATACTGGTATCCCGATTTTTCTGCCTCATCATACAATGCTGGACGGCGTTCTCCTTTCTGGTTGTACCAATCTTCCGGTATGGTACCCGTTTGATAATCTTCAAAATCTTCAAGCAAAATATGCCCATTCGGTAATTCTGTTATCTCATTCACACTACTTTGGGCCTGAACTTCAGAAACAAATAATATTAAAAATGATAAAAGGGAGATTCTTACAAAGATGAATTTCATTGGACAGGTCTTGTCTCTTAAATAAAAGTTAGAGTCCTATTAGTAACTCGATATAAGGGGATAAAGTATGCACAAATTGGATAGAAATCTTAGTACAATAGGCTAGAAATTTTTTTGAGGTAATTGGATATCAAACCGGAAATATTAACAGAAAAACAGATAAATGCATTTCATCTAATTCAGAGAAATAATATCATTAGCTGAAGTTATTTTTTGATTATTTTATGTATCGGTTGGTATTCATATAGTTGCATTCATCTGCCAAAAAGCAGAACTTCTAATTGTCAGAGGAATATATTTAAACAAGAGTTACGCTATGAATTCATTTCAAAAAAAATCTACACGGTGTCTTATAGGCGTTTTTCTCGTCTTTGGCTTGCTGGTAGCACCCCACGAAGGAGAGTTTTGGCCATTCAGCATTTATCCCATGTTTTCAAAAGCGGGTAACCCGTGGACCCGCGCCCTTGTGCGGGATGTTACGGATACACCCGACAGCCTCAAGTGGCAATCTACCAACTTACAGAATCTCAATGGATCTCCGGTTGCCTTACAAGATTTTGGTGTTGATCAGATCGATTTTGCCAATTTTGTGTCCCAAACAAAAGAATGGACGCCTCAACGCAAACAGGCACTGCAGGTCATGTTCGGAAAAGAAAATATTAAAAATCGCGAACTCATGGTTATGAAAGTCAATGGCCGTCTTGTTGGCGATGATTCTGTTATGGTAGAGGCAATTCCCCTGTTATTGGTAACAGATCAAAGTGTAGAAGCAAATTCAACGTTGGCAGAAAAAGAAATTTCACCATAATCATGTTCAAGCATTTTATAAATCAGCTTTTTCAGGTTGACAAACCCCGCACTGAAGGGGAGCTTTGGTATTTTAAACTTTTCGAACTGTTCGTAGGGACATACGTTATAAAATATGCATGGGAGTGGGCTCTGTATATACCCAAGAATAGCGAAGTGGTGCTTCCCTTGGGTATAGCCAACTATATTGATATCTCTTTTATGTTTGGGGATATTGTTCCCGCTGTTAACGCCTCCCTGATTACTATTTTATGTATTTTTTCTTTTTTCCGCATTCAGTTTCGCTGGCAATATTTTCTGATCCTGGTGTTGCTTCATTTTCAGTTTGCCGCCCGTTTCTCGCAGGGTGAAATTCCACATAGTATGAATATGATTGGTATGAGTTTACTGGCCTTGGCTATGGCTACTTTTTTCTTCAAAAAGCCGTGGGCAGTCAGCCGGTTTACGTTCGGATCCGTCTACTTTTTTGTGGGACTCAGTTATTTTTCGGCGGCGATCTCAAAACTGATAGGAACCGGTATCTTCTGGATTGACGGCCGGCACCTTTGGTTGTGGATAGCTGAAAAAGGAACGGATATTCTCTCGAGAACCGGCACTTTTGAGCCTAATCTACTACAAGAGATGGCATTGCAAAGTATTCCTATTGCTTCTCTCATTCTACTTTTCGGCTGGCTTACTGAATTTGCCGGAGTGCTGGTCTGGTCAAAAAAATATCGGCCTTATGCCATTACAGCAATTATTGTTATGCATATCGGCATAACGTTATCTATGAATATCCGTTTTGATGCCTACGTAATGGAGCTGCTTATCATTGGATATTCATGGGATGCCCTCTTTGATAAATATCGATCAAGACTGCCACAGTTTAAAAAACTCACGGCTCTTAGCCGCTCGTAAGCGGCTTCAACTCGCAGAGAGCGTTAAACAAATCTATTCCCGAGTCGGGGGGTGGAAAAGCAATATTTTATATTTCCTTTCTCCCTTTCCACCCGGTAGGCGGTAGAACCAGCCACCGGCCGGAGAACTGCAGCTGTAGGCTGCTGGATGTTCTTGTCATTCTCATCCAGCCGATGGCAATCCCAGCCATCGGATGGAACGCTTCCAACAGAATAAATTTCTTGATGAACCAGGCTAAGCAGGAGCTCTGTTCCGAGGTACAACCTTCCACAACAGTCAGTAGCTTATTTCAGAGCAATGGATCGAGCTATAAATTTATGTGTAACTCTGTGTCTTCTCTGTGAACCTTTGCGATATAACCCAAGAATAGTAAATATTAACTAAACAATCCGCCGAAACGAGATATAGTAGTTTGTTGGATCTGCCGCCCAATATAAGTTACAGCGATTGGCAGCGCTATTAGCAAAACTATGAATTCGTGCACCTTCAAATCTGATTGCAAGTTAGGGATACCATAATTTTGTGCTAATAAAATAATAAGTCCCGTTATTGCAAAAAAACCTGTTAATACTGCAGGAGAAGCTAATTTCATCGGCAGCCATTCCTTCAATGTATTATCAATCATTGTCCAGTTTAGAAAAGCGGCGTAGGCCACAAAATTGGGCAGAAATGAAATATTCATCATCAGCATTACAGAAAAATGAAACAGTACAGCAAAACAAATAAACAGCTTTGTAGTTTTAGGATGAAACACAGCCACCAAAAAGCCTACTTCAAATAAAACGGTAGCATAATCCAGGATTTCCCAAAAAACAGGGCTGTCAACTTTAAGCATTACTTCTGCCAATAAATCCTGTCTTCCTTTACCAAAATATTGATTGAATAAATGTCCAGCCGTAGCCTGAGTATCAACCTGTAGCCATCCCCCCAACAGTTTGGCAAAACCGGCCGTAAACATCATGAATCCAAGAAAAAGAGCCAGTAAAGTTAGAGGCCAGCTGGTAACCCGGGACTGATCCTGGTCCTTGAATCGCAATGAATCCACAGAGTAGGCAGTACCCCATCCACTGAATGCCATTACGATAGGCGTCAATGGCAATAGCAGATCGTGATTGATTTTGCCCACGCTGTAGAAAAATCCCTTGATGACAAGTAAGATTACACCGATCAAGATAGATGCCCATTGGCTTTTATATCCCACCAGCAAAAATACCAGCAGGACAACAAGAATGAGATGGAGAGCCATAAAAAGTTCTTCCGCTGGAAATCCGTTGAAGAGCCACATGGGTCCTGGCGGAGGTGCATAGAATTCATCGGGTAATGAGCCGATGAATTTATACATCTCGGTCGATGGCAGCAAAAAAAAGAGAATAAACAGCGCCGTAAAAATGCGAAATAAAGCCATTCCTTCAGGTTTTACATGAAAGGAATTAAAAATCCAGTCAGAAAATTTTTTGTCGAAATTCTTCATCCTCTCTCTGTAAATGGAATGGTGATTACTTCCACATCACCACCGGATTCAACTATCAACTGATCTCCTTTTGATGTATATATCATCTCCCTCCAAACTATCCTGACCTCGTTACTCCTGCTATCAGGATATCTCTGATCAACCCGATTCTGAAGCCATTGACGTACATCATTGCTGAATGCCTGCTGCTCTGAAAAATGAGTACGAATGAACCCCTGCATCTGTGATTTTTCAATCCCGTCAAAAAGTTCAGACTCCGAAATTTGAACCTCTATATGATCACCGGATTTACTCTTCACTTTGGCGTAAAAGTACGGTTTTACTACCTTGGTTTGACTTTCTGTTGAGTAAACATTTTTAAAGCCCGGAAGTGCAAAAGCCGGCCAAGGTTCACTTATCAACAGGCCTAAAGCACCAATAAATGCATATTGTAGCGGCAGATATAGCAGAAAAAAAATAAAAATTCTCTTAACGGCTTTTTGGGTTAATTCTCTCATCTGGCATCTGAATAGTAATCTTATCTTTTCCCTTAGATATTAAGTATTTTCAAGATAATAGTATAACAACTACCTAAAATAATCCTGATTCAAATTAAAGAATTGAAAGTTTTACACTACAAAACAAATTTTCTTAATCCTTCAGAGACTTTTATAGACCGGCTTATACGTAACCACAGCAGTTTTGAACCAGTAGCTATATGTATTAATAAACGAGAGTTTGCCGATCATTTGCCGGTTTTTCAACAGCCACAAAGTGGATTATCTAACATTATTAATACCATTTGTTTCCATCTTAACCTGTCTCTGCCTTTTTACGAGGATGTTATCCGCAATCAGTCACCAGATATCATTCACGCTCATTTCGGTTATGATGGCTGGCGTATGTATGAAGTAGCTAAGAAAACAAATACACCACTCGTAGTAAGTTTCTACGGCTCTGATGTCTCCAGACTACCAAAGGAGTTCGACTGGAAACGCAGATATCGAAATCTTGCACGGAATGCTCATAAGTTTATAGCTGCTTCAAATTATATGAAGTCGCAGCTTGTGGATTTGGGATTCCCTGAAAAAAAGATCGAGGTAATACGTTTTGGAATAGATCTGAATAATTTTCCTTTTAAGAAAAGACACGATACCTCCAGTCGCCTGATGATGGTAGGAAGAATGGTTGAGAAAAAAGGCTTTAAATATGCATTACGAGCTTTAAAAATCTTAACTGAACAACAAAGCAGAAAAATTTATATTGATTTTTTTGGAAATGGTCCGTTAAAAAATGATCTGCAAAAAGAAGCTGAACGTTTAGGTGTCGACCAGTATGTTCAGTTTAACGGTTATGTCAATAACAACAGGGTACGGAATGAATTACAGAACCATAGCATTTTACTTGCTCCCAGTGTAACAGCTGCTGACGGTGATAAGGAAGGGCTGCCAAATACTATTCTGGAAGCGATGGCCAGTGGCGTGCCGGTAATTGCAACCGATCATGCTGCGATTCCAGAAGCAGTACGACACAATAAAACGGGATTACTTGTTCCGGAGAGAGATCCCGAAGCCATAGCTTCCGCTCTTGTTACATTATTAGAAGAAGAAGTTGATATAGATCAAATTAGGTATAATGCCCGAAATCTTATTGAGGAAAAATATTCAGTACAACGGCTAGTAAAACAAACAGAGTGGTTATATAATCAAATAATTAAAGGAGATGAAAAAGAATTTCATCCAGCGTTTTTTTGAAGGTATTAATATTACATATGATGACTTACCCTATCTTTATATACCCCTATTTGTTGTCATAGGCTTAGTCATTGCAGGCTGGTATATGTGGGGACAAGCTGCAATTCTATGGGGAATTTTGATCCTTTGTACATACCTGATATTAACCACGCAATTTCATTTGTATCGTTCAACAAAAAAAGACCTGGAAGATCATCAGAAGAAGATACAGGCTTACTTTTCACTCTATTCAAACATAGATTTCGAGGATATATTGCCGTATATGACGGGATGGTCAGCTACTCCGGAATTAGCTTTGCTCATCTATCGAGAAGTTCGAAAACGAAAACCTAATCATATTTTTGAAATCGGAAGCGGTATTTCTACGCTTATAGCATCCTATGGATTACAGCAAAATGGCAATGGATCGATCATCTCCATAGATCATGATGCTAAATATGCTGAAAGGACAAAGCAGCGACTACGAAGTCACAACCTGAAGGAATCTGCCCAGGTTAAAATTTGCCCGCTTATTCCTTATGAAATCGAAGGTGATTCATGGCAATGGTATGAGTTGGAAAACATTGAATTCACCAAAAAAGTTGACATGCTACTAATCGACGGTCCCCCGGTGAAAACTAATAAGTATGCCAGGTACCCTGCCCTTCCTCTCTTGATGGATCACTTAAGCAATGAGGCAATTATCATAGTACATGATGCCTTACGCCCCAGCGAAGCCAATATTCTGGAAAAGTGGCTAAAGCGTTATCCGGAACTAAATTGCGAAATCCAAGATACTGAAAAAGGAATCGCCATATTGTACAAGTAATATCACCACAAAAATTTAAGGCTGGCCCATTCGCGAAATTTTGCCCAGTCATCACTGGTAATCGTATTGGTAAACGTGCCGACAACAGCAAAAAGAATTAAATAAATGGGAATGCTCCATCCCAATCCTAACAGCACCTGTTCTTCGGAAAAGAAATTAAAGCGGCTAAACCATACTGGTAAACCAACTAATGCCGAAATAAAGAGGACTCTGAAATAAAAAGGAAAAGGCAACACTTTACGCGGCGGCAGGTCCATATGTCCCCCGATTCTTCGTAATGTGATATACCAGTTATAAATATTTGCAATTAATGTTGATGTAGCTGTGCCAATAATCCCCCACAGCATGGTAAAGGGGACGCTTAGAATAATATTGGCAATGACCAGATTAATGCTGAGATACATGACACCTTTGGTATCTCCAAAAGCCTGCAAGATACTTCCGTAATGTGTTACCCGAATCAAAACAATCAGATTGTAAATTTGAAAAGGGATTACGGCTCCATCGTAAGATGTGCCTTCGGATTCGGCGATCAGGGAGACTAGATCGGGCGCTATTACGATCGCGAGAATGGTAAGAGGCAAGACCATAAGGCTTACTTTTTCCACGCCCCGATACCAAAGGTCAAGCAGCTCTTCTTTCTTTGAATCGATCTCAAGGCTCACATATCGACTGATGAGTACCGATCCCACAGCAAAAGGAATTACGCGAATGATAGGTACTTCCTGTGCCCCAAGCTGATATTCAGCAAAAACGCCCGCCGGCAACAAAATGGAAACCACAAACTTATCTACATACTTATTCATCTTATTTACCATAGATGACATCCCCAGCGGAACAGAAAAGTTCACTTGCTCTTTTAAAGGAATGCCTGAAGATAATTTAGTGTCACCGGGAAGAACAATATAGGTCCAGATTAGAGAGCCGAAAAAACGGACAACTGCATAAAAAACCAATCCCCAAATGGCAACAGTGAGCGAATAGCCAAGCGCCAGAGGCAGCACTATTGATCCGAAAGTGAGAAGACTCGTCAGCATCTCGTACCAGGCGGAATCTTTTTGACGATCTGCAGCAAGCAGTACATTGGTGACGGGCCATGTTGGTACTTCCAGAACGGTAACCAAAGCCATCAGTGGTAACAGATACTGTACTTTTTCTACTTCTTCGGCTTCCCAACTACCCAACAGCGTGGGAGCAAAATAAGCAATTACCAGAATTACAATTCCTGCAAGCAGCCCCGTTGCCAGCAGAATACCACATGTTTGCAACACGAAAGCTTTTCGGGCATCTTTTGTAACACGTTCAAAATAATAGAATATGCTTTCGGGAAAACCCAGGGTGGCCAAATTTCGGGCAACCTCGTGAATCATCAGCAAATAGCCAATAATTGCGAAGTCAGTCTTTGAAAGCAGTTGAATTATGGCGATTACCATCGCCAGGTCCACTACCGTCGTAGTTATTCGCGCAAAGACAACGACGCCTGTTTTTTCTGTAAGTGATTCTTTCTCTGCCATTTAACCGTAGTGCTGTTCTATCGTGGTTACCAGTTTTTGGGTAGCTGACTTCGCGCTGTACTGACTGATCCTTTGCTGGTCAGGATCAAAAGGAATGGGAAGCGTTTTCCCTTCTTCCTTTGCGTTAATACAATCAATGAGCAAATCAGCAATTACTTTTGTCTTCTGCCAGTTGTAGTGTACTCCGGTTTTGGTCCGTTCAATGATTTTTCCTATTTCCGGGTTGGGTGCTATTGAAAGTATTGGTCGGTCTGCCGCCAGATAATCCCACAGCTTTGCGGGAATGATATATTCGCGTTCTGGATCGGTGCTCAAAAGCAGGATATCGGCTTGTTGTAACACTTGCAGGCCCAATTCTACCGGTACAGGATCTTGTATAACAAAGTTCGTTTCAATGCCTTTTTTCTCCAGGTAGCTACGATCAGTTTCTGTTAACGGACCGAAACTGTGTACAGCAATTTTTTTTGCGACTGATGAATTTTGCTCGTTTACCAGTTGAAGAATATCAGCCACAGGTCCGGCGGGTGACAGCCTCCTGAAGCGGCCAAAAAAAACCAGGTTCAGTTTATCGTCAGGAAAATCGAGCTCAACGGATTCCTTCTGCTTCTCGTTAAATAATGTTCTGTCAAAAGCATTATAAATGGTGGTAGAATTGAGGTTTAAATCAGTATAATACTCTTCATAAAGTTGACGAGTTCGGTCGGTGGTAAAGCAGAGCATAGAGGCTTTTCGAATCCAGCTGCGCTCTATTTTTTGATCAATGACAGATGCAAAAGATGATCGTTGCTTGAGATCGGTCTCAGACAGAGTCCAGGGATCGCGAAAGTCAGCCATCCAAAACAGATCGGGAAACTTCGCAGATAACTTTTTACCTACCCAATGCGCCGACCACGGATCGCCGGTGCTCCAAAGGGCATCTGGATTTACCTCTTGGGCAATCCGCTTTATTTGTCCATATTTAAGCCTGAAAAAAGGAAGCCAGGTATCCACCGGAAAATGTTTATCAATCCAATCGGCAACGCTGCTATGGTTCTGATCTTGTTTATTGTCTGCCTTCTGTTGCTGACTTCCCGATCTCTTGGTTCTGTCAAACGGAGGATTCAAATTATATATCGGGATATCCTGGAGCAGGCGCCGCTCTTTTGCAGTAAGCTGACCATCAGAAGCAATCGTTATAATATGCGGTTCCCAACCGAAATCCCGCAGATGGATAGCAAACTTAAAGGGCCGCAAGGACCCTACCCGTCGACGGGGCAGAAAATACGGAGCTATCATCAGCAGTTTCTTCAAATAGATGAAATAAATTTGAGAGTTATGTTAGATAGTCAGTCGGATGGCCCTAACCCGGATTTTCACCAAAACTTATACAGTTACAACAAAAAATTTTGAGAATTTCTGGGTTAAGATTTGTTTCTTTTCCGAATAAAACAACCTGCTTCATCAGAAGTTGGTACCTTCCAGGCGACTTTCACTAGAAACTAACTCTTTCTTTCCACTGGTCAGATGATGCCATGTTTTTTCGGCAAATTCATAGAACGGTTGTTTTTGGTGATACCAACCAAAGTGAAGGCAATAAGGTGTGGTTTTCAAGTAATCGCCCTTACCGGGAATAAGAGAAAAGAATTTAGTCAACAGTTTACGTAACCACTTGTTCTTTAAGCCACGAAAATTATAAACAAACTGATCGCTATAGTATTTACAAACCACGTATTCAAAATCAGCATCGTGTGAGGTATAATCCTCAATATAATCGAGTTGCGGACTAGTATGCCCCTGCAGCCAGGGATAAACAGGTAAATCCAGTTTTGACATAGCCATGGCCATACTCCACTCGCATGATTCTTCGCTTCTACCCCTCTCAAGAGTTCGACTGCGAAAATGAGTTTCATCTTTACGATCGAGCATTTGTTGAGATAACTCACATACTTTTTTTGTGAGGCTGTAATCCTGGGCATAAATCATGCCCGTTTGTACGCGACTCAGATAGGTAAGTCCAAAATGATTAAGCGTGCGCTGTCTTCGTCGTAATATGATATCCGCTACAATGCCAATATTTTTTGGACCCCCGAAAAAGTTATCAGACACCTGGGTACCTGTTATAGTAAACGGATAGGGTTCAAAAGATTGCCACAAGGGATCGGGATCTTTGCACCAAATTATATCACTGTCGAGAAAAATATTTTTCTCAAAAAACATGAATTCGTGCAGGTGATGCTTAAACCCTACAATAGATGCCCGGTCTGATGGTAACACATGAATATAATCGAAGAGACCGCTGATACTTTTATCTTCAAGTATCTTTTTATGTTTTTCTTCACAAGCAATAGCCACGGGACGTTCCTCGTCATAGCGTCGTAGTGATATAACCGAGGCTACAGCATGTTTTAGATATTTGGGATGGCCATAGGTTGTATAGATATACCCCTCGCGAGCCAACCTCTTTTGTTGAATGGATTTAAGCATAAAATGAATTTATTTCCCCAATATACAAGAATACTACTATTATTAAACCGGTTATGCGCTTCTTTCGGCTCGTTTGCGTAACGTTTCCATCAGAGAGTCAAAGCCTTTTTTACTGATGATTCTCTGAAATTGCTTACGATAAGATCCCGCAGTTGAAACGTCATCAATAATCATATCCGTAACCACCCATTGATCATTCTTATATTTCATATGGTAGATAACCGGCGTTCTTACTTTTTCGAGCCGTGCGATGGTTTGTACAGTAGCTGAGTCATCTTCGACATTAATCTCTTCATAGCTTACATCGGCACGGTATATATCCAAATTATTAAGCGACTGATCGCGAATAATGGTAGAAAACAGATCAACAAATTCTTCCCGCTGTTCTGCTGATAATGTATCATATGTATCTTGTAGTGCATATTGAGCCATTTCGCGATAGTCAATAATACCATTGATGATATCTTTCATCTGATCTCTTTGCTCTTGCGTATATTCAGTACCTTTCGGCCCTACGAGATCTTTGATTTCATCGTCCCGTTCTTCTAATAACTGGCGTACAGTTGCACTATCTTGTTGTGCCCATCCCGGGACAGGGTTCAGCAGAAAGATAAAACATGTTGCGAAAAGTAACGAGTAACTAACTTTGATCCAATATTTCATATCACTAATTATTTTTCGTGATTTCTGTTACCGGTAATCCGGCTTTACGATATAACTCGGCCATATTTTTGTTAAGTTCAAAAACTTCTCTCTTTAGTTGTACCCGTAATTCAAGTTCTTTTTGCATAGCATCTATCAAATCTTTTGTATCTCCTATACCAAAATCATAATCCAGTTGTTCCTGTCGCAGCCATTCTTTGCCGGTGACAAGTGCTTCGTCTGTTTTCTCAACTTTTAGTTTTGAAAGCGAAGCTTTTTTAAATGCTTCATTTATTTCGAGTTCAATACCATCAACGGCTGCTTCTTTCAAAAATTTTGCCTGTCTATATCGTATTTCTCCTTTTTCCACTTGTGCTTTGATCCCCAAAAAATCCAAATTTTGCCGGATACCTAATCCAAAAGATCCTGAAGCATAATTTGAATTGTTAATTATGAAAGGATTACTTTGCCGAGGGCGATTGGGCGTATTTGCATAACTGCCGGTTAGTCCTAAAAACAGGCTTGGATAGTTTCGTTGTTTTTGGGCCTTCATCCCATATTCGGCAGCATTAATCCCCGCCTCTATTGCCTCTAACTCCGAGCGA
This sequence comes from Fodinibius sp. GM108, assembly GCF_058386985.1. Taxonomy (NCBI): domain Bacteria; kingdom Pseudomonadati; phylum Balneolota; class Balneolia; order Balneolales; family Balneolaceae; genus Fodinibius; species Fodinibius sp. GM108. The sequence continues at coordinate 369,739 of NZ_JBYEIR010000003.1, forward strand.
TTTGTCCGGGCGTTACTACGATAAAAATCAAGTTCTCGAAGCGTTTGTGAAGTGGGATCCAGAAAGTCAGTGTCGGGAACATATACCGTATTTTCTTCCGCTTGCAAAACATAATTCCACAACCGTTGGGTCATTGCCGCTTCTTCGCGAACTTCGGCCGCCCTGATTGCAAATTCTGACTGAAATATCTCAAACTTATACAGCTCCGACTCGTCAATATTGCTATCTTCTGCCTCTTTTTGTTTTTCGATCTGATTCCGGACCTTTTCAATGGTATTTTCAGCTTCTTCCAGGAGCCTTAGAATTTCGCTGGTTAGCACATAGCTTTGGTAGAGGTCAAACAGGCGGAGACTAAAATCGGCTTTCTCTTTTTCAAAACGTTCTCGCGCCGCAACTGCCGCGGATTCAGCTGCTTTAACGGCATTTTTCAGCGCACCCCAGGTAAAGATCGGTTGTACGGCCCGAACTTCAGCCCGGGTAAACACCGCCCAGTTTTCCCAGTCGTTTTCAAGATTGGGATCCAGATAATATTCATCTTCAGGCAAGTCAGTATTGCTCTCCACACCCGGAACTATACCATGCTGGGTATTTAACTCAAAGTTTGGCAAGTATCGCTGAGATCTTGCTTCTGAAACCTGATTCTCAGCCAGATCTATATTTTGCTCTTCAAATTTTAGCTGACCTGAATTTTCGATTCCGCGTTCAATAAATGTTTCCAGCGATACTTCAACTGTATCCTGGGCTATCGTACAGAAGGGTAACAGTAAAACGGCTAATGATGTGGAAATGAGTTTGGTCATAATAAGCAATTTAGTCCAAGACTATTCGTGCTACAAACGTTCTCCTGCATGATTTTATTTAAAAAAATAGCCCCTCCCAATCGGAAGGGGCTATTGCTTAATCCTTATAGCCAAAGATAATAAGGCAGGTTTGTTGCCCTAAATATTGGCAGTAGTGCGGAGAGGGAGGGTCAACTACGCCTGCGGCTTCGATGACCAACTATTTTACTTATCCATCTCCTTCAATTTATCTCATTCAGTGCTCTGTAGCTTTAGCGTAAAAGTGCGGAGAGGGAGGGATTCGAACCCCCGAGACCCGCGAAGGGCCTGCCGGTTTTCAAGACCGGTGCAATCAACCAGACTCTGCCACCTCTCCAAATAATACTAAGCTTCTTCTAATGCCTGTGCACCCGAGATAATTTCTGATATCTCGGTAGTAATAGCGCTCTGACGCGCCCTGTTGTACTCAAGCTGAAGATCTTCCTTCATCTCCTGAGCATTTTCTGTAGCATTATCCATTGCTGTCATACGGGCTCCCTGCTCAGCAGCATTGGATTCTAAAAGAGCTCTCCAGAGCTGCAAATTCAGGTGTAAAGGTAATAATTTTTTCAGAATATTTTCTACATCAGGCTCAAAAATGTACTCTGAACTCTGTGCTTCTCCTTCCTCATCAACCAAGGATGCCGGCTCAATGGGTAACACCGATTCTACCAACCTGTTTTGAGCAATAACCGATTTAAACTCGTTATAAGCGAGTTTAACTTCATCAAAGATACCGGCTTTAAAATCTGAAACTACCTGTTTCATAATTCCGGTTGCTTTGGGAAATTTCAATTCATCCCAAAAGCCCGGATATGCAGCTTTAATCTTATAATCTCGTTTTCCGAAGTGCTTGGTAGCCTGTCGACCTATACAGACCAGCGACAAATTACCACTCTTTTGATACTCGCTGTATTCTTCCTCAATAGTACTTTCAATTACCTTAAACAGATTATTATTGAATGCACCACAAAGGCCCCGATCAGAACTTACAACGATAATTAACACATTATCGATTGATTCTGGCTTTCGTAGCAGCACATTGTCTTCAGAGGAATTTTTAACTAACCGCCCTACCACCTCTTTCATTTTAGAGGCGTAAGGGCGCGTTTCTATAATACGATCCTGTGCTTTCCGAAGCTTGGCAGCAGCTACCATTTTCATCGCACGGGTAATCTGCTGTGTATTCTTAATGGATTCTATCCGATTTCGTATATCACGAAGATTCGCCATAAATTATGCTTCTTGTTCTTCAGTTTCTTCTGCAGCTGTAATTTGATCAATCGTTGTGCGGGCTACTTCAAGCAGCTTTTCGCCAAACTCTTCATTCAGTTCACCAGTATCACCGAGATTCTCCATCTCCTCGTCATATTTTATATTAACAGTTTCAAGGAAATTTTCTTCGAACTCTTGAACCTGATCAACTTTGAGATCGTCCAGCAAACCTTCATCATTAACCTTTAACAGAGCAATCTGCTCTTGTACCGGCAACGGCTGATAAATATCCTGCTTTAGCAGTTCAACAGTACGCTCACCCCGTTTAAGCTGTCGCTGAGTAGCCGGATCGAGATCGGAACCGAACTTTGCGAAAGCCTCAAGCTCACGGTACTGTGCCAAGTCAAGTTTCATTGTTCCGGATAAATCTTTCATCGCTTTAACCTGCGCAGATCCACCTACACGAGATACCGAAGTACCTACATCAATAGCCGGACGTACACCCGAGTTAAACAGATCGGTATCAAGGAAAATCTGTCCATCGGTAATTGAAATAACATTTGTTGGAATATAAGCCGAAACGTCTCCAGCCTGTGTTTCAATAATTGGCAGTGCCGTCATAGACCCACCGCCCTGGAGCATCGGCTCAAGTTCTTCAGGTACATTATTCATCTGCTTGGCGATCTCATCATCGTCGATAATCTTGGCAGAGCGCTCCAGCAGACGACTGTGCAGATAGAACACGTCACCCGGATAAGCTTCGCGTCCCGGAGGACGTTTGAGCAAGAGTGAAAGTTCGCGATAAGCCACGGCCTGTTTTGATAAGTCGTCGTAGACTACAAGTGAATGTCGACCGGTATCACGGAAATATTCTCCAATTGCAGCACCGGCAAATGGCGCAATAAAACGCATTGGTGCCGATACACTGGCAGGAGCAGAAACAATAGTCGAATAGTCTATGGCATCGTTATCTTCCAGCGCCTTGGCAATTCCGGCAACAGTAGAACCTTTTTGACCGACAGCTACATATATACAATGTACTGGCTTATCAGTATCCTGAGTCTCTTTTTGGTTGATGATTGTGTCAACCGCAACAGAAGTTTTACCCGTTTGGCGGTCCCCGATAATCAGCTCTCGCTGACCTCTTCCAATCGGAATCAGGGAATCAATCGCTTTAATTCCTGTTTGGATCGGCTCTTTTACCGGTTCCCGATAAATTACACCAGGTGCTTTACGTTCCAGGGGAATACGAATAGTATCTCCGGAAATAGGACCTTTACCATCTAAAGGGCGTCCCAGCGGATCGATCACCCGTCCCAGAAGACCATCCCCTACATTAATAGAGGCAATAGATTTCGTTCTGCGAACGGTATCTCCCTCTTCGACAGCACTTGTGGAACCAAACAAAACAATTCCCACATTATCTTCTTCAAGGTTCAAAACCATTCCACGAACTGAGTTACCATCCTTATCTTTCGAATCAGGAAGGTCAACAAGTTCACCGGCCTGTACCTTTGACAAACCATAAACGCGGGCTATACCATCCCCTACTTCAAGGACTGTGCCTACGTCGTATGTATCCGATTCACTGTCGAAGCCGGATAACTGTTTTCGTAATATTGCTGAAACTTCGTCTGGTCTAACTTGACTCATTGGTTCTAGTGTGATTTAAACGTCTTTAATTTCTATTCTACAGGTGTTGACATTAGCTTTTCTTCAAGCTCGACGAGCTTATGCTTGACGGTGCCATCAATTACCGTATCGTCAATTCTTATAGCCATACCACCCTTTAAACTTTCATCCAGAGTAATATTCATATCAACTTGTTTCTGTGTTTTTTGCTCGAGTTCCTGGTGCAGCGATTCAAGCTGACCGTTGTTTAATTCTCGAGCAACATACACATTTACGGTAATAATACCGGCATAAGCCTTATACTTTTCAATAAATGCCTCGGTAATTTGATCTAACAGTTTTATACGATCTTTACGGGCCAACAATTTTATAAAAAGTTTAGTTGGCTCTTCTAGCTGATCAAAAAACAGCTTTTCTAAGGCTTCCGTTTTGTCATCAAACTTTATAATCGGACTCTTTAGAAACACTACCAGCTCTCTGGAATCTTGAATGGTATTATGGATATATTCGATATCCTTCAATATATCCTCAACTTCATCTCGTTCTTTTGCGAGTTCAAGAAGAGCAGTGGCATATCTTTTAGCTGCTTTAGTTGTAGGCATTTACCTTAGTTTTTTGCAATGTCTTGTATAAAGCTGTCCACCAGCTTATTATTTCTCTGTTCATCCAATTCGGTATCGATAATTTTTGAAGCAGATTCTACCGCGAGCCGGGCAACTTCATCTCGAAGTTCCATCATAGCACGCTTCTTTTCCTGCTCTATCGTTTTCCGGGCCTCTTCAATTATTTGATTGGCCTCTTCCTTGGATTTTTCAATACGTTCCTCACGGAGCATTTCGGCTTCCTCGATAGCTTCTTTACGAATTTGCTGGGCCTTTTTCTCTGCTTCACGCAACGCTTTTTCGTTATCTTTTGATATTTTTTCGGCACGCTTTAACGCTTCCTCGGCCGACTGAAGCGACTCCTTAATACGGCTTTCACGCTCTCGGAGCGCATCCATAATTAAAGGAACCGCATACTTGCCCATTATGGCAAGAAAGATAACCAGCGTAATCGTTACCCAGAGAGCAAAACCTCCGTTAAAGGAAAGAATGGCATCTCCACCTTGTAATAATAGTATCATTATATTGATTAGTTATTATTGACCAATTCCGAGAGCCAGGAGAATAGTAACAATAGCGGCGATCAGTGCCACACCCTCAATAAGAGCAGCGGTCAAAATCATAGCACCTCTTATATCTCCGGAAGCTTCAGGTTGACGAGCGATACTTTCGACGGCACCTTTTCCAATCATTCCAATGCCTATTCCAGCACCAATTGCTGCGATTCCTGCTCCGATTCCTGCTGCTAGTAAACCCATATTTTATACCTGTTGTTTTATTTAAGTTTAGGTTTAAGATTAAAAGTGTAAATTCTTAAGCGTGTGCTTCAATTCCTTCTTCGTGTGCATGCTCTTCAGCTGCCATTCCTATAAATACAGCTGAAAGGAGGGCAAAAATATAAGCCTGCAGAACACCCACGAATGCCTTCAAGACATATAAACCAACTGTCAGTGGAACGGCAAACAAGCTCATCCCAATGCCGGCAATGTTTCCGAAGATTTCGGCAAAGATAAAAATCAGACCCAGTATACAGATGATCATGATTTTTCCGGAGAGCATATTTGCAAAAAGACGAACAGCCAGTGCAAATGGCTTGGTAAACAGTCCTATAATCTCAATAGGTGTCAAGATTATTCGCATCCAGGCAGGGACACCGGGAAACCAAAAAACGTGTTCCCAGTGATCCTTGGACCCATTCCATTGAGTAATAAAAAAGGTAAATGCTGCCAGCACACCGGTTACGGTAATATCGGCCGTTGCCGTAACTCCCCAGGGCAACAGACCAAACAGATTCATAAAAGTGATACCCACAAATACCGTAAACAGATACGGCACAAATTTCTCGTACTTATCGTCGGGAATATTTCTCTTGGCAATATCATCCCGCACGAATTCAAACACAATCTCGAAAAAGTTCTGAAACCATCCCCTGGGCTCAGTTTCCCTGCCGACACCTCTCTTATACTTCCGGGCCATGGCAATAGTAATCCAAAGAGTTAAAATAAGGCCAAACCAAAAATACATAAGGTGAGAAGTGATCGACATATCCAGCGTTGCCTCTTCGCCACTGGCGGGAACAAGTTTCCCATCTTCCTCTATAAATTGCCCGGATTCTAAGGCACTTTCGGTACTACTATAAAAATGCCATTCACCATCAGCCAGAATAATTCGCGGCAGTGGTATATGATAACCCAAAACTTCAAGCTCGTGATGGTCAACTACTTTACCAACAACGTCAATAGGAGCACCGTCGGAACTTTGTGCGTCTTGTTCCGAGGCAAATGTTAAAGGAGAGAAAAATAGAACCAGTAAAAAAGTAACGAAGAGTCGGCGACAGGCCCTTAGCATCAAATTTTAATTATCGGTTTCAAGTATTTTATTAATCGATATAATCTCAATTACAGAATGGAGAATATAAGAAATTATAAAACTAACTGTAAAGTAAATTTCATGAATTTTTGTACTCTTCAAGATCAGGATTAGCGCCAGAATAACCAGTAAAAAACGGATCCCTAAAGAGGTAAGGAACTTCTTGTAAAAGGATGTTTCATCTCCCTTCTTTACCTTTTTTATAATCCAGAAATTACTCCCCACAAATAAGAAGCTTACCAAATAAGCAGTAACTACAGCTTTTGTATAGAAGTGAAAAAACAGGCTTATCCCTAAAAAAATGAGAAATGCAGCCAAAGAAATGATTAGAAAGTCCCGTAATACCGCCCCGAAGTGTGATTTCAACCTGACCTTTTACTTATTTAAGCGATCATTAAGCTGAAAGATAAGAATAAAAATGTTCACAATACCCACAACACAACCAATTAACAACAACCAGGGACTTGTCTCAAAGTAATTATCCAACCAATACCCAATGAGAATCGGTATTATAATCCCGGCTGCTATTTCTCCACCAAGCGATATAAATTCTATATAGTCAGTAGGTCTTTCCCGCTCTTTCAATCTTTCTTAACTTTCTTTTTATCTACTGTTTTCCCGGAAGCGGTTTTTTGGTCACTTTTTCCATTCTTAGATTTTTGATTGCCTGAAAGGTTGTTCTTCTTATTTATTTCACTTTCTATATTCTCATTCATGTGGAATGAACCATTAATTTGTGCCCCTTCTTCAGCAAGTATAGTTTTCGTATAGATGTCACCTTCTATAACAGCCGATTCTCGCAGGACCAATTTATTGGTAACACGCACTTCTCCATTAATTTTTCCTGCTATATCGGCATCAACACCCTGAATGTTCCCATCCACTTGTCCGGTAGAAGAAACGATAATTTTTCCTTCGGCTTTAGCTTCTCCATCCAGAGTTCCGGCAATACGAACATCATTTTTAGTAGTTAACGTACCGTCTAGCTTTGTTCCTTCACTTATCATATTTACGGAAGGCAGATTTTTGCCAGTCTTATTTGAATTCATAGGTTCTGACTTTTTCTTGTTGTTATTATTAAACATAAATGTCCTACGATTTTGTTAAGTACAAATTGGGATTTTGTGGTACTCCGTTTTTCCAAATTTCAATATGCAGATGAGAGCCTGTACTAAGCAACCCCACATCTCCTGCAGTTCCTAATATATCGCCTTTTAAAACGATATCGCCAATAGATTTAGATAAACTTGATGCATGTTTATACACTGTAATAATTCCGTCACTGTGTTGCACATGCAGAACATAGCCATAATTCACCGTCCAGTTCTGACTGACTACTGCTCCATCGGCTATAGCTTTAAACTCACGACCTTCTTCAGTAGCAATGTCGATACCATAATGCCCATCTTGAGGATTGTACCCCCTGGTAAAGGTACCTCTAATGGGATAATCAGTAGGGAATTCGGGTACTGTCTTAAAAATGGTAGAGAAAATAATCTCGTTTTGAGACAACATTTCACCAGTTCTTACTTCAGAAGCGAAATCAAGTTCCCTGTTATTTTGATATGGTGAATTGGATTGCCCGGACTCCACCGAAAAAGTTGTATCGGTTCCCGAAGCAATAACCTGTTGCATTTCTGAAAGCTGTGAATCGCGAGCGTCCAATGAATCCTGTAGAGCTTGCACTCTTTCTGACACCTCAATAACACGCTCCCGCAGCTGGGCATCTTCGCTATTGTACATCAACCCGCCAATGGGTGTAAACATTACCAGCAGCAAAGTTAGTACAATGACTGCAGCCATTGTTGCATAAAAAATATTCCATAATTTAGACGGCTTAAAATGATATGAGGTCGAAGATTCAGGATCTTCATCAAAAACCACAAATGTTAGCTCCTGATCTTGACTACTGAAAAGCCGTTTTAAAAAATCCAGCATTGGCTTTTAAATTTAAGCTTCAGGTGTCGGCCCGCGATAATTGAATGGGACATCAATCTGGTCGTCACCCGAAATTTTGCCGTTTTCACTTTCATATTTTTTGATATTTTCCGACAAGGCATTTACCAGTCGCTTAGCATGATCGGGTGTTAGTACCATACGCTTTACCACTTTTGCCTTGGGAGCCCCCGGCATCACAGAAATAAAATCGAGGATAAATTCTGAGGGAGAGTGTGAGATCATCACTAAATTAGAATATGTGCCAGAAGCTTCATCTTCGGGAAGCTCAATTTGTATTTGTCCCTGATTAAAATCTTGCGTTTGTTCGGCCATAATAAACAGTTCTTGTTTAAACTTTCTGCTGACTATTCTTCTGAATCTGAATTCATGAAGCCATGTTCCTTCATCCATTCATCGTTGAAAATCTTTGATACGTAGCGCGTACCGCTGTCCGGCATGATAATAACCATCAGATCATCTTCTCCAAAGTTATCACTTCGGGCGTATTCCAATGCGCCAAAAACAGCAGCGCCACACGACCCACCGACAAAAAGTCCTTCCTCTTTTGCTAATCTGCGAGTCATCTTAAATGCATTCTCATCATTTACCTGCACGACTTCATCGACAAGATCAAAATCCATATTACCCGGAATAATATCTTCCCCAATTCCTTCAGTTAAATAGGGGTGAATTTCATCCTTATCAAACTCACCGGTATCAAAGTATTTTTTGTATACCGATCCTTTGCTGTCGATACCAACAGTTTGAATTTCTCCATTTTGTTCTTTCAGATACTTCGATACGCCCGAAATGGTACCCCCTGTTCCCATTCCAGCGGCATAGTGAGTGATTTTGCCCTCTGTTTGTTTCCAAATTTCGGGCCCGGTAGTTTCGTAATGGGCTTCTATATTACTAAGGTTATCATACTGATTGGGATAATACGAGTTGGGAATCTCCTCATTGAGCCGCTTTGCTACCGAATAATAGCTTCGCGGGTCATCGGGCTCCACATCGGTCGGACAAACTTTTACTTCGGCACCCAGCGCCCGCAACAGATCAATTTTTGACTTACTCTGTTTATCAGTAATAGTAAATATGCAATCATACCCTTTAATTACTGCCGCCAGAGCTAATCCCATCCCGGTGTTACCGGATGTTCCTTCAATGATTGTTCCTCCCGGTTCAATAAGTCCCTTCTCCTCCGCATCTTCAATCATCTTTAGTCCAATACGATCTTTAACGCTTTGGCCGGGATTAAAATATTCAACCTTCACCAGTATCGTACCGGCAATGTCTTCTGGTATGTTATTTAGTTTGACAAGCGGTGTATTGCCAATAGTTTCTAAAATAGAATTGTAATACATGTTTAAATCTATATTATTCGGGATGGAATTGATATTTAGTTTGGGAACGGAATATAGGAATTTTGATATTCCTACCCGAAAAAAGATCAAAATGAAACAGCCATCCCAAGAAAAAAATTAAAAAGTTTCTTTATTGAAAGAGGCAACTCTGTTATCTTCTGTCTTCCTGTAAAAAACTTCAGCTAAGACAATTAATATGTTTGTAGAGCAAAAAAAGCCGAAAGATTTCGACTGTGGTTATAATCTGGATCGTATGATTGCATCCTTACCGCGTATTGAAGATGAAGAAGAACGAATCGAATATGCAGAACGAGCTGTAGGACTTATTAAACAAAGTCATCCAAATTGGGTAGATGAGGATGGAGAGAGTAAAGCAGCGTGGGATCACTTCTTCGAGCTGGCAGAGTATGATCCCAATGAATACGGTATTTACAATCCATTTGAAGAAGAATAATCAGCAGTTACTCTGCGGCAGCCGGCACTTCTAATTGAGACTGATTGTAATCGGTTTCCAATAGGCTGAAAATTAACTTATCGCAATACTTATCCTGTTTTATTACATGTTCCCGCAGCTGTCCTTCTTGTTTAAAGCCCAGTTCTTTAACACCTTCGATCCATGATGTATTAAAGTCAAAAGCCGTTGTGGCTACTTTATGCATTTCCTTTTGTTTGAAGCAATGCCCTAAAACAATTTTTAAAGCTTCAATATCATATCCCTTTCCTGCATAGTCACGGTCACCGATCGTGCAGTTGACATAACAACGCCTGTTATATTTGTCGATAGCATGAATATCGACAATGCCAATTAATTTGTCGTTCTCTGAGAAATGAATTTCGAATAAATCATGCGTTGCATTTCGTTCATCTAACACTGACTTTATTCGCTTCAAAAAAGCCTCAAAACTTTCATGCTGATGCGGATAATCTGAGTCGTAGTAATTTAATTCCTTGTCATTATTCCACTTATAATGAACTGAAACATTCTGAAGATCAAATTCCTTGATTTCTACCATGAAGATGAACCTGTAAATGATATTACCAATTTTAATTTCCTGAATTGTCTTAATCTTATAGAAGATATGCAAATCGTTTTTCTTCGGGTATTTACACTCCTCTGTACTCTTATCGGCAGATAAGAAAGAATATTAAATTATGGAAAAAGCAATTTTCAATTTATATTGAAAGTTCTGAAAGCTTATGTTCAAAAATATTGGATATGGTCCTTAATCAGTTATCAAATTTAGAAAGTAATACCCTTTCAAACACGACTGTAGATAACGGCAGTCAGTTAGCATCTTTTCTTACCAATCTGTTTCAGAAAGATCGTCCGAAATATGCCATATTTAGTTTTACATTGGGAAATATAGATCCGCTGGCATATCTGGAAATGTCCTGGAACAAAAGTGACTTTCATTACTATTGGGAAAAGCCGGAAGAAGAGTTTGCAATTGCCGGCGGTAAGGAGTTGGTAACAATATCAGATGAGGGACCAGAACGGTTCAAAAATATCTATTCAAAATTTGAAGATATCCGAAAATCCACTGCTGAATACTCCATGTTATCCCACCCGTACTCGGGAATGATGATGCTTGGTGGATTTTCTTTCTTTGATCAGATCCAGGAAGATTTGTGGAATTCTTTCAAACCTGCCTCTTTTACCATCCCGGAATGGATGATCGTAAAAGACGGAAAGTTTACGCTTGCTACGATTGGAGTAAAACTTGAGCCTTTTGATTCTGCCAATGAACTCCGTCAGCATATAAGGAAACAGATCGGCAGTATTACCCGAACAATCAATTTGAATACAAAAAGAAATGTTCAGAATAGTCCACAGGAATACACAGTAAAAGCTTCATTATCTCAAAATGGTTCAGAATATAGTGATTGGATCAGTTCAGTAAAAAGGGCTAAATCTTTAATTGACCAAAATAGTTTCGAAAAACTGGTACTTGCTCGTCAGGTTACGGTTTCTAAATCGAAAGATATACTTCCTACCCAAGTACTAAATAAGCTTCGTCAACAATACTCAAGCTGCTATAATTTTTTAATACACCGCCCGGGCGGTAAAACGTTTCTTGGCTCAACGCCGGAACGGTTGGGCGCATTCAGAAATAAGTTACTCCTAACGGATGCATTGGCAGGAAGTATCCAGCGTGGTAATACGGCTACAGAAGATACTTTTTTTGAGAAACATCTTTCAGACAGTAAAAAAGACCGGGAAGAACATAATTTTGTAATCAAGGATATAGAAGAACGTCTGTCTCCTCTCGTGGAATCACTTGACAGGAGCAGTAAACCTGAAATTAAAAAGTTATCAAATGTACAGCATCTTTATACGCCTATTCGAGCTCAACTAAAAGAAGATGTCAATATGTTTGACATCATTGATCACCTGCATCCCACCCCAGCAGTTGGCGGATATCCCTGGCAAGATGCATCGGCATATATAAATGAGCTTGAAAACTTTGACCGCGGCTGGTACGCCGGCCCTCTGGGTTGGTTCAACGCCAATGGGAACGGGGAATTTGCCGTTGGCATCCGCAGTGGACTTTTTACAGAGGACAAAGCACACTTTTTTGCGGGATGTGGTATCGTTGCCAATTCACAACCTGATATGGAATGGAAGGAAACCAACCTCAAATTAAAGCCGATGCTTTCTGCCCTTCAATATGATTGATTCCCATGCAGGTAACACCGCATTTAAGTGGACATCAGTATTTTTTCGCACTCTGCAGAAGCAAGGCGTACAGCATGTTGTTATTTCTCCGGGTTCTCGTTCTACGCCCCTTACGTTGGCAGCCGCCGCTAACGACAACTTCCGAAAACATGTTATTTTGGATGAAAGATCGGCGGCCTTTACTGCACTGGGTATCGGCAAAGCTTCTAACATGCCGGCTGTGCTCATCTGCACTTCGGGAACGGCGCTGGCCAACTACTATCCGGCCGTAATTGAAGCACGTCAATCGGGCGTACCGATGATTCTGGCTACTGCCGATCGTCCCCCGCAGTTGCGGGCTACCGGGGCCAATCAAGCGATCGACCAGCTCAAAATATTTGGTGATTATCCGGTTTTTTTTCATGAAGTGGGAGAACCGGGCATGGCAACTGCCGATCTGAATCGACTTAAAATGCTGGGAAAGCAAACAGTAAATATATCCCGCGAAAAACGAGGGCCAGTTCATCTTAATTTTCCCTTTCGGAAACCACTGGAGCCTGAACCGAAGTTGCTTAAAAAACAATCCCCCAAAAACAAAGAAGCAAAAGTTTCGGAAGTGGAGCTAAGTCCAATTTACACTCATTCCCTTCGGCTGTCAGACTCTGTTCAACAGTCTATTTCAAAGGCGCAGAAACCGCTCATAATTATCGGGCCACTGGCTCCGCAAGATGACACCGGGTCAACTGCTGATTTAGCCGATCGCATCAGTGCCCCCATTCTAGCTGAATCAGCTATTGATCATCCCAACACAATAACTAAATTTGCCGGATTCCTACGCAACGAAAAGCTGCAGGAAAATCTTGAGCCAGATTTGATTCTCCGCTTCGGCTTTCAGCCTACCTGCAAAAGTCTAGAGCTTGGTCTAAAAAAATGGAGTCCAAAAAATCACTACCACTTTGCAAGTACTGACCAGTGGCAGAATGCCACATTTTCTGATTCCGAGCGTATTCCATGGATGGGTTGGCCTATCGATTGGAATGATCTAAACAAGGCCGCCGATAGTGATTGGCTTAACAAATGGCGCTCAGCTGAGGATAAATTTTGGGATCGCTATGAGCAGCTAATGAATGATGATTCAGCCTTAACGGATGGTGCTGTATATCGGCATATAACCCCACAGATTACATCTGATCATTTTGTTGCAGTTTCGAATTCCTTTCCCGCCCGGGATATTCTTCTTTTTGGAGAACAAGCTTCTGAACTTCCAATTTATCTAAATCGCGGTGTCAGCGGCATCGACGGAGTCACATCTACGGCAATAGGTTTATCCCTGCAACAACAAAAACCGGGGACTCTTTTTACCGGAGATCTGGCTTTTCTGCACGATACAAACGCACTGCTCAACAGCAAAAAAGTAGAACATCCACTGACCGTCATTATCATCAACAATTCGGGCGGATCTATTTTCCGGATGCTTCCCATCGAGCAATATGAAGAGTATTTCAACACCTACTTTGAAACTCCGCAATCAGCAGATATCAAACAGCTGGCAAGTTCATACGAAGTGCCTTATAAACGCATTGAATCTCTCTCAGCACTTAATAATATTGATCTCTCAAAATGGATGTCAGCAAATGAGGGCTTATCAATCATTGAGTGCAAGACAGTCCCCGATGCTTCGATGAGACTTCGCAAAGACTTGTGGGATTATTGATTATGGAGATGGTTGAAGTCAATAATGTGAGCTATGCTGTTGAGATACATCAGCAAAAGAAACAACTGCCCTCTTTACTTATGCTGCATGGATTTATGGGCGATCACCGGGTTTTCGATCATCTGATTGACAATCTAAATGAATTCTGTAATCCGATTACCATAGATCTGCTGGGATTTGGTAAAAGCTCGAAACCAAATAATCCCCAAAGATACAGGGAATCAAACCAAATCAGAGATGTTATCAAAGTCATAGACAAGCTGGATTTTGGCCGTCTCTTTTTATTTGGCTATAGCATGGGCGGACGTTTAGCGCTTAAAACAGCTATCGATTCTCCCGATTATTTTGAAGGATTGTTACTCGAAAGTACCAATTGCGGAATTTCAGATTCCGATGAGCGAAAAGAACGTCGAAGGATTGATGCCACTCGTGCTCAAAAAATCAAAGACGATTGTGATGAATTCCTTTCGGGATGGAAAGACCTTGAAATTTTTAATTCTCCACTGCCCGAAAACGAATCTCTTGTCCGAAATTATCAAAAGATACAATCCGAGCAGTCGCCCTCTGCCCTGGCAGCTTCTCTGCTGGGATTTGGAACCGGATCTATGACACCGGTCTGTAATCAATTGCAAAAAATACGATTGCCGGTACTCTTGATAGCCGGATCAGAGGATGAGAAATATCAGAATATTAGCCGTAATTTGGTTGATCAATTTTCAAATGCTACTTTCACATCCGTCCGGGCCGGACATCGCACGCATCTGGATAATCCATCGGCTTTTTTATCAGAACTCAAGAAATTTATTCAATGAATAATACGAGCATTTTTAAAAGATTAAATCATCCCAATTCGCCGAAGGCGCAGAGGAATCTCAAGCTGTATCACAGATTAAATTAACTGGTAAAAAATTGTCTCATCATTTGAGATTCCTCACATCCCGGAACAACGGATTCTCGGGATGACAAAAACCATACTCATTACTCAAGACTCACTACTCAAGACTAAACACTATCATGAACTGGAAAACCGTCAATGAATACGAAGATGTCACGTTTAAAAAATCGGAAGGCGTAGCGCGTATTGCGATCAACCGACCGGAAATCCGCAACGCGTTTCGTCCCAAAACGCTGTTTGAGCTGCAGGATGCTTTTCTCGATGTCCGGGAAGATTCAAATATTGGCGTAGTATTGCTAACCGGCGAAGGTCCCTCTCCCAAGGATGGCAAATGGGCTTTCTGCTCCGGCGGCGATCAAAATGTACGCGGCAAAGCCGGATATAAAGATGATGCCGGTACGCCGCGCCTCAATGTGCTCGACCTGCAGCGGTTGATCCGCTTTATGGGCAAGGTCGTTATCTCCGTGGTACCCGGCTGGGCTGTGGGAGGCGGACACAGTCTGCACGTGGTTTGTGATCTGACTATTGCCAGCAAGGAGCACGCTATCTTTAAACAGACTGATGCTGATGTGGCCAGTTTTGATGGTGGATTTGGCTCTGCACTGCTTGCTCGTCAGGTAGGACAGAAAAAAGCGCGTGAGATCTTCTTTCTGGGTCGAAATTATTCTGCCCAAGAAGCGTATGATATGGGAATGGTCAATGCAGTCGTTCCTCATGACGAGCTGGAAGAAACGGCTTATCAGTGGGCGCAGGAAATCCTGGAGAAGAGTCCGACGGCTATTCGAATGATTAAGTATGCTTTTAACCTGGTCGATGACGGCATGGTGGGACAACAGGTTTTCTCCGGCGAAGCTACCCGTCTGGCATATATGACCGACGAAGCTGCCGAGGGACGCGATGCTTTCCTCGAAAAACGCAAACCGAACTGGGATGACTATCCGTGGATTGGGTAATATGTTTACCACTAAGGCACAAAGAACACTAAGATTTTTTAGATATCCACAAGAAAGTAAACCTTTGTCGTTTGCAACATCAACTGGTAGTAATACTTTCGATGTCCTGAATATTGTATTCGGGTATAGCCCCATTTTTTTGAGCTACTAATGAACCGGCAGCATTGGCATAAGCCAACAACTCCTCTCCGTGCTTATTTTCTTGCAATCCATAGATCAATGCTGCCAGAAAAGCATCTCCAGACCCAACCGTATCTTCAGCCTTGACGCGATAGCCGGAATGCTCATACCAGCTGTTACCCTGATACAGCCAAGCCCCATCCTGTCCACAAGTAATACAAACTAGAGAGCAGTTAAATTTGGCAATCAATTCTTTTACTGCTTCAGGATTATCAGCCGGCAACGCATACCATTCTTTTATCTGATTCAATTCCTCTTGATTTACTTTTAGTATATCGGCCACTTGTAACGAATCATCTACGATATTTTTATCTATGAAAGGAGCTCGTAAATTGAGATCCAATATTTTTTTACCTTCATACTCCCAAAGATGCTGAATGGTTTGCCGGCTGACTGTATGGCGCTGAGCCAACGATCCGAAAACCAATCCCCAGCTGTTTTTCACCAGGTTTTCAAGCTCTGTTGTTGATTGAATGAAATCCCATGCAACAGGTTTAATAATATCATAGGAAGGTTCATTATTGTGCTCTGCGAACTGCACTTTCACAAAACCGGTTTCATGCTCTTGGCCCTGCTGAATATATTCTGTAGAAATGCCTTTGCTTTTTATCCTTCTCAAAGCTTCTTTCCCCAAGCGATCATCCCCTACTTTACTGGATATAGTGGCATCAATTCCTAATTGATTTAAATGATAACATACATTCAGAGGAGCTCCACCGAGAAATAATCCGTCAGGTAATGCATCCCAGAGAACTTCTCCGACACATACAACTCTCTTTTCATCCATAATTTTTTTACTCACCAGAATTGTATTCTATTTGTTGGTCATCTATTCAAAGCTGTTTCGGGTTCAAATTTTGGCATATTTAGTCAAGAAGATATCTTCCAGCTCTTCAAGCGTTTCCCCTTATCTCAAGGTAGTAATATAAAAAAACCCCGGCAGGTTTGGGTCTCCTGCCAGGGTTCGATAGAATATTAGTAAGCCATAAATTAAAACTTACTACTTTTAGAATCTTATGAACAGCCAGTTGTCGATCCGCAGGTAATGCATTTCTGGCACGTACCGTTTCGGACCATCGTCATACTGCCGCACTCAGGACAAGAATCACCGGTGTATCCCAGCTCCTTGGCCTTCTCATAATCGCTCTGATAGCTTTCGCCCTCATCAGAAGTTTGTGATGGCTTACTCGGCTGCGACTGTGTAACGGTCTCCGGCTCCTCCGATTCGCCGTTCTCATCCGGCTGTAAATTCGGATCAACCCGCTTGGCTTTTTCTCGTGCTTTCTCGGCTTCTTCAGAAGGACGCATTTTGCGCGACATCACATCTTCTGCCGGTACATGCGCCAAGTCTTCTCTACCGAGGTACGTCACGGCAAGCTCACGGAAAATATAATCGATAACCGAAGTCGTCATCTTGATATGCGGACTTCCGCTGACGGTTCCGCTTGGCTCAAACTTTGTGAAAGTAAATGCATCCACAAATTCTTCGAGCGGTACCCCGTGCTGCAGGCCAAGTGAAATTGCGATGGCAAAGCAGTTGGTCAGGCTTCGGAAAGCCGCACCTTCTCGGTGCATATCGATAAATATTTCACCGAGCTGACCATTCTTATATTCGCCGGTTCGCAGATAGACGCTTTGCCCACCGATTTTCACCTTCTGCGTATAACCGCTTCGGCGATTCGGCAACCGCTGGCGATCAGCCACATATTTGTGAATAATACGTTCAGCCGTCTCGACTACTTTGTCCTGGGCCGCCTCTGTCTCTTCATCGAGATCTTCCTCATCAAGTTCTTCGAAGACATCGCTAAGACTATTCAGCGGCTGACTTAATTTCGAGCCGTCGCGGTAAAGAGCATTCGCCTTGAGCATCAGCTCCCACGAATCCATATAAGCATCTTTAAAATCTTCAACCGTGGCTTCGTTCGGCAGGTTAATTGTCTTGGAAATTGCTCCCGAAACAAACGGTTGAGCCGCAGCCATCATACGAATATGTCCTTTCGGCTTAATGTACCGCGTACCGATCCGACCGCAACGATTGGCACAGTCAAATACCGGCAGATGCTCATCTTTCAGGTGAGGAGCACCTTCAACGGTCATCGTACCGCAGACATAATCATTAGCCTCCTGGATCTCCTCTTTTGAAAATCCAAGATGCTTGAGCATATCAAACTGCGGATTACCCAGCTGCTCTTCGGAGAGACCAAGCTCTTCTTTACAGAACTCTTCGCCCAGCGTCCACTGGTTGAAGGCAAACTTGATCTCAAAGCTGCTGGGCAGTGCCTCTTCGATAGCCTCGAACTGCTTATCGCCGAAACCTTTCTCGCGGAGACTCTCCTCATTAATATGCGGGCAGCCATCCAATGTGCCATGTCCTTTAGCATAATTGATGATTGCCTGACGCTCTTTGGGGCTGTATCCAAGATTCTGTAGTGCCTTGGGTACACACTGATTAATGATCTTGAAATATCCGCCCCCGGCCAACTTCTTAAATTTGACCAGTGCAAAATCGGGTTCAATACCGGTTGTGTCACAATCCATCACAAGACCGATAGTACCCGTTGGGGCAATGACCGTTACCTGTGCATTGCGATATCCATGCTTTTCACCCATTTCAACGGCCTCGTCAGAATCTTTTCGAGCCGCTTTCAACAGGTTTTCGGGACATTCATTAGCATCAATGCCCATTGGTTTTACAGTAAGATCCTCATACTCTTCGGGATCCACATTATAAGCCGCCAGCTTGTGGTTACGGACAACCTTGAGCATCGGCTCCTTATTGGCTTCGAAACGCTCAAACGGACCAAGCTCTTTGGCCATCTCGGCGCTGGTCTTATACGCATTCATGTGGATAATGCTCATCAATCCACCCGCAATCGCACAGCCTTCATCACTATCATATGGCACACCCTGAACCATCAGCGCAGCACCGAGATTTGCAAATCCAAGTCCCAGTGTACGATACTTATAAGAGCGCTCGGCAATTTCTTTGGACGGGAACTGCGCCATCAATACTGAAATCTCAAGCACGACCGTCCATATGCGTGAAGCGTTGCGCAGCGATTCTACATCAAACTCCTGACACTCATCGGTCTTGAAATATTTCATCAGGTTCAGCGATGCCAGGTTACAAGCCGTGTTGTCAAGGAACATATATTCCGAGCACGGATTACTTCCGTTGATCGGTCCGTCATTCGGACACGTGTGCCACTCATTAATAGTGTCATGATACTGTGCGCCCGGATCCGCACATGCCCAAGCGGCATTAGCTATCTGATCCCACAGATCGCGTGCCGGCATTGTTTTGCACGGCTTTGGCTCACGACCTTCTTCTTTGGCTTTTCGCTTCTCGGTTCTCCAATACAGATCCCATTCGCCATCTTCCTTAACGGCCTTCATAAACTTGTTGGGGATGCGAACCGAGTTATTTGAATTCTGCCCACTAACGGTACGATAAGCTTCTGAATCCCAATCAGTATTATACGTTTCAAATTCGAGGTCGGTGTAGCCCTGCGCCGCCAGCTGCACAACTCGCTCGATATAATTCAGCGGCACCTGATCCTGCTTGGCTTCTTTTATCGCCTTACCAAGCTCCTTGTTTTTCAGGGGATCGCGACTCACCGCGCCGTTGAATGTACGCCCGTCAATTTCAATAGGCTTGTTGCAGAGCTTGATTATCTTTTTGAGATGCTTTTCAAGAATTTTGGATCCCGCAACCATGGAAGCAACTTTTTGCTCCTCACGGACTTTCCAGTTCACATATTCCTCAATATCGGGATGATCGAGATCCAGCGTCACCATCTTTGCTGCGCGACGTGTTGTTCCGCCGGATTTAATAGCACCAGCTGCTTTGTCGCCAATCTTAAGGAAACTCATTAAACCAGAGGATTTACCGCCACCGCTTAGGGGTTCTCCTTCGCCCCGGACTTTAGAGAAGTTACTTCCTGTACCCGATCCATATTTGAACAGACGTGCCTCTCGAACCCACAGGTCCATAATACCGCCTTCATTAACCAGATTGTCATCAATGCTCTGGATAAAGCATGCATGCGGTTGCGGATGCGAATAAGCATCATCTGACCTTGTCAATTCGCCCGTCTTGCCATCCACATAATAATGTCCCTGTGATGGGCCGTTGATACCATACGCCCAGTGCAAACCAGTATTAAACCACTGGGGACTGTTGGGAGCCGCCATTTGATTAGCCAGCATATAGCACAGCTCATCGTAAAAAATCTTTGCCTGTTTTTCTGAATCGAAGTAGTCATGCTTCCATCCCCAATATGTCCAGCAACCGGCCAAACGATGAAACACCTGACGACTGTCATCTTCGCCGCCATAAAACTCGTCCTCCTCATACCCTTCCTCTTTCATCGCTTCTTCATCAGGTTCGGAACGCTGAAGCCATTTGGGCACTCCCTTCTCTTTTACCTTTTTTGTGATTTTAGGAACACCCGCTTTTCGGAAATATTTCTGCGCTATTACGTCAGTAGATACCTGCGACCAGGATTCGGGTACAATTAATGCATCCATGGAAAAAACCATGGAGCCGTCGGGGTTTTTTATCTCCGATTTTCTGGTTTCAAACTCCATATCACCATAAGGAGTATCCCATTCTTCCTGAGTATAAAAGCGAGTAAATTTCATATAATATCTCCGGTTACTTGACTATTAATAATTTCTGGTTTGACTACCTAAAACGATTTCAGATGATCTCTATTTTTCTTCAATTAAATATAAAGGACTAGTACTTTGGGGCAAGTAAAAACGCCAAATACTTTTCCACAAAAGGGCCAAGTTATCCACAATTGAGAAGAAGTTTTGAAGCAGCTTTAGAACAGATAATCATTAAAACAAGAAAGTAAATGTGGATAACTTTTTTGGTCGTCTTTAGAGTAAAATCAAAAAGGGCTTCAGCTTTGTAAAAACACCGAAAAAATGATTGATTGTTAACTGCTCCATTCGTTGATAAATTGGATCATAAAATCCCGCTTTTTCATACTTAAAAAACCATAAATGTATGTTAGAATGCTTTAAACCAGCTTTTGAACATAGCAATTAAGATTTTCTCCTTCCTAAAAAATTGGAAAATATCACTTAGTAACAGGATGTAAATCGATGAACCAATAGGAAAAAGAAGATTCCTTTTCTGAGTTATCATCAGAAAAGGAATGACCTTCATCTTTTGTCGGATTATAGGTTTTTTGCACTACTCTGCCCTTCTCAAATAAAACGGGTGCCTCAAAGATTGGCCCATCATAAACAAAGGAATGAAATTCACCATTCTCTCCACAGGGATCTACATCTTCAGGCAGGTCTTCTAAGAAAGTGTGACCATATTCCCGGCCAACAAATGATTTATCTAACTTGCTTCCATCGACAGAAGAAATAACGGCTTTGAATCCCAGATCAATAAACTGCCGTGACAACTTTTCCGTTGATTGTTTCCACAGTGGAAACAGGGCTTGCATATTTATCTCCGCCAGCCTCTTTTCGCGATAAGTCCGTAAATTATCCAGAAAAATATCGCCAAATGCACAATAATAGATTTCTTCTTTGCTATAGGACTGCAATGCCTTTTTCATTAATTGATCATACTCAGCCATATCTATTTGGTCCGGAAGCATTACACAATCCAGCGGAATGTTTATTTTTTTCGCCTGATTTTGCAGCAGAGCCTCACGAGTTCCATGCATGGAAACCCGCCCCTTTTCTTCATTGACAGATGTTAAAAGACGACAAACTTCATATTCTTCATCTTGCAAAAGTTTATATAAGCACAGCGAAGAATCTTTTCCGCCGCTCCAGTTAAAAAGAACTTTTTTCATCGATTAATAAATTTAACTGAAAGTTTCTGATCGTCAACGGATATTGCAGAAATATGTCCCTGATCGATCGACAGTCGAAAGCTTTTTTTGTAGGGGATATCCAGTATATAACTCAGTAGACTTCGTATTACTCCTGCATGAGTTATTACAATTACGTTTTCATAATCTTTTTCGGTAATCTCATCCCACCATTCAACAACACGCTCCTTCAAGTCTAAATAGGATTCTCCATCCGGACATGATACCTGCACAAAATTTTTCATCCACTCTTGAAGACGATCAGAATTGATTTCACTCCATTTTTTCCGCTCCCATTTCCCAAAATCCAGCTCCTTCAGCCGATCATCGAAATAAATTTTTTCTGTTGTCAGTTCGGCTGCGAGTTTGCGGCAGCGCTTTAGCGGACTGCTGTAAACGACCGCCTTACTTATACTTACTGGCAACTTCGAAACAACTTCCTGGCTTTCCTGAAAAAAATTTTCGGATAGTTCCAGATCTGACTGCCCGTAGCAGACACCCGAATCTACATTGACACTTGTATGTCTGATTAAATAAATTTCCATAAACCCAATACCGAAAGATAGAAAGTTATCTCTGTTAGCTGCTGGGATGCCCCGCTGCAATCCCCCGTGAAGCCCCCGATCCACTTCTTATAGAAAGACCCCAGATAAAAATGGACAATAAGGACGGGTAGAATTGTCAGGCCAACCCATAAGCTGTTAAAAAATGCAAGCGGCAGAAATCCAAAAAAGGCGCTTATCACGACCGAGGTAATCGACATTTCTTTGGCCACAGGCTTTGCTTTTGCATTATCAATCCGGGCATACTGATGTGTAAGGACAAGTGTGGACGCTAAAAAGCGACTCAGTGAATGTCCGGTGATCAGGATGAGAGGGATGGCGAATGCAGGCAATGCATTTAAACTCACAAACTTCAAGGCCAGCATGCCTGTCAGCCCTGCCACACCAAATGTACCGATTCGGGAGTCTTTCATTATTTCAAGAATCTTTTCTTTCGTCCATCCACCTCCAAAACCATCAAACATGTCGGCAAGCCCGTCTTCGTGAAATGCTCCTGTCAGCCAGATTGTCGCCAGCATACTTAAGACGACTGAGACAGAATGCGGAAAGATGAAATTGGACAGATAAAAAACACCGCCCCCCACTCCTCCTACGATGATTCCCACGAGTGAAAAATACCGGCTGCTTTTGTTAAGGTATTCTGCGGAATGATCTATCCAAGAAGGGCACGGAATTTTTGTAAAGAACATGACAGCAGTCAAAAATATTTGCAGCTCTTTCTTCATTTTCCCCCTCCGCGTGAAATATTCGCATCTTCAAATGATGCCATATCATTGAGGAAATTAACAGCGGATTTAACCACAGGGTAGGCCATGGCTGCTCCCGTTCCCTCCCCCAGCCTCATATTTAACTGCAGGATGGGATCCCCTCCCAGGTATTCCAGCTGTAAGCGATGTCCTCTTTCACCAGACTCATGGGCAAACACCACATAATCTAATATCTCATCATGCAGAGCATGGGCAATTAAAAGAGCAGCCGTAACAATAAATCCATCAGCAAGGATAATCATTTGATGCTCAGCGGCCCGAAGTATTCCACCCGCAATCATTGCAATCTCAAATCCACCGAAGGTTTTTAAAACCGATACGGGATCATCCGAAATTTGATGCTTCTCGACAGCTTCACTCAAAATATCAGCTTTCTTCCTGACTCCATTTTCATTCAGCCCCGCTCCCTTACCGGTACAATCTTCAATCGATTTTCCAGTCATAAAACTAGTAATTATTGAAGCAGAAGACGTATTGCCAATGCCCATATCACCAAAACCAATAATATTTGTGCCATCGTTATGCCATTGATCAATGAGCTTTGCCCCTTCCTCAATTGCCTGCAGGCATTGGGCATGACTCATAGCCGGCCTGTTCACATAATTATGGGTTCCATAATCAATTTTTCGGTTGATGAGTTTTTCATCAGGCTCTAAGTCTAATGCAATCCCTGCATCAATAATTTTAGGTGTAACATCATGAGTTTTACAAAACACATTAACAGCCGCACCTCCGCTTATCATATTCTTAACCATCTGAGCCGTTACTTTTTGGGGATAGGCATTCACAATGCCTTCGTTCGCAATACCGTGATCGCCTGCAAACACGGCCAGTACAGGCTTTAACAGCACCGGATTTAATTGCTGCTGGATCAGCCCTATTCGCAGAGCAATATCTTCGAGCATTCCCAATGCACCAACGGGCTTGGTCTTGTTATCAATTTTTTGCTGTAGATTCTCCCTTAGGCTTTTGTCAACGGAAGATATATTAAAATCCAATGGCATTATTTAATCCTCTTTTACAGTAACGGGGATTCCGGATACCATAAGGATAACCTTATCTGCTTCGCGAGCTATATACTGGTTCATCCACCCCTGCAGATCCGTAAATTTCCTTCCGCTTTCCGTTTGAGCATGAGTCCCCATACCGATTTCATTGGTTACAATAATCAGGGTAGCATCTTTTCGGAACAATGATTTTAACTCTTGTTTTGCAAGCATTTTTGACTGTTCGACATCTTGATTGGTATCCGTAAAAAAATTGGTGAGCCATAATGTTATACAATCTATTACCGCTACTTTTCTTTCAAGATCAAGGGAGCCCAACTCTTTCTCCGTTTCGATGCTTGTCCACCGATCGTCTCGGTCCTCTTTATGACGCTCCACGCGCTGCTCAAAATCATCATCCCAAATGCGGGCCGTTGCAACGTAAACAGGCGAATCACTGAGTGATAAGGCAACCTCCTGAGCATGGCTGCTTTTTCCTGAGCGTTTACCCCCGGTAATCAGGTAGATCATTATTCCTCTTTTTCTTTGTTAAAGCCAAAGGGACAGTGCCTGCAACCATTTTTGCAGCACGTCCCCCGACTTTTGAGATATTGGGCAGTAAAAACAAAATTGCCCCTTTTATCGATGTAATAATCGATTCCTTCTTTAAATTTCTGAGAACATCTGGACGACCTTCTCACTGACTTCTCATCAGTCATAGTGTTAATAACTATAAAGATACTGATGCTTTCAGGAAAGCTCCTCGACCACGGGTTTTATAGCCTCTGATTTCCTGGTAATCAGTATCAAATACATTTTTAATCTTCGCCATTAGCCTGATATTTCGATTGACACGATATTGCAGGCTCACATCCGTCACGTTATAGTTACTCAATTCTGATCGGTCAAGCGCGCCATAAGGGCCAAGATCCGCACTATAAAATATATCATCGCGATTGCCAACAAATTGAGATGAAAGTCCAACCTTCCAATTGGTACCTGGCAGATAATCTATCTGTACATTGGCAGAAACGCTGGGACGTCGAGTAAGACCATCAACCTGCTGCTCCTCATCCACAAAGACACCACTTTCAAAAATCTGTACATGATTTCCACCGGTATAGGACTCATCAATATCACCGGGTTCAAAAGTACTTTCGGAATTAGTATAGCTTAGATTACCGGATATGGAAAGATTAGAAATAGCCTGAACATTAACGCCAAGTTCTATTCCGTTAACTTGCTGTTCGGCTATATTGATATAAGTATCACCCAGATAATCTTGGCCATTAAGACCAGAAACTGACTTATCTCCATTCCAGAGGTACACGTATTCAATTACATTTTCAACATCAGTTCTGAACAATGAAAATTCAAAACGAACCGAATTGTTGATGTTCTGTTTCCATCCCAGCTCGTAAGAAATTGACTCCTCAGGATTTAGCTCATCATTCCCTCGGTTAGTATAGGCATTAAATGCCTGATCTGGCGAATGTAGCTGGTATAGCGAAGGGGCATTAAAACCCGTTGTTATTGCTCCGTAAATCATAGCCGAAGAAGATAGCTGTACTCGCGGATTCATTTCATATGTAACATGAGACCCAAACCTGTTGTGGCTTGCATACCGGCCTCCTAATACCAAAGAAAAAGCATTGAGACTTTCATCCAGCAGCGTACCGTTTAAATCAGAATGCAAGAAAATGCTGTTGATCGTCTCTTTCAGATCCAATGAATCGAGATCGGTAGTCGATTCAAATACTCCAAACTGACTTCTGCTGTATGTGTAACTGCGAGAGTTCATCGTCTGCTGGCTGTTTTCAAGTCCAACAACAATTCTGGCCTCATCAACGGAAAAAACACCCGACAGTTTATTTTCCAAAAGGGTACCATCTCCAATAGTTTCAGTATACGTACCGTCGTAGTTACCCTGCTCATCAACAATCGATGAATCATTAACAAAATCCCGATTCAGGGTTGAATATGCTCCTTCAAAATCAAGCGCAATTTGATCGCTGAGTTCTGTGCTAATGCCATAGTTGAACAGATCACGGTCGTAGTTTTGCCGGGCGTTATCATCATCTTCAAAAGCACCCTGATCAAGTTCAACTCGCTGATCGGCACGTCGGTACGAGCCATAAATATCGAAACCTGAACTGCTGTATCCTAACTTTCCGTACAGGTCAAACTTCCGAAATCCATCTTCGTCTTGGGGATTAAAACCACCGCCTGCGGTTGTATCAACCGTCGCATCTATGCCATTCGTGTATCGCTGATCCACTCCAAAGTTGGCATACATACCTGATTCTGAGGTATAGTTTGTTGAAAGACTGTTATTTGTCGCATATGTATCTTCACCAAAGACACCATGTTCAGTTCCAATATTTACATTCAAACCTTCGGCTCCTTTACCCTCTGTAATAATATTGACAACACCACCAATTGCCGAAGATCCGTAAATAGTACTGTGGGAACCCCGGACAATTTCAATCCGCTGAATACCGGCAAGAGATAGCTCGGAAAGATCGAAACCGTTACCTGTCGTGGAGGGATCACTGATACGCACACCGTCAATCATGACAATAGAGTGGTTGGAGTTAGCATTCCGGATAAAACCCTGCTGAAGAGAACCAGGTGTTTGGTCTGCACCAACCATGTGAATGCTTTGCTGCTGATGCAACAGTTCACTCACATTGTTATAAATAGAATTTTCAATTTCTTCTTGAGAAATGACGGTAATGTTTCGCCCGACCGACTCCGGCGACTGCTCATATTTACTGGCACTTATAATTATCTCATCCATCTCATAAATGGTTGTATCTACAGTAAAATCACTTTGTTGAGCATATACAGGTGAACAGATCCAAAGAAAAGCTACTAGAGCTAATAACCCTGAAAGAGTTGATTTGATAAGTTTCATGTTGTGAATATTTAGGTTACAAATGATGATTTATTCATCATTCGTACCTTTGGGACATCAAAAATGGAAGGGATAAATATGTCCTGGTACAGGAACTATATTTATTCTTCGCTTTTCTCCCGAAAGCTACGAATGCTGTGCATTGGCAGGTCTTCTGGCTTGTCCCGCTTTTGACGACCTTCCCGTCCCGCTTTTGGAACAGTGGTTAAAGAAAGATCAAAAGTTATTGGAACTCACAGCATCGGGGAATGCTCCGGAATTCTCACTCTTTAAAATTTTGAAGAATGAGGCACCGGATTCCCGTTTTAATCCGCCAGCTGGCGGAACCTATGCACGCCCCGAAAATAGGCGGAGTTATTATTAAATCAAAATGGCAGAGTATGATTTTTTAGCATGCGGTAGTTGGACGCGGATAAGGCTGATTGAACGGATGACCACAGGTTTTTATGGGAAATACTTCGCCATAATATACCGTCGACCTCCAGTCGGAACCAGTAAAACTAGGTTGAGAAAGCACTAGGAAAACTATTCAAAGACTTCGATGACTAAAGAATTGTAAATGTTGTTCTGTCTATCATGGACTCTTTCTTTTGCACCTTTTTAATGAGCCCCGAAAAAGTTCGGGACAGGCAAAAGGTGCAGTAAAACTCACTCCGAATCACTCGGAGTCTCGGCGCACGGGCTCGTCCGGAGCGGAAATAAATGTAGATGTTTTACTTTCTGAAATCTCAACGTTTTCTCATGCTTCGGAACCTTCGTTGTTATTGGCACGTCGTTCCCCATTTATTTCTGAACGCTCCGTCCCATCGCCCTTTCCACACCTCACCTAGATAAGTTAATTAGAAGTCAGGTGCATTTTGTGTTTCTGATTTACGGTTTTTAGCCCGGCCTAAGAATTGTGTGCTGAAGAAAAAGGATGCGGGTGTGGATTTTATACCGGTAACTATCTCATAATCATGTACTCAAGGAAAAGGACCATCAAAATCCGCGCATCCTGTAGGCTGAAGCGGTGTACACAATTCTTCAGCCTTGATTTTTTAGTCCCTTTTGTATCAAGACAAAAGGGAGGCCAAATAATTTACCATAGACATTAAGTTGTTGGGTTTTCAGCCGCTGGTCCTGAACTCCCTTCGATTTCCTCACATGAGTACAAACAAGGCTTTATCAAGCTTTGAAATTTAAATGTTATATAAGATGTAGATAAGATTTATTGAAAGCTCTAGATCATTTAATCTACTGATTCTCTTGTCGCGACATTCTTACGAAGAAATCCGATCAATTCTTTAATAGAAGTGCAAGAAAAATCTACATCGCCATTTGTAACCTTCCATTCAAAATGATCACCTATATATTGCGTATCAATTTGCAGATCTGTCCCATTGGATTCCGTAACCCTGTGCCCTTCCCGTTCGAGAGCCCGACGCGTCCAAAATACACCTACGGTATCACCGGTAAGATAGATTGGGGCTTTCGTTGGTTGATGCAGCTTAAATGAGCCGGTACTCCGATCGAAGTCAAAACTATCACGCTCAAATACCGACTCGAACGTCCCATCCAGCACCAAGTCTTCGGGGGTACCGGTAGTTACCTCCCCTTTTCGATTAATGAGCCACAGCGTATCGGCGGCCTTCAGTGCCAAATCCAACTCATGTGTCGAAAGCAAAATTCCTTTTTGCGTATCGTGTGCAAGCTTTCGCAGCAACCTAATGATTTCTACCCGATTCGGCAGATCCAGGTGGGCCGTTGGCTCATCCAGTAAAATCGTAGACGTATTCTGCGCCAGTGCCCGTGCAATCATCACCTTTTGTCGCTCACCGTCGCTGAGGCGAAGCACATCTCGCTCTACAAACTGCTCAATCCCGGTCGATTCAATTGCCCACTTAACTATTTCTTCATCCTGTTTTGTCAGAGAACCAAACCAGCCTGTATATGGAGAACGCCCAAAGGCGACCAGCTCATAAACACTTAAATTTCCAATTGTCAACCGATCGGTTAAAACCGTGCTGATCTTTTGCGCGATCTGCTTGTTCGAAAACTGATTCAGGTTTTCTCCATCCAATTGGATGTTTCCACCCAGGGGAGCATGCAAATTCGAAAGCGTACGGATGAGGGTCGATTTTCCCGAGCCGTTCGGACCCAGCAAACATACAATTTCACCACCATTTAGTGCCACATCGATATTTGATGCCACAACGGTAGCAGACTTCATTCCGCTGCGGGCAGGAAATCCTATCTCCAAATTATTGGTCGATATGATCGACGTATTATCCATCAAAATGATGCCTGCAGATTTTTGCGTTGAATGATCACCCAGATAACCACCGGCGAACCAATCATGGAGGTGACGGCGCTTATCGGCAGTGTTGTCGTCGTACCGGGAACTTGCGCAATGATATCGCAAGCAAGTAGCAGCAATGCTCCCATGAGCAACGTGCCGGGAATAAGAACGCGGTGCTCGTTGGTTCCGAGGAGCGATCGCGTCAGGTGCGGCACGGCGATCCCTACAAAACCGATGGGGCCACAAAAAGCGGTTATGCCGCCGGCCAGAATACTTGTAGCTACAATAATCCAGATACGTGCCGAAAAAACGGAAAGCCCCATACTTCGAGCGTAATTCTCCCCGAGCAGCAACCCGTTTAGCGGCTTCACAAGCACAAAAGCGATAACCGTGCCCACAATAGCTACTATTGCCAAAATCCATAGTTGGCTGAGCGGCACACCGCTGAGGCTGCCGAAAGTCCATATCAGGTAGTCCTGTATCTGCTCGGGCTGACTAAAATACTGCCAAATACTCACAAGCGCGATGGTAAGATTACCGATCATCAGTCCAATGATAAGCAGCGTCACATTATCCCGTACTTTGATGGAGATCAGCAAGATGAGCAGTAGCACGGCCGCCGATCCGAGACTTGCCGCAATCACAATCAGCCAGCTGCCCATCGCCGAAAGCTGCTGGATGGCAAATATGCTGGTAATGGTACCGGCAGCTAACATCACGATGGCAACGCCAAGGCTAGCACCCGCAGTAATCCCCAGCACTGACGGACCCGCCAGCGGATTGCGAAACAGCGTCTGCATTAACAGCCCGCTCACTGACAATGCACTGCCGGCCAAGATAGCGGTTACCGCCCGGGGTATGCGGATATTAATCACAATTTTTTGCCAGGAACCTCGCTCTGCCTCTCCGCCCATCAAAACCTGAACAATATCATTGAGTGGAATATCCACCGATCCCAGAGCCAGATTTAGCAGAAACAGCACAATCACACCGCCGATGAGCAGGAAAAAGTACAGCGGACGCATGCCGGTGCTATATTGCTTGGATTGTTCGGCCATTAGTCAATTTTCTGATAATAATACAGCGAGTGATCGGGCATTATCTCCGGATGAAATATCTTGATGTAATCTGCCAACAATATCTCCGGATGCACCACACCCGATTCCCAATAATCATTACCCCCGTTCTCATTGGTGCGTCTGTTATTATTGTAAATTTCACCCGTTTTATAGGGATTAAATTCCTGGAACCGAGAATCCTTGGCCAAAATATCTGACTTGCTTTTGGCCGTTCCCGGATTGAGCCATATATCCGCCTCAAGTCCGATTTCATAAACAACTTCAAAATCTTTTCGAAGTCCGCCCGTTTCGTTCGAATCAAACCAAGGATAATCGGCACCGGCATCTTTCAAGAACTGCGCTGTATAACTATTACCCCCCGGCACAAACCACGCTCCCTTATAGGGTATATTATTAATTACCAGCGGTTTTTCATCCACCGTATCAACCCTGGCCTTGAGCCGATTATATTCTTCAGCCACAGCGTTAAACTTTTGATTGGCAAGCTTTTCCTTATTCAGCAAAGCGGCCAGTACTTTCACCCATTCAGCCTTTCCAAGTGGTGTTGTCTCCAACCACTCCGAGTTCACCATTACATTGATATCCGAATCGATAAGTACTTTTAAATTATCAAACTGCGATGATTCTCCTCCTGATATCATCAAAAGATCAGGACCCAGTGAAAGCACTTCCTCTTTGTTAAGCTCACCCTGTGGAAGGCTTACTATCTCTCCCTCATCTAAGCCCCGGCGTATCTTTTCATTATACACGTAACCGGCACTGGCCATCCCGGTAATGATATCCGTGGATTCGAGCATATCTGCGAGTCCGATATGCGTAGTTGAAGTAGCCAACAAACTTTCTACAGGGATAGGAATCTCCTCTGTATCTTCTACTTGAATCTCATCAGCTATCTCGCTGGGTACCAACGAATAGCGCAGGGTATCTGTCTGATCCTGAAACGGCTGTATGATCTCCAAGAGCTTATAATTTTTGTGATAGCTGATTCGAAATCCTTTGGCATATTCAGCCTCTGCTTTGTGAGGGAAGTGAACCGAATCGACTGTGGCTGCAGATCGGTTTTGATCTGAACGATGCTCCGGCTGACATGCTGATGTAAAAAAAAGGATCAAAAGTCCCGATAAAAATATAGATAGACAGGGATAGTAAGAATATAAGCGAGTCATGGATACAGCTTTTCTCCCGAAAGCTTTTTCCGTCATCAATACCGGCAGGTCTTCTGGCTTGCTCCACTTTTGACAACCTTCCCGTCCATCCGACCAAATAAGAATGAACAGTGGTTTTGAAGGATCAAAAGTTGATAGAGCTTACAGCAGCGGGGACTGCTCCGGACTTTCCCAATCTCAAAAAATATTGAGGATCACCGGATTCCCTTTTAACCGCATTCCGAATAACAGAATACAGACCGCTATCGAATCAGTACGTTAAAAATATGTTGAAACAGAAAATAATGGTCTGAACGGTTAGAAGCTAATGTCTATTCATCCATAAAAAAGGATGAGTAGATTCCATCAAATTGCTAGCGCGGGAATTAATTCCCGCGCTATTTATAGCTTATCCTGGTGCAACTGGTAGTACTCCTCAAGTCTCATTAGGAGAAAATTAGAGCTGGGGGATTCAGCCGCCAGATCGTAATTTTTCACCTATACATTTACATTAATATCGTATAATGACAGTGGATTGCAATTCTTAATAAGCACAATCACCTTCCATTTATAAAACAAGCTTTTTTTATATTACCATCTTCTTTTTAAACAAAATATATTTTATGGAAAATCGTACTGGCACCCTGCTTTTGGGATTATTTTTGGGATTCTTGCTCGCCTTCACATCTATTCATCTGCTAAATGATGAAATCACGCCACAGGTAATTCAAGAAGCTTCAAAAATTATCGGGATTGAATTTACAGAAGCCGAACGCGATTCCATGATATCTGATCTGGAGAATAACAGAGCTTCTTATAAAGAGATCCGAAACCTGGAGTTAAGCAATGATGTCCCTCCTGCCCTCAATTTTAATCCCACTCCTCCTGGAAGAACATTCGACAAGACTGAGCGTCCCGCCGACTGGAACATTCCTGATGATATATCTTTGCCTGAAAATAGAGCGGGTCTGGCTTTTTATTCCATCAAGGAACTGGCTTCACTCATCCAGCAACAAAAAATTACGTCGGTAGAACTTACTGAGTTTTTTCTGGATCGCATTGCACAATACGGCGATACCCTTGAAGCAATTGTAACAGTGACTGAACAACTGGCACTGGAGCAGGCAGAAAAAATGGATAAAGAATTAGATCAAGGAAATTATCGTGGTCCATTGCACGGTATCCCCTACGGACTCAAGGATCTTTTTGCCGTTGAAGAATACAAAACAACATGGGGAGCCGTACCTTATAAAGATCAAACCATTGATCAGACAGCAACTGTAGCAAGAAAACTCGAAGAGGCCGGTGCGGTACTTATTGCTAAAACGACCCTTGGTGCTCTGGCCTATGGGGATGTCTGGTTCGGCGGTACAACGCGCAACCCATGGAACCTGGAACAGGGATCGAGTGGTTCATCGGCTGGCTCGGCCGCCGGCACTTCAGCAGGTTTATTCCCCTTCGCTATCGGTACCGAAACGCTGGGATCTATCATCTCTCCCTCAAACCGAACCGGCACTACCGGTCTTCGTCCTACATTCGGGCGCGTAAGCCGTCATGGTGGAATGGCTCTGAGCTGGAGCATGGATAAAGTTGGTCCGATCACCCGCTCAGTCGAAGACGCCGCTATGGTGTTCGATGCTATACATGGCCCTGACGGCAAAGATCAAACAGTAATTGATTTACCCTTCAACCATAAATCGAATGTCAATTTAAGCGAACTAAAAATAGGATATGTAGAATCTGCTTTTGGAGAAGATAATTACAACAACAAGCGTGACAGCCTTACTCTTGCAAAACTTGAGGAATTAGGAGCGGATTTAATTCCTATAGAACTGCCCGATTATCCTATCGGAGCACTTCGATTTATCTTAACGGCCGAGGGAGCTGCGGCTTTTGACCAACTTACACTTACCGACAAAGATGATGAGATGGTTCGTCAGAGCACTGCCGCATGGCCGAATATCTTTCGGGCCTCCCGGTTTATTCCGGCCGTGGAATACATTCAGGCGAATCGTGCGCGACAGCAACTTATTCAAAAAATGGACTCTCTGATGCAAGATATTGACGTATATGTCTCTCCCACCTACGGCGGAAATAATCTGTTGCTTACAAATCTAACGGGACATCCGTCTGTTATTGTGCCCAATGGTTTTACGGATGAAGGACAACCAACCAGCATAACTTTCATGGGCGATCTTTTCGACGAGGGGACGCTGATGGGGGTAGCTCAAAAGTACCAAGAGGCGACTGATTTCCACACCCGACATCCTGAAATGTTTTTGAAATAATAATTAGCATATGGCTGTAGGCAATGAGCAGTTGGTAAAACAGTAATTCTTCTGTCTTCATAAAAAGGGTCATGAAAACCGCCTAAAATCAACTCATTACTCTTCTGTTGGCCCTTAGCCTGAAGATAAATCATCAGGCTAAGAAAAAAAACCCGAAGCTCACTTAAAGTGAGCTTTTACAGAATGTTCTTAGCCCACCGATTCATCCGTGGGAAAGAATTGATTCAAAACATCTCGTCCCCCTGGAATTGTACAGCCAAGCAGTGAAAGGGCTTTTTCCATCTGCCCAAAACCTCGTCGGACGTCCGTATTAAACTTTGCTTCCACACATCATCTCAATCCCAAAGCTCCTGCCTGGGATGAACTCTGCTTTGGCTTTATCAGAAGACAGAGCTAATACGACATTTGAAAAGCAATCATCTTTAGCGTTACATAGCTGGAGCTTTGTAATGAGTAGAAAACGGGTATTCTATGCAACTAATCATTTACGTTCCGCACCAGAGGTGTGGAACGACTCTTCTTTTAAATGAACTGCAAAAACCGAAACCTGTCTACCGCCAACTACTTTCTGCCTACCATTACCGCCCCCCCCCACTCTATCTACTTGCCACCTGCAATCACCCTGCTACCTTACTCTTAACAACAATTTAACTCCCCCCTAAAAAATCGTGTAACCTTTTTTGAGATTCGGACGTAATGAGAAACAAATAATTTTTAATCCGAAATTTGAAAAGCGGGTTCTTGCTATGAAATATTTTATGAAATGGATGCTTCTAGGGATAATTGGAGTTTCTACAGCTTTTCTCTCGTCATGCGGTACAGAATCTCAATCAAAAAATTTAAGTGATGAAGATTCGACAGCTGCTATTCCCGTTGAAATCGCTACTGCTCAAAGTGGTGATGTTTCAGCTTATTATTCGACCACAACAACACTTGAAGCTAAGGAAGAAGCCATGGTGGTTTCTAAAGTACGGGGAATCGTCAGTGAGCTGCATGTAGAAGAAGGTGATTATGTAGAAAAAGGAGATGTTCTTGCTCAACTTGAAGATGAGCAGCTCGAACTTGAGGCAGAACGCGCTAAGGCTACTATGGATCGCCTCCTGAATGAACTCAATCGAAAAGAGGAGCTCTATAACAAAAATCTGATCAGTGCTCAGGAGTTTGAAAATGCAAAGTACGAATACCAGGCCCAAGAGTCCGAGTATGAATTAGCTCGACTGAAGATTAGGAATTCACAAATTCGGGCACCGATAAGCGGGGTAGTATCTGAACGACTAATCAAAGTGGGTAATATGATTAATAGTGATCAAGAGGTTTTTGAGATTACGGATTTTGACCCCATTCTCGCGGTGTTAAAAGTGCCGGAACATGAGATGTATAAAATCAAAAAGGGGCAGCAAGCAATTATCAGGGTAGATGCTATAAGCAACCAGACATTTGAAGGTGAAGTATTGCGAATTAGTCCTACAGTAAATCCGGAAACCGGCACCTTCAAAGTTACCGTAGCCGTTAGGGATGAGACGCAACAGCTAAAACCCGGTATGTTTGGGCGCATTCGCATTGTTTATGACACCCACCATAATGTACTGACGATACCTAAAAATGCTGTCATAAGCGAAGATGGGTCAAGCAGCGTCTATGTGATCAACAACAACCAGGCTTTCCGCAAAACCATTAATACTGGATATGAGAATGGAAATAATATCGAAGTTTTGGAGGGACTCAGTCCTGCTGATACAGTAGTAACTATTGGCCAGAGCAGTCTTCAGGATAGTGCACTGGTCGAAGTTGTATCATTCTAAATCAGGTTTCACATTCTAACAGGGATACAATACCATGAAATTGATCGACTTTTCCATCCGCCGCAAGGTGACAATAGCTATGTTTACCATTGGGATTATTCTCTTTGGCTTTGTGTCGCTGAGCAGGCTGAATATTAATCTGCTGCCTGAACTCAGCTATCCAACACTTACCGTTCGAACTGAATTTGAGGGAGCCGCACCTGCCGAGGTCGAAAATCTGGTTAGTAAGCCTATAGAAGAAGCACTCGGTGTTGTAAAAAATGTACAACAGGTAAGCTCGATATCACGGCCCGGGCAATCTGATGTTACCCTTGAGTTTGCATGGGGCACCGATATGGATTTTGCCAGTATTGATGTGCGAGAAAAACTTGATGCGCTCCAGCTTCCTCTTGAAGTTGAGCGCCCCGTTATATTGCGTTTTGATCCTACGCTCGACCCTATCATGCGATACGCATTTTTTATTGAAGATGAAAAAGCCGATGAGACCGATGTAGATTTTGCGAATTATCAGGAGCAGCTGAGTTCCGATTCCCAAATCAATAAGCTGAAAAGACTTCGGCGTCATGCTGATGAACAGATCAAAAAGGATCTGCAATCGGCCGGCGGTGTTGCATCTATAAAAATAAGCGGGGGACTGGAAGAAGAAATTGAGGTTGCAATTGATCAGGATCGACTTTCACATTTGGGAATTCCTGTTGAACGAATTACGCAGGTTCTTGAGGCAGAAAATGTTAACCTCTCAGGTGGTAGATTAAAAGAAGGTACCCAGCAATATCTGGTGCGTACTCTCAATCAGTTCCAAAATGTGGATAATATCAGGAATGTAGTTATTACCACTGAAGGTGGAAATCCTGTGTACTTGAAAGATCTTGCGGATATCAACCAAGGATACAAAGAGCGGGAAGCCATTACCCGTCTTAACGGTCAGGAAGCTGTCGAAATAGCAATCTACAAAGAAGGCGACGCCAATACGGTGAAGGTGGCTGAGAATGTAAAAGCACAAATGGATAATATCTCTGAGCGGCTCCCGGATGGAATGGCTATGACAATGGTTTATGATCAGTCAACCTTCATTTCATCTGCT
This sequence comes from Fodinibius sp. GM108, assembly GCF_058386985.1. Classification (NCBI taxonomy): domain Bacteria; kingdom Pseudomonadati; phylum Balneolota; class Balneolia; order Balneolales; family Balneolaceae; genus Fodinibius; species Fodinibius sp. GM108. The sequence continues at coordinate 406,327 of NZ_JBYEIR010000003.1, forward strand.
GTAAGCGAAGTGGTAGACGCGGCAATTATTGGCGGTATTTTAGCTATTATTATTCTGTTCCTATTTCTCCGAAATTTCTGGGCTACGGTCATTATCTCGCTGTCTATTCCCGTATCGGTCATAGCAACATTTAACCTGATGTACGGCAATGATATTACGCTTAATATTATGTCGCTGGGTGGTATCGCATTGGGAATTGGTCTGCTTGTTGATAACTCCATTGTAGTGCTTGAAAATATATCACGGCACCGCGAGATGGGCAAAAATCCTATCCAGGCTGCCAAAGACGGTGCCGGAGAAGTAGGTATGGCTGTGGTAGCCTCTACACTAACAACTATAGCAGTTTTCTTTCCGCTCGTATTTGTACATGGAATTGCGGGACAGCTTTTCCGCGATCAGGCTCTTACAGTTACCTTTTCTCTGCTTGCATCGCTGGTTGTTGCTATTACATTAATTCCCATGCTCTCATCGCTGGCGGGAAGGAAGAAACCTGAAATTAAAAATCCGGAGTTACGAGAACCCCGTACGAAAATAGGTCGAGGAATGCGAAAATCACGCATCTTCCTCTTTGAAACGGTTCCCTCCTTTTTTATAGGAATATTTAAAAAATCCGTCAAAAAAATTGGGAACGGGATAATGTACCTGTTAAATCCTCTATTAAACGGATTCAATAAAGGTTTTACTGCGCTCGAAGATAAGTACCCTGACTATTTACGATGGGCGCTTCGCCACCGGTTTACAGTGATAACTGTAGCCTTTTTGTGCCTCGTGGGATCGCTCATGCTCGTCCCGCAGTTGGGTATGGAACTTATCCCTTCACTGTCACAAGGCGAATTCAATGTGGAATTTAATATGCCACCGGGTACGCCTATTGAACAAACTGATCGTGCTCTGCAACGTGTACAAAGAGCTGCACAAGATGTTGGAGCTATCAATTCAACATTTGCTGTTGCGGGAACCGGAAATAAGATGGATGCGAATCCCAATCAGGGCGGTGAAAACTGGGGGGAACTTAGTGTGAGACTCACTGGCGGGGCTGATCGTGCCCTTGAAGAAAGCTCGATGGATGAGTTACGTACAGACTTGCAACGTGTTCCCGGACTGGAATATAAGTTTTCTCGTCCAGCTCTCTTTACCTTCAAAACTCCCGTTGAGATTGAAATTTCAGGATATGACTTGGATGAACTTAAAAAAGTAAGCGATAAAATCCTGTACGAGGTCGCGTCCAATGATCGATTTACGGATGTCAAATCAACTATGGAGCAAGGAAATCCGGAGATTCAGGTCACGTTTGACAGGCCCAAAGCAGCAGCACTTGGTCTGCAAGTACATGAAGTAGCAGATCTTGTAGTAAGTAAAGTTCGCGGTGATGTGGCAACCCGATATTCATGGAGAGACCAAAAGATCGACGTGATGGTTCGTGCTAAAAAAGAGGACCGTTCTTCGATCTCCGATATTCGAAACCTGATTGTCAATCCCAACAGTGATTCTCCGGTACCACTTTCGAGTATTGCCAATATTAAGGAAGCCAACGGGCCCAGTGAAATACGCCGCGTGGCACAGCAACGAGTGGCTATTGTATCAGCTAATTTGAATTATGGTGACCTCGGGACTGCTGCCGAAGAGATCCAGGATATCATTAACCAAACCGTAATGCCGACAGGAGTTCAGGCACAAGTAACAGGTCAAAATGAAGAGATGGCCGCTTCATTCAGATCCCTCCTCTTTGCCCTTTCTTTAGCCGTATTCCTGGTTTATCTGGTGATGGCTTCTCAGTTTGAGTCGCTTCTGCATCCGTTTATCATCTTGTTTACTATTCCGCTGGCTTTAGTCGGTGCTATTCTTGGTTTATGGATTACCGGATCTACAATCAGCGTGGTGGTATTTATTGGATTAATACTGCTGGCTGGTATTGTGGTGAATAACGCTATCGTTCTGATAGATCTGATCAATCAGTATCGACAGCGAGGCATGAACAAAATTAAAGCTATCCTTGAGGGCGGAAAGTCCCGGTTGCGTCCCATTATTATGACTACTCTCACTACGGGACTGGGACTTCTTCCACTTGCTATCGGGATCGGCGACGGTGCCGAATTACGCGCCCCTATGGCGATAACGGTTATTGCAGGACTGCTCGTTTCTACACTGCTCACGTTAATTGTGATTCCCACAATGTACGCCATTATGGATCGCAAAGTATACAACAAACCGACAGTGGCAAATGAATCACAAAATACGGAGGGATAATAACTATGAACTTTACTGATCTTTCTCTTCGTCGTCCGGTAACTACAATGATGGTATTTATCAGTTTTGTGGTTATAGGGATTATCGCCAGCCGAATGGTGCCGCTGGAATACTTTCCCGATATCTCATTCCCCGGTGCATATATTTCTGTACCTTATGAAAACTCCACACCAGAAGAGGTTGAGCGAAATATTACACGCCCTATCGAAGAAGCGATAGCAACCATTAGCGGAATTGAGCAAATAAGTTCTACCTCAAGCGAAAATCAAGCGGGTATTTTTGTAAGATTTCAAATGGGCTCCGATATCAGCCTGAAGGCTATGGAGCTGAAAGAAAAAATCGACGGTATTCGTAATCAATTGCCGGATGATATGGAGCGCTTCAACATCAATAAGTTCTCCGCGCAGGATAATCCGATGATGAATTTGCGGATATCCAGCGAGCGGGATCTTTCGAATGCCTACGAACTATTGAACCGGAATCTCAAGCAGCGTATTGAGCGTATCAATGGTGTTGCAAAAGTTGATCTTTACGGCGTAGAGCAAAAACAGATTCGGATCGAGCTTATCCCAGAACGGCTAGAGGCGCACAACGTGAATCTTAATGACCTGGCCGAAAAACTACGAAGAAGTAACTTTTCTGTAACGGCCGGAAAAATTGAAGATGCCGGAAAGCGATACCTTGTGCGTCCGACAGGAGAAATAACGAATCCCGCAGAATTTGCAAACCTGGTAATTGGTCCCGATCACCTTCAATTAAAAGATATAGCTACGGTTGCATACGGAGAACCAGAACGCGATTACGGACGTCATCTGGATCAAAAATATGCAATCGGGCTGGATGTATTTAAAGAATCTGGTGCCAATACCGTAGAAGTCGGCGATCGGGTTCTTGCTGAAATTGATGAAGTTAATCAGCTGGCTGAAATGCGCGGGATCAACATCTTTGAGATGCATAATCAGGCTACGGGTATTATCAGCTCACTGGCCGAATTGCTCAAAGCCGGTCTGCTCGGAGCCGCATTCTCTATCATCATTTTATATCTGTTTTTGCGGCGCATCAGCACTACCCTGATTGTTGCACTGGCTGTACCCTTTTCACTTATCGTTACGCTGGGATTCCTTTATTTTCTGGATCTTTCCCTCAACATTCTGTCAATGATGGGGTTGATGCTGGCTGTGGGAATGCTTGTTGATAATGCGGTTGTGGTAACAGAAAATATTCACCGCAACCAAAACATATTAGACGATAAAATGGAAGCGACAAAACGTGGTGTAAAACAGGTGGGAATGGCTGTAACCGCCGGTACGCTGACAACCATCATTGTCTTTTTACCCAATATTATCAGCGAAGATTCCATGATCGCTATCCAGCTTTATCACGTTGCCATAACAATTATTCTGGCGCTTAGCGCTTCACTGCTGATCTCTCTTACGGTAATTCCGCTGCTTACCTCAAAGATAAAAGCACCCGAAAAGACAGAGAAGCAAAATGTTATCACCAAACTGCAAAAGAAATACTCCACCGTTCTGAGCTGGCTGCTTAAGCGCCGGTACGTATCGGTATTTCTGATTCTGGGAACTTTGGTCAGCGTAGCAATACCAATGAGCATGACTACAATCGATATGTTTCCCTCTAATGAATCGCGGGAATTGCGTCTGCACTATAATCTGAATGATACTTATACTGTAGAACGAGTAGAGCAGTCGGTCAGCAGAGTGGAACAGTATCTCTATGACAATAAAGAGGAACTGGAGATCGATGCGGTATACTCCTATTTCGAACCGAATAGTGCTACTTCGACAATCATTTTAACGGATGATGATGAAGCTGAAAAGGATGTTAAAACGATCAAAAAACAGATTGAAGAAGAGCTTCCGAAACTGGCAATCGGCCAGCCCTCGTTTGAGTATCGGGACCGCACTGGCGGCGAAGAATTACGCGTTTTCGTAATTGGTGAATCGTCAGAGGTACTGGTTGATCTGGCCGATGAAGTTGTCCGTCGCCTCGAAGATATCCCCGGACTATCGGATGTACGCTCAGAGGCCGAAACCGGTACCGAAGAAGTACAGGTAACTGTTAACCGTGAACGAGCCCGTAACCTCGGAATTTCTTCTCAACAAGTAGCCAGTTTAGTTTCCAATTCTATGCGGGGAATGAATCTGAGGAGAGTCAGAGGAGAGCAGGGCGAAACGGATGTTGTTCTGGCCATTCAGAAGTCGGACCGACAAACCATAAATGATCTGATGGAACTACCACTCGGCGTTGAGGGTCAAGACCCTGTTAAGCTGGCTTCTATCGCCGATTATCGAATAGATCGCGGCCCCCGAAGTATTCAGCGCGAAGATCGCCAGACATCGCTCGGCATCACTATAAATCTCGACGATCTATCTAAGCAAGAGGCGCAAGAGCGCATATTCCCTATTCTGGATCAGATCAATTATCCCCCTGGTTACGGATGGAGTCAAGGGCGCAGTTTTCAGCAGGATCAGGAAGCTATGGACGAAATGATTGTCAACATATTCTTGGCCATGTTTTTGATCTATTTGGTCATGGCTTCACTGTTTGAATCAGTACTGTTTCCATCCAGTATCATAACATCCATATTTTTCGGAGTCATTGGCGTATTTTGGTTCTTCTTCATTACCGGAACCACGTTCTCTTTTATGGCGATGATCGGGATTCTTATTCTGATGGGCATTGTGGTGAATAACGGTATCGTGCTTATCGATCATATTCACCAGCTTCGCCTAGCGGGTATGTCACGATTCGAAGCCATCATTAAAGGTGGTGAGGATCGCATGCGTCCTATATTGATGACTGCTGCCACTACTGTTCTTGGATTGTTGCCGCTCTGTTTCGGAACTACACAGATCGGAGGCGATGGTCCACCCTACTTCCCTATGGCAAGGGCTATTGTTGGTGGACTTACATTCTCTACGGTCGTAACGCTGGTGATACTTCCGGCTATTTACCTGATCCTGGATGATATCAAACTCTGGGGTAATCGTGTTTGGCGCGGAGAAACTAACGGATAATAGATAAATATCGGATCCCGGAAATAGTTCGCAGGTGTGTCGACCTTCAGATTCTATACGAACAAAGCTGATGTCATGGTGAGCGAAGGCTTTGATTTTAAACCGTAGTCGAATCCATCTCCCGGAAGTTGTTTGAAAGCGTGTGAAAGTTCCTCCTTTAGATCCTACGCGGCCATGTAAAGGAGATACATTCGACTCCGGTCCGTATACTCCGGACCTTCGCTCAGTATGACACTGCTTTTTTTAATAATTGGTATAAAGGATTTCTTCAGATTCCTACGTTAAGGTATACCTGCCGAAGTTAATGCGAAGACATAGCCTTTGGAGCACATAGCGAACTTTTTCAGGAGACTCCTCTCGCGATCACGGAAAGGATGGCACTGCTTATTACTTTCCCAGTCATCTGAAAAAGTCACAGAATTCGGAACAAGACTACGTGCTTTTTTCTAATTGAAAACAAAACCTTATCCGTGCAGATCTGAATTCTTTATTCGTTAATTTTAATCTCGTGCCGAAGCTCCGCTTTGGTACGTGTAATTTGAACCAGGATATTCAGGATAGGCAGGATTATTAAAATTGATGACTTAGCTTCCCGCAAGCACAAAAACCTTTTAGTTCACAGGCGTGTGAGTGTTGCCCTTCAGATACTACGCGAACTTATTTAAGGAGATCCCTCTCCCGAAAGCTTTCGGGACGGGATGACATTGCTTTTATTATTGGGAGATGAAAGAGATCAATCAAATTAATTTCTATTTGTGTAAATCTGTGGTCTATTTCATCAACTCATATTTCAGATCCCCAAAGAAAACAGTACATTTTGACTTTTAATCAGATCAAAGTGACGTGAGCAAGATAGAATATCAGGAAGAGTTTAAGATTCGGGCCTCGGAAGTTAATTTCCATCATAAAGCAACAATACCGGCTATATGTAATTTATTGCAAGAAGTGGCCGGCAATCACGCCCGACAGCTTCAATTTGATATCACCGATCTTCAAAAGGATGAGCTAACGTGGGTTTTACATCGGCTGTTCCTTAAGATCAATCGCTTTCCCGATTGGAGAGAAACGATAACAATTAAGACCTGGCCTTCGAGTGGAGATGGTCTTCGTGCCTACCGTGATTTCCTGATTTTGGATTCTGATGATAACATTATCGGAAAATCTCTGAGCTATTGGATCATTTTGAATATTGAGAGCCGGCGTCCCACCCGCATTCCAAAAGAAATATTAGCCATGGCTCCGGAAAATTCAGAACATGTTCTCCCTCTAACCGAGATGGAGGATATAAATATTTCCCAACCTGACAACTCTGAATCCTTTGAAGTACGAAAATCAGACCTGGATCTCAATCAGCATGTAAATAATGTACGATATATCGAGTGGGCACTCTCATGCTTGGAGAATAATGATACCAATATTACTACTATGGATATCACTTTCTTGGCAGAATCAAGTACAGGAGATACCATAATTGCTGAAGTCCAGCAAAACGATAACTCTCCGCCTGTTTTTCATCATCGGATAAAAAGAAAGTCCGATGAGAAAATTTTAGCCAAGGTTTATTCACGTTAGCTGTAGCAGCTTTTAAAAGTTATTCCCAGCGAGGTGCAAACGTGGGATTGACAAGTCGGGTTGATTTCTCCAACTCATCAATACGTACAAAGTCTTCATCCTCCAGATAGAAGTCGAATACTTCAAAGTTCTCCCGAAGGTGTTCCTCGCTGGATGCCTTGGGGATAGCCACCACATTTTCCTGCTCTATCAACCAGCGGAGGGAGATTTGTGCCGGTGTCTTGTCATATTTGCGAGCAATTTCCTGCAGCTCTTTACTCTCCATCACTTTTCCTTTTGCCAGCGGACTGTAAGCCGTAATCATGATATCATTTTCGATTGCATAATCCAGTAAATCCAGCTGGTCAATAAAAGGATGAAACTCGACCTGATCGCAAAAGATTGGAGCACGAATTTCTTCTTTTACTTTTCTAAGCATGTGCAGCGGAAAATTGCTGACTCCTATATTCATGGCTTTACCCTGATCGCGCAAAACCAGCATCGACTCGATAGTTGAACGTAAATCGTACTGGTCATTAGGCCAATGGATCATCAAAAGATCAACATAAGGGGTATCCATCTGCCGCAGACTCTCTTCAGTGGTTTGCAACACATCATCCGCCGCCAGATTAGTATGCCATATTTTAGTACTCAAAAAGATGTCTTCTCTGGGGACATTGGATACATTCAGTGCTTCTCCTATTTCGCGCTCATTTTTGTATAACTGAGCTGTATCAATATGCCTGTAGCCGATGTCGAGCGCTGTTCGTATAACTCGTTCACACTCTCTGTCGTGTAGTTTGTAGGTTCCGAGGCCAATCTCGGGTACTTCCAGTCCCTGAATATTTTTATATTGCATTTTTATTTTGCGAAAAACTCCAATTCTTGTTGCGATTTAAAATCAGTGTAATAACAGTTTACAATGTCCGATGATTCAGTGAAAATAGAGAAAGTAGTTCGAATCTGAAAAAACTATTCATTCTCACGGATTTTTTTAATAGCATAAGCACCACCAAGGACTGCCAAGATACCAAGACCACCATCAATCGGTGTCTGCTCAGGAGCAGCAGGCAAGCCGGGTTGTGCTATCACTTGTTCCGGAATCATTAACATTAGCACAATCACTATACCGACTGGAATAAAGTATAAGAGTTTTTTGATAAGCGCTTCTTCATAACCCATAATATATTATTTGATAAGAGTCATCTTCCGAGTAAACACCGTTCCATTTACTTCAAAACGAGCAATATACATACCACTGGGCATATTAGAAGCATTCCAACTTACTTCATGGACTCCGGCTTCTACAGTACCATCGACCAGTGTTGCCACTTTTTGACCAATCATATTCCATACCGTCAATAACACATCCGACTCTTCTGTAAGTTCATATGGAATAGTCGTAGTCGGATTAAACGGATTAGGATAATTCGGTTTTAATTTGACAGATTCCGGTACATCATTTGATGCCGTACTTTGAACATTTGGTCGTACGGATAACGTAAAACGGGCATCCTGTGAACCGTTTGTCTTGTTTAACAGTTCATTTTCGTCTGATGCTGACGGTTTCTGTTGTTTTTCGTTATTTTCGACATTAAAGCTATACTCCTCATCTCTTCGCAGATCAATTTCCCGGCCCGTCTCTTCATCAATCAGTATCAGATCCCATTCTGAAGGTATATCCTGCATTTCACTATCCCATCGAAACGTCAGAGATGAACGCCCGTTAGCCTTAAATGCGATCGGAATTTCAATTGCAGATTCCAGGTTAATCGGCAGCGCATTCTTTTGCAACCGATTATTATTGTACTCGCTAAATAAATTTATGGAATTGGGATTCAAGGAAAAGAGCTTATAGGCATCATAGCGATCCAGATCTGTTGTCCCGTTTTCACTGAATTCTAACGAATAGGTGTCGTAAAACTCCTCTCCGTGGAGTTCAAGATCAAAAGCCAAGACATCTTTCAGATTGTCCTTATAAAATTCAGTACCCGTATTTGCTTCTAATGTACTTTTATTAAATGAGAACGTTCCATCTACTTCATTAGTAAACCTGACAAAAAATGCCTGAAATGGTGCGATCCGATCTCCATCTGTAAGCGCTGTATAATCTCCGTTGCCATTGTTAGCATCGTGATCCCAAACATATACATTGGCATTAACACTATTATCAACATCTTCGAGCTCACTAATTAACTCACCGACTGAAAGATCAGTTCCAAAAGGATTACCCAGCAAATTCCAGCCTTCGTTCCCTGAAATACCAGCTTCTCCTCCTCCGTCAGTAGCGGAAACGGTCACATCAACAGTACTACCATTTTCCTCGTCGTCGATATTTATAATTTTTGGGAATCCTCGTTGAATGCCAGAAGCATTCAAATCATCATCTTCAAAAACGTACACGATATATCCTTTACCCGGTGTTAGATCACTTGACATCCCGGAAGGAGATACAAAAGATGTATCATTTTCTGACCAATGCGCAATCGTCAAGTTACCAGACGGATCATCCGATCCTGTCATCCCCTGCATCCAGAAGTCGCCAAAGAAGTCATTAAAGGTAGCATTTTGTACCGGAGAAGAGATCATCCGCCAACCTTCTGTACCGCGAATTCCAATGGCAAATTTTGAGCCGAAGGGTGTGCCGTCTACTTTTGTGCCGGGGGAAGATAAAGAACCATCATCTGATACCTCAGAATGCTTAACATAACTATCCCCCGTTATTTCGGGATCTAAGACATTTGATTCGCCAGAAGCATTATTATCATAAGTAGCAGTTGAAACAACGTTCCCTTCCGAATCCTTAAGAGTAAGTGTTTCAGGTGAATTATTTAAACCAACTTCACCATCTGAAAAAATTAAAGCACCACCAAAATTACCCTTTGGTTGTGTATCCTCAGAATTGTCAAATAACACTATAGCATTACCAGCAGGTATCACAGTCCCCTCTGGGAAAGTAAATCTATCACTGTTGCCATCGGCATAGATCCAACCACTTATGTCGATATCTTTATTTGTATTATTCACCCATTCTATAAATTCGTCTGTATCTGAATGTACATCTCCATCTCCATTAGCATCATCTCCCGGATCAGCATTTATCTCGTTAAATACCACATCCGGGGCATCATCATCTTTAATAGTAAGGGTCAGATCCCGGGGTTCAATGATTGTCCCTTCGGTATTATTCTGCAACTGAAAGACAGCTTTTTCGCTGCTCTCAAAATCACTGTCATCCGTTATACTAACAGCAACGGTTTCTGTATCCCCATCTGATGCTTCACTGTCAAAACTGATGGTTTCTGTAGAATAGTTATCAAAATCGTTGTTATCGGCCGTACTTGGGTTGTTGAGAAATACCACGTCTACATCAACAGCTGTCCCAGCGGATTCAACTAATTCGACTGTTAGAGTAGCTGTTCCATCATCTTCGAATGCTGTAAGTGCAGATTGCGTAAAGGCTACGGTTGGGGGATCAATTAACGTGAAATCAGTAGAAAATGCAGAGAAAGCATTGTCATCATCTTCATTCCAGTTCGATTCGTCACCAACTAAAGAAAGGAGAGTTTTTGCAGTACCTTCTATACCATTACTTTCATCATATTGGTAGTTATCTGTAGTACCCAAATCTATTATCTGGTGAGCTTCTTTGGTTAAATTAGGGGGTATATCTGAGCTGTTAGTACCACCAGCGTAATTCCAAGAGTCGCCGCGGGCCCACCCGATCCCATAAAGAAATGTGGTAGAATTACCTGAATCACCCTGATAGACAATTATATTATCACCAGATTTTGCAGGATCAAAACTACCAGAAGAAGAAAACCCATCATTGCCTTCTTCATATGTGATAATTTCTCCTGCATTTATATTATTGGGAGCTGTATAGGTAACCGTTCCTTCGCTATTATCAATAGCACCATCAGAGTCAATATAAGGAGCATCAGTAAATTTTATTTCAGTGCCTGCTTCCAAATCCACGAGAGGAACAAAATCAAAGGTCTTGTTACCATCCTCATTACCATCAGCATTGACGGTAACGACCACTAAATCCCCAAGCGACAGAGTTGTTTGGCTGTACCCTGCCTGAAAAGCAATTCCAATAAGAAATGCTGTGAATAGTAATGTTTTATATAAAAAGCTCCTCCGTAACGTTTGACCCATATACTCTATATTTTTTAAGGGTATCCCTGGAAGCTGTTTTTTTAATTAATGGATTTCACATCTTTTTTCAAAGAAATCGATGTTAATTATTTTTTAAAAACTGTAATAATTTCTCCATTAATCATCTTCCAGGTGCATCTCTCCAAGCAGACCTTCAGTATGAGCAACGGCCACAGAAACAGCAGCATCGCCCGTAATATTAACAGCCGTTCGCAGCATATCCAGTATACGATCGACACCTAAAATAAGAGCTATCCCTTCTACCGGCACCTGAATAGCTTCTAATACTACAACCAACATAATAATACCGGCTCCGGGTACTCCGGCCGCGCCTACTGAGGCAAGAGTTGCTGTCAACACAATTGTGAGCTGCTGGGCAATACCCAGATCAAGTCCCAGGGCCTGCGCAATAAAGACTGCAGCCACGGCCTGGTACAAGCTTGTTCCATCCATATTAATAGTGGCCCCTATCGGAAGTACAAAACTGGATACTTCCTCGTCGACTCCGACATTTTTTTCAACGCGCTCCATCGTTACAGGTAAGGTAGCAGAGCTTGAGCTCGTACTGAATCCCAAAAGCATAGCGGGTTGAATAGCTTTGAAAAAATCCAGCAGCCTCATTTTGCTGAAAAGCTTGAATAATCCGGAATAAACTATCGTCAAGTGTAGAAATAATCCGATAACCACGGCAATACAGTACCAGGCCAAAGCTCCGAGCAGATCCAGCGCCTGAGCTATATCATCACCCGCCAGATCGACAATTACTCCAGCCATAAGCGCAAACACGCCGTACGGAGCTACTTTCATAATCAGATCTACAATCTCAATAATCACTTCGTTCAGGGAGTCAAAAAAGTTTACGAGTGATCTGCTTTTTTCGGATGGAATCTTAATGAGCCCGATTCCCAGCAATATCGCTACAAATACAACCTGCAGCATGTTGGCGTTATCCGAGGCGGAGTTGAAAAAGTTTTCGGGCACAATATCTACAAGAAAAGTCATAGGACTCCGCTCTATCACTTCCTGGGCCGATTCTGCAGAACCCTCAATATTTTCCTGGTATCCGGACATCAGCTGTTCTTGTGTTTCGGGAGGAAGGAAGTCTCCGGGTTGAATAATATTTACGACTGTTAATCCAATCGTAATAGCCAACATCGTTGTTACAACATAGATACCGATGGTTTTACCACCCATTCTCGATAGTTGAGCCACATCATTAAGGCTGGTAACGCCCACAACCAGTGAAGCAAGTACCAATGGTACAGCAATCAACTTTAACAGATTTATAAAGATCGTACCGATGGGCTGTATATAATCAGCGGTAAAACCCGCATAGCCTGTAAGGCTGGCAATTAATCCCCAAATTAAGCCAAGTACTAACCCGATAATGATTTGCCAATGTAACCGCTTGTACCAAACTTTACTCATCCAATCAGTAATTTTAAGATTATTGCCAGTAAGGCCCCGGCTCCGGTGGAAATGCTGTTAACAATATTGTTGTCGATTTCAATTTTATAACCCAAAACCAGTAAACTTACTGAACTATTATTTTGCTGAAAAATAGCTCCTAAAAAGGAATCAATTATGCTTCCTAAAAAGCCTGCAATGAAAATGCTAAGAAAATCATAAAATTCAAGTGAAAAAACGTAAATTGATGCGCCCGCTATAACTACACTCCCTGTCAGTGATGCCAAGGTCCCCTGCAGACTGATTCCACCGTCGGTACCGGGCGAAACAGTTTGAAGATTTGTAATTAGATATGTGCTGTCGGGTTTTCTACTTCCGGATTCTGTCCCCCAGGTATCGGCCGTGGCCGTGGCTATGGCAGCCATAGCTCCGATCATAAAAATTTCATTGCTAAATACAACTGCGAGCACCAGACAAATCACCAGCCAAAATCCATTGGCCCACACCTGATGTCCATCTCTACGGATTTTATGGGCAGAACGATCTGCAGGATCCGGCCGGATGCTTGTCAATGCAGCACTGGAGATAAAAAAAAGTAATACGACACCGGCAGCCGCCCATCCGCCTAAACCAAAAATAAAAATGCCAACGACGATGGCTGCAAACATGCCATCAAGCGATAACCATCGAAATAGAAAGGCAAAAAAAGAAAAAACGGCCGAAAGTATCAGTCCCAAAAATATATACCACTGCTGAAATGTACTGGCTGATGTAATAAATACAACAACCAACAGGAAAAGGGACAGATAGTTAAGTTTACGATCCATTTGCAGCTATCAGGATTCTGATGCTGCCGAGGAGTTTTGATCGTGCTTTAAAATAGCAACGATGACGGTGATGTAGCCGGTCATGATGACGATCGGAGAGATGTAAAGGGAAATAAAGCCTTTGACCTCGTTCTCAAGATACATTGCGGTAAATCCGGCAATGACAAGAAAAAATCCCAAGGCAAGGATCTTGTAATTCCACGAATTGAAAATCATCGGTTTTTTCGAGCTTCGTCTGCCGCGTTTTTTTGACATTTTTTTTAATGAATGTAGGTTGTAATTAACTATTGAAGTAGATAAACGGAAAAAATCTGCAAATCTTTCATTTCAGTCTGTAATGAAACTAACAAATTCTTTTAAATCAATTTTTGTGTTATTCTTCTTCGGGAGCAGAGCTCCCTCGGAACTGCTTGTCTGCTCTGATTAAGGGAAATACCTGCCGATCCCCCTATTTGAGATTCCTCATCACTCAGAAAACCACTGAATTCTTCGGAATGACCAAGAGTTTGTTGCCCTGCCCCCCCATTTACTCGGTCGCACCCTCTAAAGGAATCTCACACTGTTGGATTTAAAAGTTCTTACCCCCCCCTTTTTTATCTCCATTTAGTAAGGGGAAAATTAGAAGTGCCTTTAAAATAAAAATAAATCCGTTCGAATCCGTGAAGATCTGCGGCCAAAATATTATTGTTCTTTGGCAATGATTGCTACCCAGTGCCCCTCCTCTTCGGGTGTGGCAATTTCAATGGTATCATCAGCTGTTATCTGTTCGTCATCTTTCCACTCTCCCTCATCGAGATTAATCCAACGATGTGTGAATTCGCCCTCGGCGTCAGATAAATCGATCGTTACCGCGCCCCCATCGGGGAAATAGATCGCGTACTGCTGACCTGTTTCTGCCAGCAGATATGCTTCGTCATCAGCTCGTTCGTTCAGCAAGTCATTCCGAGGCTCAGTTTTCTCTATATTCAACTTATCAACCACCATTCGAAGAGACTCGATTATCTGCTGAGCCCGGGGACTGAGGCCGAGCCCGATTTCAGTCTTGTCTGTATGCTTAGCGGCATTTTCGATCGGATGCGGCCGGTGAAACCGGGCGCTTGCTCCTCCGGCAAAAAGGATACGTCCCATTCGTGCTACACTCTCCTCTTCTCCGCTATAAGCCGCACCGTAATTTTTTACGTTGTTAATGGGACGAGGCTGCGAGGAGATCTGGTCTCGTGCATATATAATATCATCGTAATGCTCTTGTCCGGCTGCCCCATTATTTTGCGAAAGTTCCAGGAACGTATATCGTTGGGGCTGATCATAAATATGAGTATGGTCTCTACTTTTAAGATTATTGCTACGCCGCATGTCGGAAACTTCAACTATTTTCCCTTCATCCGCGGCCTGATCGTGCAGATAATCCGCCCAATAATCTCCCCACTCCACCGGTTCGCCTGTCTCATTATTTATGGTATAAAGCACATGGGGATATTCCAGCGTGTACGAAAGAATTTTATCTACAAATTCTTTTTGGTAGCGCAGCAACAGTTCGTTGTTATCTAATGAGGGTGGGGTCCTGAAAAAAGGATGTTCTGTTGAGTTTGGCTGGGGCTCGTAATTAATCTCATCGGGGAGTCCCGATTCCTCTGAAGTATAATTACTATTATTATCTGGATTATATGGATGATACGACCATCCGCCCCTGGTTTGAGAATCAGCATAAAGATCCCACGTAGCCCAAATTTCAATCTGTATTATAATATCCCGCTCCCGGGTTTTATCCAGGAAATCTTCGAATCTCTGCCAGTATTCTTCATTAAATTGTTCAAGGTCAAAATTTCCATCCTCATCCTGTTCATAAGCAAAAACATTTCCCTCGTTACGATGACTCATTACGTTTCGAACGTAGTTACCACCGACTGACTGCAAAAGGTTGAGGTGTTCGGTCAGGTTATCCGGATGATTAAAAAGATTATCTTGCCAGCTTCCTCCAATAAGTACTACCGGCTCGTCATCATACTGCCAATAGTATGGATTTCCCGAATAAGGCTGAATTTGTGATCTCTCCTGCGCTACCTCTGTAGTATCTGTCTCCTCAGAGAAGTCAGTTTGTATTCCATCGCCGCAACCTATGAAAAGAAGGCAGGAAATTACAATCAAACTACCGTAATTAAGATATATCTTCATAGAAATAAGAGCTAAATTTTATGCCTGTTTAATATCTGTTTTTTAACGCGCCCTATCCCTGATATGTTTCCCATAAATGAACTTTATTTTCATAAAAAACATATAATTACAGCTACTCATGAAAGACTTACTCTCTCACTAAACGGCGTTGAATAACTCTAAATATGTACTGTAAAAGTTGATATCTTATATTTCTCAATGAAGTAATACTAAACCCAAATGGACAATCCGTGCTACAAATAATACTTGCTTCCGGAAGCCCGCGCCGTAAGAAATTGCTTCAACAAATTAATCTGCCGTTTGAGGTTAAGGTCAGTTCGGTAGATGAAACCTTTGATGCCAAACTATCTGCTTCAGAAATCGCTCAAAAGCTTGCCCTTCGAAAGGCCCGGGATATAGCCCGGCAATGTACGGAAGCCCTGGTAATTGGCGCTGATACGATTGTTGTTTTTGAGGATGAGATTCTGGAAAAACCTGCCGATCAGCATGAAGCCCGAGAGATGTTGCAACGTCTAAGCGGCAGGGGTCATCACGTACTTACCGGTGTTGCCCTATGCAAAGTTGATTCCTCCCAGAACGTAACTAACACTACCACATTTGTGGAACGGACAAAGGTAGTATTTGGTGATCTGTCAATTGAAGATATTGAAACCTATGTCGCCAGTGGCAGTCCGCTGGATAAAGCAGGTGGTTACGGTATTCAGGATGATTTTGGGGCTATTTTTGTGAAACGGATCGAAGGTGACTACTATAATGTTGTAGGATTTCCGCTCCACAGCTTTTATAATACGATGAAATCTTTTGCGCCTGAATACTTCCCTCAGGTCAAGCTCAATACCAGTCATAATGAGTAACGTTTATAAAAAATATCTTCTCTGGATTTTATTACTTGGTTTATTGCCACAGATTTCCCTGGCTCAGCTTGATGACCAATACTTTAGAGCTGAACAGCTTCTTCAACAACAGGAGTATGAACAGGCTTTTGAAAAGTTCTACAAGCTTCACCAGGAAAATCCCAATACCTATATTTTTCTGAACAAATTGACTGAGTGCCTGGTGAACATGAAGGAATACGAGAAAGCCATCGCTATAACAAAAGAAGCTGTGGAGAGAGGCCCGTTACGAGTACAGGCTCAAATCCGTTTGGGAGAAATTTATCATACGAGCGGAGAAAAAGAACAAGCCTATAAAACATGGAACCAGCTACTGAAAAATAACACTGGCAACCAGCAGCTTGCTCTTAAAGTAGCACGTGCCATGAAAGACCGACGCGCCTATGATCGTGCTGTTGAGGTTTATAAACAGCTACGGGAAAATGCAACCGGTTCTACTGTTATCACTTCTGAACTTGCCGAAACCTATATGCAAGCCGGAGAATATGAAAATGCTATCCGGGAATTTTTGGAGGTTGTCAGGAACGATCCCAACCGCATGAACTTTGTGCAGCGGCACCTGATGCAGTCCAGAGATGATAATATTTACGATATCGCAATTCTGGAGATTTCTGATTTTCTGGATGAATTGCCTTCCACACATCCCAGTTATCAACAGCTTCAACAGCTCGAAATATGGCTTCTTACTGAAAGAAAGCTCTATAAGCGAGCGCTGGCAACAGCCAAAAATTACGAGCAGCAATCCTCCACAATCACCTATTCACTGTATAATCTGGGATCGAAGCTGGTTGCAGAACAAGAATATGAACTAGCCGAAGAGGCATTTTCGTACTATATCGACAAAAATGTACTGCAGCTTAAGGACCGATCGAAAGAAGAGCTCGGGAATGTATATATCAAATGGGCCAAATATCTGGAAAATTATAACCTGGGACTTTCTACAAAACGTAATGAACTTTATGAGGAAGCTTTTACAACACTGGAATCGCTTCGCGAAGAGTCTCCCAACTATCAGCGGATGGCTCAGGTTTTGATAACGCTTTCTGAACTATCACTGGATGTATTGCACAAACCTGACAAAGCATCAGAGTATTTGGAACAGCTCCGTTCCCTGTCAGATGACAGCATGCAAATTGCACGTGAAAATTATCTTGAAGGTCGGCTTCACCTATATAATGGTAATTATACTCGGGCACGGGTCGCATTATCCAAAAGCAATAACCAAGAGCGTATCGGAAATCTGGCCGAAAAAACGCGTTATTATCTGGCACTCTCCGATTTCTTTTCAGGAGATTATGAGTTTGCCAAAATTCAGCTCAATGCCCTGAAACGTCAAAATACATCCTATTTTGCAAATGATGCCGTCAAACTTAACCTCTGGATCCAAAACGGTCTGCAGGCCGACAGCAGCGGCGCCAAACTGGAACCTTTTGCCAAAGCTATAGAGCATTTTTCACGGGGCAAAAACCAGCTGGGAATGAATGCGATGGCAACATTATTTGAGGAAGATCAATATCATCCTCTGATAGATGAGGCACTGCTTGAACTGAGCACCTACAAAGAACCCGGCAATGCAATCTTTGTCTATCGGGCGCTAAGCACTTTTTTGAAAGAACGAGGAGACACTTCTCCACTTTATGAGCGGCTACTCTGGGAAAAAGCCCGACTTGCCGATCAGTTCGTAACAAATGAAGAATTAGCAATGCCACTACCACAATCCGGTGAAGAAACGGTGACGGCCGGCAAGCAATTTTTTAAAGATACAGATGTTTCTATTCCCACTGGTACAGAAGAAGTTGTTAATTTGTATGAAGAAGTAGTAATCAACTTCCCCAACGGATTTTACTCAACCTATGCCCGAGATCGAATTCAGGAATTACAAAATATTCAAACCTAAATTATGATGTGCCGAACTTTTCTGATTGTACTGTTTACCGCCTTTTTCAGTTTATCCGGATTTGCGCAACAGCAGATTCTCATACCAATGGATGCCTCGCAGACTAATCATTTAAAGGCATACGGTATCATCTTTAATAATTTACAGGATGGGAATTCAGCACAATGGCTGCTTAATTATAACGGGGGCAGCTTTATGACTGGATATTCGGAGGAGCTACTTCGCGAAACCCGGCTCAAAAATGTAAAAGCAGAAGTAATTTCAAGCCAGCGTTCCGCAGAGATAATTGCCGAGGTTGAAAAAGAAAACACAAATACAGCTGTCATAAAGTTAGATAAAGCCCCTAAGATAGCTGTTTATACGCCCAAACAGGCTCTTCCCTGGGATGACGCCGTCACCCTTGCTCTGGATTATGCCGAAGTAGAGTATGACAAGGTTTGGGATCCGGAAGTGCTTAACGGCAAACTATCGGAATACGACTGGCTGCACTTACATCACGAGGATTTCACGGGACAATACGGTAAATTCTGGGCTTCATCACGCAATCAGCCGTGGTACATACAGCAGGTCCGGGAGATGGAAGCCATGGCCAACGAACTTGGCTATGATAAAGTAAGCAATGAGAAAAAGGCGGTAGCTGCCGAAATAAAAGAATATATAGGAAACGGTGGCTTTATGTTCTCGATGTGCTCGGGAACCGATACTTTTGATATCGCATTGGCTGCTCAGGGGGTCGACATTGCTCCCACTCCTTTTGACGGCGATCCTATGGATCCCAATGCACAACAAAAAATTGATTACGACAACACCCTTGCCTTTACTGATTTCACACTCAGTAAAGATCCCGCAGAATATGAGCACGCCGATATTGATGTACCGGTGGAGCTGGAAGAGATAGATAAGTCGCTGGACTTTTTTACCCTTTTTGAATTTTCGGCTAAATGGGATCCCGTGCCTACCATGCTCACTCAAAATCACGTAAGCAGTATCCGCGGCTTTTACGGGCAAACTACCGCTTTTCAAAAAGATAAGGTTAAGGAGTCTACGGTGATTCTTGGAGAGAGCCCCGGCCGCGATATCGTTAAATATGTCCACGGCAATTATGGCAGAGGTACATTTACATTTTACGGCGGACATGATCCAGAGGATTACACACATCGTGTAAACGATCCTCCGACCGATTTGAGCCTGCATCCCAATAGTCCGGGTTACCGCCTGATTTTGAACAATATCCTCTTCCCTGCTGCCAAAAAGAAGAAAAAGAAAACATAAACAGTGATCAGTTGGCAGTTTACAGTTAACAGCAGGCCAGTAAAATCAACTGTTAATTTTTCTGTGGATTTATGCGTGTAGTTTTAAGAATTGAATATGTAATTTTTTGCCAATTCATCTGCTTCAGAATAGACATCATCAAACATTTTTTGTGCAATGAAGTCTGTATCCTTCAAAAGGTTCAGCCAATATTTTGTTTCGAGGATTTCTTTATAAGCAATTGAGATTTTAGCAGAAAAATCAGCTTTCGAAACTGCTCCATTGGCTTCTGCATATTTGCTCCAATAGATGTTCCACTTTTCAATAATTGCTTTGAGAGAATATATTCTTTTTTCTCTTTGCTTAAATGTTGATACGCATTGACCATCCGAACAGCAAATTGATAGGCTTTTTTGTATAAGTTATTTTCCATAGCATTTAATTAATTTCTATTCATAAGTAAGATCCAGCAGGTCCACTTTCCTTACAATTTCCGTATGTTGAGTGAACAAGTATGATAACTGTTAACTGATCACTGAAAAAGTAATGGAACCCACCAAGAGCTTTGATGATTTAGTAAAGATTATAAAGATTCTTCGTAAAGAATGCCCCTGGGATCGCAAACAAACCCACCAGAGTATCAAAGACAACCTCATAGAAGAAGCCTATGAAGTCGTTGAAGCTATTGACACTGAAGATGTTGGTGAACTCAAAAAAGAGCTGGGCGATCTACTGCTTCACGTGGTATTCCACAGCAATATGGCAGATGAAAGCGATCGTTTTACTATAGAAGATGTAATCTACGCTATCCAGGAGAAACTGATTCGGCGGCACCCGCATGTTTTTGGTGATGAAGTTGCCGATAACGAAGAACAAGTTGCCAAAAACTGGGAAAACATTAAACTGCGGGAAGGTAAAGAATCGATCCTCGAAGGTATTCCCAAACACTTGCCTGCGTTAATTCGCGCTCAGCGAATGCAGGAGAAAGCAGCAAATGTAGGTTTTGATTGGCCCGAAATGAGCCAGGTGCTGGATAAAGTGGAAGAAGAGCTGGACGAATTTCGTCAGGTGCTGGAAGAAGGAGATCAACAAAAAAGTCGTGAGGAGTTTGGCGATCTTCTTTTTTCATTGGTAAACCTGGGTAGATTTTTTGACTTGAATGCTGAAGATAGTCTGCGCTCAACCAATCGAAAGTTTATTAGGCGCTTTCAGTATATCGAACAGCAATTGAAAGAGGAAGACAAAAATATTTCGGACGTAAACCTGCAAGAGATGGACAAACACTGGAACAGTGCGAAATCAGAAGTCGAATAAGATCACCATCTGAAAAGTATGAGAAAAAAATATCGGTAAGATTTTTGATGGCCGTCGACCGACAGTTTGAAATACAGCTTCATGAATCAAGACCAGAGCGTCTATCCAGGCGTTCCGACGCAGAGCATCGGAACGAGATCATAAATTCATCCTTCGGTTTTCGCACACTATTCCTTATACCTGTGCTGTCCGACCCTCGGCAGATTCCTCATGAATTCGTAAAAATTATTGCTTTGGTTGAGAGCAACGTCTGTGCCTAACCACACCTGTTTGTCATCCCATCCCGATTCTTCGGGAGAGGGAGCTCAAGTGTATCAAAGATGAGAGCTGTGTTACATGTTCAAAAGCCTTATCCACGGTTGAGATCCCTCGTCTCTTCGTTCCTTGGGATGACACTACTTTTAATGATTTTACCCCTGGTTTTCCGGAACTGACAATGAGAGTATCAATGGAGGTAAAATCAAATCACAAGAATAAAAAATAGCAATAGTACGAGCGTTTGCTGTTATTCTTTTCTCACTGAGAATTCTGTTCAACTAAACTTTACATCGAACAGCAATTGAAGCAAAAGGATAAAAATATTTCGGATGTTATCCTGCAGGGGATGGATAATCACTGGAATTCGGCAAAAACTAAGAGTTAGCTTCCAAAATCTATACCGTGTTCTGCCTGATTAGAAGCGGTTTAGCTGATGATCCTGTTGATAAATTTTGTTAAATGGTAAACGCTGTTAACCTCTTTAATGTTTTCCTAAGTCTTTTCGGGATTAATGATTGTGTGCAAACAACTTATCCCTGATTTTTTCTTCGTTTGATATTATATTTGATCAACAATAAAAAGAATATATTCAATTAAAATTCGGAGTTCAGAATGGCTGAGAGCTTAAACACTGAAATTGACCTAAGTCAATACCCGCACATAAATAAAGGGCTTGAAGGGATCGTAGCCTTTACCACCAATAAAAGTTTTATTGACGGACAGAAAGGTGAGCTTATATATGCAGGTTATGATATAGATACGTTGGCAGAAAATGCTAGTTTTGAGGAAGTTTGCTTCTTACTTTGGCATAATCGACTCCCAGATCAAGAAGAACTCGACGAGCTTAATACACAGCTTCAAGAGAATCGGCAACTGCCTGATACCGTATTAAATTATTTGAAAAACACTTCTAAAAATGCTGAGCCGATGGCCGTACTGCGAACGGCTGTTTCTATGCTTTCAGATTTTCATGAAGTTGAAGCTGAAAGTGATAAAGAATTCCATATCAATAAAGCGATCAATATTACGGCAAAGTTTCCGACCATTATTGCTGCTTTTGATCGCGGTCGGAAAGGCAAAAATATTGTTGAGCCTCTGAATAACAAAAGTACTGCTTATAATTTTCTTTACATGCTCAACGATGAAGAGCCGGGCGACCAGGCGGAAAAAACAATGGATCTCTGCCTGATTCTGCACGCCGAGCACGGCATGAATGCATCAACCTTCACCAACCGGGCTATCTGCTCTACCGAGTCTGATATGTATTCTTCTATCACAGGAGCCATTGGTGCCCTCAAAGGGCCGCTGCACGGTGGAGCTAACCAACAGGTTATGAAGATGCTGCTGGATATTGACGAAAAAGATTCCGATCCCGTTGACTATGTAAAAGGCAGATTAGAGCGGAAGGAGAAAGTCATGGGCTTTGGTCACCGCGTGTATAAAACGATGGATCCGCGAGCTCGTATTTTACGGGGAATGTCCAAAAAGCTTTCAAAAGAAACAGGACATGAAACGCTCTACGAATGGTCCGAAGCCATTCTCAAGACTATGAAAGAAGAAAAGAATATCGATCCCAATGTTGATTTCTTTTCTGCCACGGTTTATTACTCGATGGGTATCGAGCCTGACTTGTTTACCTGCATCTTTGCTATGAGCCGCGTCTCCGGATGGACCGGACATTATATTGAGCAAGCTGAAAATAACCGACTGATCCGCCCCCGTGCCCTTTTCGTTGGAGATAAGAATAAACAATGGGTCCCTGTCGATCAGCGGTAAATTTGCTCAATAATCAAGATTTGAAGCCCCAATTTATTGGGGCTTTTTTATTTTAAACAGCCAAATCTTAGCATTATCTTCCTTCCGTTTGAGGAGTGTTACAGCTAGATCAGATTTAAATTTAACGTAATAAAATATTATACATTTTGGATCTGCGAGATAAACAGGAAGTAGAACTTTTCAAATTAATTCGATCGGCCAAGAATACTACTTTTGGCCAAAAGCATGCTTTCTCGAATCTACAGCGCTATGAGGATTTTTCAGATGAAGTTCCTGTCTCTTATTATTCTGATATTTCTAATCAAATTGAACAACTAAAAAAAGGAAATAAAAATATTTTTTGGCCGGGGGATATATCACGATTTGCCGTTTCGGCCGGTACATCCGGACAAGGCAAACACCTGCCGTTAACAAATGAGCGTCTGCAATCGGATCGCCGATTCATGCGCATGATTACCTGGAGCTATCTCCGCCAACGCCCCAACATTTTCCAGCTTTGGGGCAAGCACATTAGTTTACCGGGAACAATGGAGCAATATTCTGGCTTTGAGATCGGAGAAATTAGCGCTTTTACGGCTCAGCAGGCGCCCTGGTGGCTTTCTTATTTTCAGTTGGTGGACACTGGTGAATTGACGCAACTCGGTTTTAAAGAAAAAAATGAGCTTATTCTGGGGAAAGCTGTAAATCAAGATATTCGTGTTATTACCGCGGTGCCCAGCTGGCTGCTGACAATTTTTCAACGAATGCTGGAACGAACCGGGGCTGATTCTATCGGAGAAGTTTGGCCGAATCTGCAGCTTCTGGTTTGTGGCGGGGTTAAGCTGGACAATTATCGTTCGCATTTGAAAAAATTGCTCCAAAAAACGGATGTTAATTTCATTGAAACCTACGGTGCTTCGGAGGGGTACTTTGCTTTCAGCGATTTATTTTCGAGAAATGATTTAAAGCTTGTTATCGACAATGGTATCTTTTATGAATTTATTCCAAATCCATTGCCGGATAAAGATTCTCTTACCATTCAAAAGACTGTCCCTCTTTGGGAAGTCGAGCCAAATACACCGTATGCCATGCTGGTAAGTACCAACGCTGGATTGTGGCGCTATGCTCTGAATGATATCGTGCAGTTTACCCAAACAGATCCTCCCCGTATTGAAGTTATGGGACGTGTCAGCGAAATGCTTGATGACTACGGTGAAGCACTTTATGCCTATGAAGCTGACGAGGCACTGCAAATAACGGCCTCAGAAATGGATATTGAAGTCGGGACATTCACTGTAGGTTCCATTTTGGAGAATGAAGAATCCATACCTCACCATGTGTGGTTCGTTCAGATGTATGATCCTATTCACCGTGATACCCTTAATCGAATGGCAAAACAACTGGATGATGTTCTCTGCGAAGCGAATCGACATTATTCAATTCGTCGCGAGAGTGATTCATTAGGCATGCCAGAAATTCACTCGATAGATCAGCAGCAGATCAACAACTGGCTTGAGAAGAAAGGGAAACAAAAAGCACAGGGCAAACTACCATCCATCCTGAAAGACGAAGAGGATATTCAGTTTTTTAGGTGATAACTCTCCACCAGTTCGCTGGCTTTGCGAGCTGGTGGATGAATAATTTATTCCTCATACTGAAGCTCTGCTTCATAGAATTAGGCTGTGTGCACTCCCAAGCAGGAGCCCTACTTCGTTGAAACTACGAAGGACAGGCTTGGGAATGAGGAAAAAGAGTCGGGAGTATAACGTGTAATCTCAACATGTCATGCTGAACCCTGTCCTGAACTAGATTCAGGATCTCTTCAGCATCTAATGCAACTGATGTTTGTATTGCTATCAAAGCTATTTTTTGCAGTAGATCCTGAAATGAATTCAGGATGACACGGTCCTGAAAACTTCCTATACATTTTAAATCCTAACGTTTCTAGTAATCAAGTCACATATCCCCATCCAAAAAATACCAGATACCCTAAAACCAGAACTACACCCGCCCAGCGGGGAACTGACTTTTGTATCATCATAAAAGTAATAAATAGCACAAAGGTCAGACTCAACGGCAGGTAAAAGCTAAAGACATCCTCTCCTATTGGGATGGGGCGAACCAAAGCAATAACTCCCGCATTAAAAAGAAAAAATGCTATAACAGATCCAATAACATTGCCTACAGTAATTTCTGAACGACCTTTCAAAGCTGCAGGGAGTTCACGGGCTAGCTCTTCAATACTAACCAAGAGCGCCAGGATTGTAATACCGAAAACAGTCTCAGACATTCCAAGTCCGCCGATGATATTTTCCGCGGACGATACAATCATCTCACTGCCAATAATAATCGCCACCAGTGAGCCCGCTAATAATGCCGCTGACTGCCAACGACCAAATTCCCTGCCCTCTTCCATTGCTTCCGCAGCTTCTCCTGTAGGACGGATATCCAGGCCTTGTCGTCCCAGATACAACAGGTACCAAATGGAAAGACCATACGCTGCCAGTAAAATAAATCCATCAATGCGAGAAACTATCCCATCGAAACTAAGTAATCCGAAAAGAACCACAGCTCCGACCTGGATAAGCGGGATCTGCATAGGTACGTTAGAAAATTTCATTGGCGAAATGATGGCGGTAATTCCAAAGGCCAGCGCAATTGCCACCATGGCCGATCCGATAATGGTTCCCACGGCAATTCCCGTGACACCGTCATAAGCCGCTACCGCTCCCAATCCAAGATTCTCGGGATCAAAACCAATAAATATCGTGCTAATTAGAAAGCTGGAAATTCCGAATCCCAGTGAGGTACCAACAGTAGCTTCTACCAGCTTTTCAGAGAAGTAGACAATCAGAAACAGGCCGACGAAAAGTAATAGTGCTGATAATAGCATGAAGATTAGTACTACAGTTCTCTATTTCCTTTCATCGAAAAAAGTGATTCTGGTCCAAAAAGGAAAGGTTCCGACGTTAGAATATAAAAATCCAAAAAAGTCGTTTCGAAGCAAGAGCTTCGTAACGAGATAAAATCATAGTCCAAATAAAAAGGTTCCGACGCAAAGCATCGGAATCAGCTGTCATTCTTTCGTCACGACGCAGAGCATCGTGACGAGATGAAGAATCGTTGATCAAATCACAGGCTGATATCCGAGATTTACTACCGTGCGGGATCCCGGATC
This sequence comes from Fodinibius sp. GM108, assembly GCF_058386985.1. Lineage (NCBI taxonomy): Bacteria > Pseudomonadati > Balneolota > Balneolia > Balneolales > Balneolaceae > Fodinibius > Fodinibius sp. GM108. The sequence continues at coordinate 432,276 of NZ_JBYEIR010000003.1, forward strand.
AAGTCCGGGATGATGTCAGTGGAAAGTCGTTTGAGCTGCCTCTTTTTTATGTTCATCCGTAAATCTGCGGCTTTTCCTATTTCACCACGAGATTTACAATACGTTCGGGGACAAAAATCTCTTTCACAAGATTGCCGTCATCCAAATATTTCTGCACATTTTTAACGGACTTCGCCTCGGAAAGCACATACTCCTTGTTCTTGGCTTTTTCACGGGGGACGTGAATTTCTCCTCTTACCGTACCGTTCACCTGAATAGGATACATCTGTGTGTCGGAAATAAGATACTCTTTGTTAAACTCCGGCCAGTCAGCATAGGCAATGCTTTCTTCATGGCCCATTTTACGCCACAATTCTTCAGAAATATGAGGCGCAAAAGGCGACAGCAATTTTATAAACGGCTCCAGGATTGAAATTGGCCGCTCATCCCATTTATTGGCTTCATTAACAAAAATCATCATAGCCGAAATCGCCGTGTTAAAGGATAGATCCTCAACATCGTTGGTCACTTTCTGAATACATTCATGAAGCGTCTTAAGCTGTTTTTTCGAGGGATCGTCATCCGTAACCGAATCATTCAGCTCGCCACTTTCTTCATCAATAATCAATCGCCATACGCGACCCAGGAAGCGATACACGCCATCCACATCTTGGGTACTCCAGGGCTTCACCTGCTCCAATGGCCCCATAAACATTTCATAGAGGCGCATCGAATCCGCGCCGTACTGATCGATTATATCATCGGGATTAACTACATTTCCGCGCGATTTCGACATCTTGTGCGCCTTCGCATCTACGAGAATTTCTGTGCCCTTAATAACAAAATCGTCTCCTTTTTTCTCGACCTGATCTCTATCCAGCTTTACTCTTTCAATATTATCATAATCGTCGGTGATATCGGCAGATATCCAATCGCCATTCTTTTTATAGCCGGTAAATTCGACCTCTCCCAGAATCATCCCCTGGTGAATCAGGCGCTGGAATGGCTCTTTCGTGGATACCACTCCGCAGTCATATAACACCTTATGCCAAAAACGAGCATACAACAAGTGAAGTACGCTGTGTTCGGCACCGCCGACATACATATCCACTGGCATCCAGTATTTTTCTTCATCGGGATCGACAGGACCTTCATCAAATTCCGGACTGCAATATCGCAGGTAATACCAACATGATCCTGCCCACTGCGGCATAGTGTTCGTTTCTCGTTTGGCCGGCTTGCCCGTCTCCGGATCAGTGGTATTGACCCAATCCTCGGCTTTGGCCAACGGAGGTTCTCCTTCTTCAGTAGGCTCAAAATCATCCATCTCGGGAAGTGTCACAGGCAGATCATCTTCGTCTACCGGTTTCGGTTCTCCATCCACATGAATAATCGGAAACGGTTCGCCCCAGTAACGCTGACGCGAAAACAGCCAGTCGCGCAATTTATAGTTGACTGATTTTTTCCCATGACCATTTTGCTCCAGCCAGTCTATAATTTTTTCTTTGGCTTCTTCAACTCCCAAGCCATTCAAAAAATCGCTGTTAATAGCCTTGCCTTCACCCGTGTATGCCTTACCGTCGAAGTCCTCAGGCGGCTGCACCGTACGGATAATCGGCAGATCAAACTTCTCCGCAAATTCCCAGTCCCGTTCATCCTGTCCGGGAACGGCCATAATGGCACCTGTACCGTATGAGACCAATACATAATCGGCCACCCAGATGGGGATCGGCTCTCCACTGGCTGGATTTTCGGCATAAGCACCTGTAAAAACGCCCGTTTTCTCATCGCTTAATTCGGTCCGTTCGAGATCAGATTTACGCGCCGCCTCATCTTTATACTCTGCTACAGCTTCTTTCTGATCTTCAGTCGTAATCTTATCCACCAGCTCGTGCTCGGGCGCCAGCACCATATATGTAGCTCCGAATATAGTATCGGGTCGTGTAGTGAAAACTCGGATTCCCTCGTCATGATCTACCACTTCAAAATCGATATCGGCACCAATAGATTTGCCGATCCAATCGCGCTGCATCTTTTTGGTGGATTCCGGCCAGTCGAGATCCTCCAATCCATCAAGCAGGCGATCGGCGTATTCGGTAATCTTAAGAACCCACTGCCGCATTGGCTTCTTTACCACCGGGTGTCCTCCCACTTCACTTTTGCCATCGATCACTTCTTCGTTAGCCAGCACTGTTCCCAGTTCGGGACACCAATTTACCGGCACATCGTCTTCATATGCCAATCCCTTCTCATACAACTTCAGGAAAATCCATTGTGTCCACTTGTAATAGTCTGGATCGGTGGTATTGACTTCACGATCCCAATCGTAACTAAAGCCGAGCGATTGCAGTTGCTCGCGAAAGCGATTTACATTCTTTTGGGTTGTATCCCGCGGATGGGTACCGGTTTTGACAGCATATTGCTCGGCCGGCAATCCAAAAGCGTCCCATCCAATAGGATGAAGCACATTAAATCCATTCATCCGCTTGTAGCGTGCCAGAATATCGGTAGCAGTATACCCTTCCGGATGTCCCACATGCAGCCCCGATCCGCTGGGATATGGAAACATATCCAGCACGTAATACTTGGGTTTATCATGGTCTTCCGGCGTTTTGAACGTCTTATTCTTCTGCCAGTATTCTTGCCATTTGGATTCAATTTTTTCCGGCTTGTACGAGCTCATTCAGTTACTGCTTAATATTTATAGGTTATGGTGTAACGGAACGCTGAACACACTGATATAACAGATTTTCACAAATAGATATTATCTGCGGCAACCTGTTTAATCCACGTCATCAGCGTTCTATTAGTCGCCAAAGATAAGGAAAAATTGCGCTGGTTTGAAGAAGGGATTATTGTAACTTAGAGATTAGATGTTGGAATTTGGATATTGGTGCTAAGATTCTAGCCTCTTTCTTCAACCACAGTTTCATAAGCGGCTTTAATTTTTTTCCCTGCAATTGCCTCATTTACATTAAAGAGATGGTCTCCTATTTTTTCCAGCCGATTGATATAATCCAGAAATACAAATCCAACTTTATTGGAATAGTTGTTTTGTTCAAGCTGTTCGTAGTGGAATTCAAGCAGATCATCACGGCATTCATCAATAGCATCTTCAATAGCTATCGATTTATCCAGATCAATCTTTTTCCCATTATCTTTGGATAGATTATTACGCACATTGCGAATGGAATCATGAATCAAATCAAGAAGTTCACGCAGCTTGTTCATAGCAGGCTTGGGTAACTCTTTCCCTTCTTTTTGCATACGTTCAAATGTTTTCGACATCTGAAAATAGATATCTGCAACCCGTTCCAGATCATTGATCATACTGTGCATTTCGCGAATACGGCGACTATCAGATTCAGAAAGGTTATAACTGGAAATTTTCGTCAGATATTCAGCTATTTCCAGCTCAATATTGTCTGTAATACCTTCCCGCTTCTCAATTTTTTTCAGAAACTGGTCCCGCCTGTTCTGTTTGTTAAACAACAGTCCCTGTAAGCTGAAATGCATTTTTTCAATCAGCTTGCCGAATAACTGTATCTCTTTGTGAGCCTGAGCTATCGACAGCTCGACCGAAGACATCATACCGGATGAGATATACTGTAAGCGAGTCTGGGTGTCTTTCTTTTCTTTCTGATATTTCTCCACTAACCGAACGATATAGGGGACAAAACCAACAAGCAGAAGCACATTAATCACGTTAAACGTACTGTGAAACAGCGAAAGTGCAAGTGTGGCATTAGCTCGTCCCAGTTCACTTGTTGCATGCATAATCGATCCTGCCTCGGGCGCAAAGTAACCCATAATTTGATCTATACCCAGTAAGAAGGGATCTATCAGAAGCATCATCCACAGGACGCCAAAGATATTGAATACAAAGTGAAATCTTGCTGCCCGTTTCGCATACACATTACCCACAACTGCAGCAATATTGGCTGTTACAGTAGTTCCGATATTTTCTCCAAGTACCATAGCTGCTGCAATAGGAAAATCTATCCAGCCCTGGAATAGCATAACAAGGGTAATAGCCATAGCCGCGGAAGAAGACTGTGTAAGCAAGGTTAAGAGCGTACCGACAATCACAAATATTATGATAGAGGCGAAACCGAATTCTGTAAATGAATCCAGGAACATGAACATTTCTGGATTATCCTGGATGTTGGGCACTCCATTTTTAATAAAATCCAGCCCTATAAACAGAATACCGAAACCGATCATAGACTCGGCAAGATTACGTAACTTTTCACGGCCGAAGAAAATAAAAGGGAAAAACAACCCTATCATTATCATAGCCACCGGAGTAATCTTCATCTTAAAACCAAAAATTGAAATAATCCATGAAGTTACTGTGGTACCAATGTTAGCCCCCATGACAACTCCGGTAGACTCGAGGAAAGTAATGAGACCGGCGTTGACAAAACTTACCACCATAACCGTAGTTGTTGATGAGGATTGGGTTATAGTCGTAGCAGAAAATCCCGTAAGGATACCTCGAAAGCGCGTGCTGGTCATTCCTTTGAGAATGGCACGTAATTTATTTCCTGCAACTTTTTGAAGCCCATCACTGAATACTTTCATCCCATAGATGAAAATTCCCAGTGCACCAATCAACTGCAGAAAATCCCAAAAAGTATATGTCATTGTTTAGTGTACCTAGTGCTGAACACGTTTAACGCCGTCTTAAAAATAAGGCAGCAAATATAATAGATTTCATTAACTATTGGTAATTATCTGAAAAGCTCATTTAGTGTTATTAAATCACAAAAAGTTGGGCGTAAAGATAGCTGTCAATTGTAGCCAGCCAGCTACCCAACAAGAATTTTCTGATAGCTGAATGCTGGCAGCTTCCGCAGCTGATTGAATGGAGTCTCTAAAAACTTAGATCTGGACTGCATACTCTTGAAAACCGTAACAATTTTATATCAATAATTGCCGTTCTACTTTCAATAATCTGTATAATTACCATCTATTTTCTTACCATCCACTTCTTTAATTTTTATTCCATGAAAATTCCACCACTCTTAATAATTATAATTGCAGGTAATATGCTATTTGCAGCCTGCGAAAAAACCAGTAGTCAATCCAGTATGAGCAATAATCCTCTCTTTTCACCGAGCTCTCTGCCCTTCGAAGCACCAGATTTTGATGCTATAAATGTTGAGCATTACCGACCTGCTTTTGAGGCAGGTATGGAACAGGAGCTTGAAGAGATCGAAGAAATAGCCGCAAATCCTGAGTCGCCGACATTTGAGAATACGGTTGTAGCTATGGAAAAGAGTGGAGAATTATTGCAGCGAACAAGCCTGATCTTTTACAACCTCACTTCGGCACATACCAATGATGAGATTCAGCAAATCCAAAAAGAGATGGCACCTAAGCTGGCGGCTCACTCTGATGACATCCTCTTGAATGCTGATTTATACGATCGCGTAAAAACGCTCTACGACAGTCGTGATGAAATGGATCTCAATGAAGCCTCGCTGAAACTGCTCGAAGATACACACCGCGATTTCATTCGTGCTGGTGCCCAACTTACCGAGGATGAAAAACAGCGTATGCGCGAGATCAATGAACGCATCTCTACGCTAACAACCGAGTTCCAGGAAAATCTGCTGGAGATCACAAAAGAACGTGCTGTACTTATTGATGATGTAAAACAGCTTGATGGACTGAGTGACGATCGGATTGCTGCGGCAAAAGAGGCTGCTGCAGAACGTGGACACGAGGATCAATATCTGCTTACAATTACCAATACGACACGTGTTCCAATTCTGGAAAGTCTGGACAACCGTGATCTGCGAAAGCGGGTTTGGAAAGCATCTGCCTATCGCGGGATTGGTGAGAATGGTGGCATTGACAATCAGCCGCTTATTCTTGAGCTGGTGAAGCTACGCGCCGAACGGGCCAAACTGCTGGGATATCCAAATCACGCCGCTTATAAGCTGGATCCCCAGACAGCACAGACCCCAGAGGCAGCTCTCGACATGCTTGAGGATCTTATTCCCCCGGTAATTAGAAACACCAAACGGGAAGCCGAAGCCATTCAGGAAATGATGCGGAAAGATGGGATCGAAGATGAGGTCAAGCCGTGGGACTGGAATTTCTATGCGGAGAAAGTGCGACAGGAAAAATATGATATCGATCAGTCGGAGGTGCGTTCCTATTTTGAGCTCAACCGTGTGCTCCAGGATGGCGTTTTCTTCACTATGAACAAATTGTTCGGAATCACTTTTGAAGAGCGATATGATCTGCCCGTTTATCATCCTGATGTGCGTACTTTTGATGTATACGATGAGGATGGCTCGCAGATTGGTCTGTTTTATGCGGATTATTTTGAGCGCGATTCCAAACGCGGAGGAGCATGGATGAACTCCTTTGTATCACAGTCACACCTTTTGAATAAAAAGCCAGTGATTGTGAATGTTATGAACATCCCCAAACCAGCCGAGGGAGAACCAGCGCTCATCAGTTTTAATAACGTGACTACCATGTTTCACGAAATGGGACACGCCCTGCATGGACTTTTTTCGGATGTTACCTATCCCTCGCAAGGCGGTACTTCTGTACCACGGGATTTTGTGGAATTCCCCTCTACTTTTGAAGAAGACTGGGCGATTCAGCCGGAAGTGCTTGAAAATTACGCCATTCATCACAAAACAGGCGAAAAGATCCCACAGGAGCTGCTCGATAAAATAGTTGAGGCACGAGATTTCAACCAGGGATTTGACACCCAGGAGTATCTGGCAGCCACAATGTTGGATATGGAATGGCATCTGCTGGAAAATGAAACTATTCCTGATGATGTACAGTCATTCGAAAAACAAGCACTGGCAAAGTATAATCTGGATATGGAAGCTGTACCTCCGAGATATAAGTCGCCCTATTTTGCCCATATTTTTTCTGGAGGATATGCCGCCAACTATTACGCCTATATCTGGAGTGAAGTTCTGGCGGCCGACGCCTTCGCTTATATGCTGGAGCAAGGCGGGTTAGAACGGCCAAATGGAGATCGATTCCGGGAATACATTCTTTCGAAAGGCGGCAGTCAGGAGGCGATGGAGCTTTACCAGCAGTACCGTGGACAAGAGCCGGATGTCAAGCACCTGTTGAAAAGACGAGGACTCGCCACGGATAATTAAGGGACTTTGGATACAAAATCTATAATCTTAGCAGCATGAAGATGAATCATCAGGCTAAGAAGAAAACCCAAAGCTCACTTAAGTGAGCTTTCCAGGAAATATTCTTAGCCCACAGATTCATCCGTGGGTAATGAACTTGAAAAGCCTATTCCAGAAAGCGTCTGGAATAGGGATAATTTATTACCTTAGTTGGGTACCCCAATCAACCAAGCTGCCGGTAACAAGGTGTGTTGTCGATAAACTCCCTAGTACAGAAAATTATATTTTATTTTAGCTAGAAAAACATTCTGGGGAAAAATACCGAATGTATCGCCTATTCGATCTCCTATAGATCTGTAATACGGGGAAGGAGTCTGTGGTGCAAGTGGATTTTGCTGTTCCCTTTCACTCCTCCCTTGTGTCCATACCAAAAAGAGCGTCGACCCCGGCCGGTATTCCCACCGCAACACCACATTGGACTGTAAACTATTCAATGTAAAATCCGATCGTTTGGGATAGGGATCAAAATCGGCCAGACGATCGGGATTCTGCAATATTTGAAAATTATCAAAATGTCCGCGGGCCAAAAAAAGCTGGCCGTATACCTGCAAAGACAAATCCGGAGTAAAGGTAATTGTACTTCGAAGTGTAAAATCCAGCGAGCGGGTATCCCTGTCACCAAAAACAGAAACATAATATTGGTTGGTATCAAATGGATCCACATCCGACAAAATGGTGTCCAACCTTCCATCGTCATCAAACGTTATAAAGTCATCATTGTTTAATAGGTCGGGCGATGCAGATTCGCTCCCGATTTGCCATTCACTACCTGTATTTCTAAATGATTCGTTCGACACCCAGGCCGAAATGTTATTTTCCCATTCTCCATCCAGGTTATCGGACAGGGATACCCAGCTTCCGGCATCCCAATTGGCACGTAATCCCAAACTGTAAGCTCGTCCGCCGTCGCCACTAAAAGTATAGGCAATCTCAGGTTCTACCTCCCAACTTCGCCTATCATCCGTTTCAAACTCGGTTTCGAACTCTACACTGGAGGGACGAGCCCAAGGGCCAAGACCTCTTGTTTCATATAGATCATAGCCGCCGAATATGTTATCAAGAGAGGTATTCAACTCAAATTGTTGAAAGCTTTCCAACATCCACCGGGAATCAATTTCCAGATTTAAACCAAGATTTAATTGATCCCGGTAAGAAAATTGCTGAACACTAAACATATTAACGTTAGCACGTTGAAATGTCCCAAAAGGCTGTCCCCCATTTATTTGGTATTCGATACGAGTCAGAGAGGCGATAAAATTATTTTCCCGGAGTTGTCCAAGATCATTTGGATTAAACCGGTCACTAAAAACATCGATACCCGTAAAGCCACTGATTATCCCCTGGCGCTTTCTCATCCAAACCTTTCCTGCAAAACCAGTTTGGGCACTTCGGTTCTCTGCCGTCCAGTTGCGGTGAGTAAAAGAGGCAAATCCTTCGATGCCGTAACGATTGTCAAGCATCCGCAAATCCCAATCTGTACCGCCCGACAAGGCTTGTATCCTACCTTCACCCCCTACATTTGGTCCCTCAAAACCAGTTAGAATACCTCCTGCACTAGAAAAATCTCCCAATTGTTGACTCATCCGAGCCACTCCGGAATTCCGTGATGGTGAAAAATCATCTCCGGTTGTGGCCCCTAAGACACCAAAAGAAAGTCCTTCGGCAGTCCGGCCGGTAACTTTGGCAGCCCCAATAATAGGATCATTTGCTCCAATCCTTCTTGTGTAGAGTAATTCTCCCGGCCCTACCGAAAATTCATAGATGTTAGCACCTTCCAAAAAGAATGGACGACGTTCATCATAGAAAGTCTCAAATGCTGTCAAATTCAGCACCGCAGGATCCGATTCTACCTGACCAAAGTCAGGGTTAATAGTTGCATCCATAGTGACGTTGGGGCCTAAACCTACTTTGATATCGGCACCGAAATCCATGTTATAATCAGTAGCAAGTTCACCTGGACTACTTGCACTTTCGCGGGTATTGAGCTGTCCTAACGAATATGGAGCAACCTGTATATTGGGCCTTGGCTTTATATTCCTGATTTCTGTCAAATGTCCAAACTGAGCTATCAGGTTCTCACGTTCTGTGCGTGGTATCAAAGGCCATTCCGACTCTTCTCCATTACGAGGAATTCGCCGGGAAAAATGAATACCCCATCTTTGTAAATCTTTCTCCGTAAAGCGCAGCATGCTGTACGGAATCTGCATTTCAACAATCCAGCCGTTGTCAGTTACTCTTGCACTTGAGTACCAAACAGCATCCCATGATGTATCCATACCTGGTGGCACAGGACCGCCACCACCACCTCCCCCGCTGGTACGGAAAGCATCAAACTGAACGCCCGCCGCATTTACACCAAAACTATAAGCTGTTCTTCTGTCAAAATATGAATCGATGGAAACCATAAACCAATCTGCACGGTTGTATTCATCACGTCTGCCCAGGGTTTGTTCAATTTGCTCTACCTGATCATCATATAATGTGGCTCCTATATAAAGGTTGCCAGCTCCATAAAGTACTCGCACCTCCGTACGTTGTGAAGCAGGCTCTCCTTCTCTGGGTTCGAACTGTCGAAAGTCCGATACTGCTTCAGCTTGATGCCAAGCTTCTTCATCAAGCCTGCCGTCAACAGAAATCGAGCTTTCAACTTGGTATGCGGGAACTGCCGGAGAAGTATTTTGTGCGAACAAATAATCAACAGAAATGAAACCAAATATGGCAATCGAAAAGCAAAACAAATAGCCAATCACTATAATACTTTTTGTCAATTTCTCAATCTGCATGTTACCCGAGTTACTTGTTGAGTTAATTAGACAGATTTCAGTCAAATAGGCCGCTTATCTTTTAGCAGTCATGAAAATCAATCTAGACACCTAATGTATTAAGCAAATATGAAGGAAATCTATAGTTCTTCAGGAAGGCTGGTCAATCACAGACTATTGAAGAAAAGACATCAAGATGTTTTGCAAAATCGGCCTTACCAAAATCATTTTTTCAAAGCTCGACCCTCGTACCGTCTTTTTCGGAGGATTCCATAATTGCCTCAACGATTCTTATATCCCGCAGTCCCTCCTCACCGGGAACAATGGGATCTTTATTTTCCTTGATTGCCTGAGCATCATTATCCATCTGTCTGGCCTGCTGATGATCAGGATCAGGAGGCAGTGTCTTGCCGTCACTTGTTTCACCTTGTACACCACTGTATGACTGAAATGGTTCCAGCTTGTACCAGCCGTCACGGCAATTCACGTGCAGATAGTTCATTGATTTTCCGAAACTGGTTTCGCCTTTCGCAGTTACACCACCAGGAAACTCTAATTCAAATTCGGTGAATTCATCCACTTCATCATAAATGTCGCGCTCCGACCATTGACGTCCGCTAACCGCAATGGGTTCCATTCCTGTGGCATAACGTGCAGCATTAATCGGATAAACACCCATGTCATAGAGCGCTCCGCCACCGAGCTCGGCATCACTTCGCCAGGTACCACCAAGACTGCCATTAAATCCAGCTCCCGCATTTACCGATTCAACAGGTCCATATGCTTCTTCCTCACCCCACCGGATTATAGTTTGAGTATTGGGTTCATGCTGCATACGGTAACCAATGGTAAGTTGTACATTGTTTTTATCAGCCGCATCAATAATAGATTGACATTCTTCCACATTCATTGCCATAGGTTTCTCACACCACACATGCTTTCCAGCCTCCGCTGCCTTAATCGAATGTTCGGCATGCAATGCAGGAGGCGTAACAACATAAACGATGTCGATATCGGGATTGTCAGCCAATTCGTTCATTGTCTCATAATTGTAGACGTTAGATTCCGGAATGGAATATTTTTCTTGCCACTTCGGAATTTTGGAAGGCGTACCAGTCACGATGCCCCGGAGTTCACAGTGCTCTGTTTTTTGAAGTCCGGGTGCAAGACGACTGGTGCTGTAATTACCAAGACCTGCCAAAGCAACGCCCAGTTTTTTATTTTTTTCCGGTAATATGACAGACGGAAATCCGATTGCCGATATCAGTGATCCGCCAGCTATAGTACTTCCTATTTTCCTGATGAAATCTCTGCGATTAATTGTACTCTCCATATCTTTTGTTGATTAGATTATTGTATCGTAAGATAATATTTGAGCTAAATAGTTCAGTAATATCAAATATTTAATATTATGTATTAAATGTACATTAGTTCTTACTTGCAGTTCATATTCTGTCATGTATATTAACTTCGTGTCGCCAATCCTAGATTTATGTTATTGCTGTTATATTTAGTAATTCTATTCTTAATCATCCAAATAAAATCATTATGAGAGAATCAGTAGCAATAAAAACAGAAGATATTTGCCATCATTTTGTGACATATAAACAAATTACAAAACGTGTATTTATTGCTGTCTTAACTATTTTAGCTACAAGCCTTACCTCCTGCGCACAAGCTCCCGGCAATATGTCCGATATCAACTGGCTTATCGAGGTGCTTGAGTTAGAAGAAGGTTCAGTGGTAGCTGATATTGGTGCAGGGGATGGCGACCAGACATTGGCTATTGCCCGGCATGTTGGTCCGGAGGGACAGATATACAGCACGGAACTTGGATCAGAATCTGTCCAGGAACTCCAGGAGGCTATTGATAGTGAAGGAGTTTCAAACGTAACTGTAATTGAGGGGCACCCTAAACAGACAAACTTGCCGGAGGAGTGTTGTGATGCAATATATATGAGGAGGGTTTATCACCATTTCGATGATCCAGCTTCTATGAACAGCAGTATTTGGCAGTCGCTCAAGCCCGGTGGACGTCTGGCTATTATCGACTTCAGACCTCGTGAATCAGAGGCAGATCCAGAAGGACGGGATCAAGGTGATCATCATGGCGTTACTGCCGAGACGGTTGTTCGAGAGCTGAAAGAGGCAGGATTTTCGCTGATCAGTTCTGAAGAGCCATCCGGACGCAATATTTATATTGTGATGGAAAAGCCTGAAAAAGAAGACAGATAATTGTTCTATATCAATAGCGCGGGAATTAATTCCCGCGCCAGCTATTTGTTCTTCCTGTCCCAAGTATTCTACCTAGTCGTCCGGAGAAGACCCCGCAGCTTGTTTGCAAGAACGGTCGGACAAGCTGTCCGACCTACGAATTTCTTCTGTAAACAGATAAAAATATCGCTTTACATGCTTTCTCCCTTCTTGAATTCTGATTAACTTATTTAGAGACAGAAGTAAAGGAAGAGGTCCAAATGAGTGGTGGACACATAAAATCCGGCGATTGCATAAATCTGACTACGCTGCGAGATGAACTCGATGCTGATGCTACTTATGCCCTGGTTAAAACAGACGATATGGAAGTTATACGGATGGCTCTTCCACACGGAAAAACAGTGGAACAGCATAGCGTAGATAATGAAATATCAGTTCTGTGCCTCAAAGGAGATATCTTCTTCAGTATTGATGGCGAAGCTCAAGAGCTGAAAGAAAATGACTGGCTTTATCTTGAGAAAAGCCAGTCCTTTTCTTATAGCGTAAAATCTGATACGATTCTTCTCGTCACCTATATTTTTTCAAATAGTGGCTAGATAACCCGTTGCTTATATCCATCCTCAGCAGTCTGAGCAAAAGATTTTTCCAGCGAACTTATAGAATGTAACGTTTTGAGCATCGAGTCTGGCGTGACCGATATAGAATCGATACCGTTTTCTACCAAGAACTGTGCAAAGTCGGGAAAATCCGAAGGACCCTGACCGCATATTCCCACCTTGGTACCTGTCTTCTTTGCCTTTTCCAGCAACAGAAGTATCATACGCTTCACAGCTTCATTTCGCTCATCATAGACATGAGCTACCAATGAAGAATCCCGATCCAGACCCAGGGTGAGCTGCGTAAGATCATTGGATCCGATAGAAAATCCATCGACATATTCAGCAAACTCTTCGGCAAGCATAATATTCGACGGCAACTCAGCCATCAGGTAAACCTCAAGACCGTTTTCACCGCGCTTCAATCCAAACTCTTCCATCGTTTGAAGCACTTTTTGCAGCTCTTCGGGCGTGCGGCAAAATGGGATCATCACAGTCACATTCGTGAGTCCGTACTCATCACGCACCCGCTTAATTGCTTTGCACTCCAGGCCAAAAGCTTCTTTATACTTCTCCGAATAGTAACGGGCGGCACCGCGCCAACCGATCATCGGATTTTCTTCTTCCGGCTCAAAATACTCACCGCCGGTCAGGTTGCGGTATTCGTTTGATTTAAAATCAGAAAAACGAACGATAACACGATTTGGATAAAATGCGGCTCCGATTTTGGCAACACCGAAAGAAAGTTTTTCAATGAAATATTCGGCCTCATCTTCATATCCGAAGGTAAGTTCGTTAATTTTACTCGTCAGCTGTTCATCGCTGATCTCCCGGTGATGAAGCAGCGCCAGCGGATGTAAATTGATAAAGTTGTTGATGATAAATTCCTCACGTGCCAGTCCAACACCGGCATTGGGCACTTTGCTGAATTTAAATGCCATATCAGGAGAAGCCACATTCAGCATAATAGGAGTTTCTGTTTCGGGCAGTTCGGAAATCCGATGCTTCTTCTCCTCAAACTTTATCAACCCTTTATAGATTTTCCCCACACTGCCCTCGGCACAAGAAACGGTTACCTCTTGTCCGTTCTTAAGTTTTTTTGTTGCCGTCTCAGATCCAACAATAGCCGGGATCCCAAGCTCTCGTGCAACAATAGCAGCATGACAGGTACGTCCTCCTTTATTGGTCACAATAGCCGACGCTTTTTTCATCAGTGGCTCCCAGTCGGGATCCGTCATCTCGGTAACAAGCACCTCTCCTTTTTTGAAATCTGTCTCATCAGCGGATCCATCGCGGCCATCGAGCGTATGGATCACATTAACCATCCCCTGTCCTATTCGATCACCAACGGCAACTCCTTCAAGTACTAGTTGCTCGTGGCGATTGCCATCTTCGATATTAAACTCGGTTAGGCTGTCACCGTTATTTGAGTGGACGGTTTCGGGACGCGCCTGGACAATGAAAAGCTCATCCGACAAACCATCATACGCCCATTCCACATCTACCGGCGTCCACCGGCCATTTCGTTTGCTGTAGTAGTTCTCTATTTCAACTACCCACCGGGCCAGCTGCAATGCCTGTTCATCGGTCAGACAAAATTTATTTCGCTGTGATTCTTCAAGGCTCAATTTTTTTGTCAGCTCATTCGGCTTATGCCCATAAGCAAGTTTGTGCGTTTTGTTGCCCAGCTTCTTTTCAATGATGGAATTTTTACCCTCTTCCAGAGTAGGCTTAAAAACAAGAAATTCATCCGGCGAAATTTCTCCCTGCACTAATAGTTCGCCAAGTCCGAACGTGCCATTAATAACCACCACTTTATCAAAGCCGCTTTCCGGATCGATAGAAAATGATACCCCCGAGGCACCCAAATCGGAGCGAGCCATTTTTTGAACGCAGACCGAAAGTTTGGCATCCATATGATCATATCCGGCCGAAGTACGATAGGAAATAGCCCTATCGGTGAACAGAGAAGCGAAACAAGCTTTTATGGAGTTAATGACATTATTGGGGCCGCGAACATTCAAAAAGGAATCCTGCTGGCCGGCAAAAGACGCATCGGGCAGATCCTCAGTAGTAGCCGATGAACGTACTGCTACATCCGTTGAATCTTTACCATACTTTTGTGACAGCTCAATATATCGATCTTTAATTTCTTTCCGCATTTCTTTGGGGAATACTCCGTCCATAATCAGTTGACGAATTTCCATCCCCGTTTTTCGCAACTGTACCAGGTTATCAGTATCCAGATCATCAATCATCAGACGGATTTGCTCCGTAAGACCATTCACCTCCATATAATGGTCATAGGCTTCAACAGTAAGTGCAAAGCCGTCCGGTACATTAATCCCGCGACTAGCCAGATTTCCAATCATTTCTCCGAGCGAAGCATTTTTTCCGCCCACCAGATCGGTCATTTCAAGATCAATTTCGGAAAGGTTCCTGATGATATTTTTTGTAGTCATAGTACATCTATTTTTTGGTTGATAATTTTGGATCTAACAGGTGGTATATCCAAAAAATGGAAGGCTACACTCTTAATAGCCGGTAATCTCTCCCCTGTCAGTTTTCTTTTAAATAAACTCTTCTCTAAGCGTAAGGGTGCTACAAATTGTCGACTGATTGCAGCACAAGAAACTCCTGAACCTATTCTCTTTAAGTACTTTTACTCTGCTGATGTTTCAGTATATTCTGCCAAACTTAACAATTGAAATTGGCTTCTAACATTTCAGCTCCTTGACTCCCTGTGATTTGATCAGGAATTTCAGCCGATTATTTCATCGAATAATCTATAAAATTTTTGATAATGTTCCTTAACAATTGGCAGTTGATTGCATAATTCTAATCTGTAGCTTTTTACTTATTACCAGAACTAAATATTTTTTATGGATCCTGTTACTCACGGACTTATCGGTGCCTCGGCATCTCTATCAATTGCTAAAAAAAAGAACCTGAGCTTTGCTGCCCTGGCCGGTGCTGCAGGTGCTTTGCTCCCCGATCTGGATGTATTTATTGACAGTCCGTCAGATCCATTACTACAGCTCGAGTTTCACCGGCAGTTCACACACTCTCTTCTTTTTGCTCCCGTGGGAGCGCTAATAGTCGCAGGATTGCTTTGGTGGTTACTCAAGAAACAGCTCTCCTTTGGACAAATATACCTGTTTAGCTTAATGGGGATTCTCACTGCCGGACTGGCTGATTTCATCACCAGTTACGGAGTGCAGCTGCTTTGGCCGTTTACGGATGAGCGTTTTGCATGGAGTTTGATCTCCGTCTTTGACCCGCTTTTCTCACTGGGGGTTGGTATTGCTGTGGCCGCCGCTCTTTACAAAAAGGAGCGCCTATTCGCCCTGGCTGCATTCTGCTGGATAGGTCTGTACCTGCTCTTTGGATTTGCACAACAACAACGAGCTGAAACAGTAGCTTTAGAGTTGGCCAAACAGCGTAATCATTCAATCCAGCAGCTGATCATTAAACCTACTATTGCCAATGATCTGTTATGGAGCATTCGTTATGTCAGCGATGACACGCTTTATGCCGACGGTGTTCGACTCCTCCCTTTTACCTCCGCTGACATTTATGAAGGAGAATCAGCCCCTCTCCTCAATTGGAAAAAGCAATATTCAGAACTAAAAAGCACCACACTTTATAAGGATATTTCTCGCTTCGATGAACTCTCCAGCGGCATTCTTATCGCTCATCCAGACTCTAATAATGTAATCGGCGACGGACGGTATGCTATGCTGCCTACTTCGATTGAACCTCTTTGGGGGATTGAAATAGATACTGCCAATCCCAATAGACATGTTGAGTTTCGCACATATCGAGATGCCGGTCCAACAGTACGACAAGCATTCATAGATATGCTGCTTGGAACATACTAAAAATTTCTCCTACAGGAGGCACTCTTTAAAATCCGTAAACTAGTTGGACTTGCTACAGGATAATAATTATAGTTGGTTGTGATATTCATTCTAACAAATCAATTAAGTATGAGACTTAAATTAACCTCTCTCCTCTTTCTAATACTCTTTGTGGTGGGAAGTATGCCTTCTTCAGCACAGGAAACTAAGACAGTTTCGGAAACTAATTATAGTGGACTAGAATTCAGAAATATTGGTCCTGCTTTATTTTCCGGACGAATTGCCGACATTGCCATTCATCCCAATGATCAAAATACCTGGTATGTTGCAGTAGGATCCGGCGGAGTCTGGAAAACAACCAATGATGGTGTAACCTGGGACCCTATTTTTGATAATCAGTCTTCCTACTCCATAGGGAGCGTGACTATCGACCCCACCAACCCGAACACCATTTGGGTAGGAACTGGTGAAAATGTAGGAGGTCGGCATGTAGGCTACGGCGATGGCGTATATAAAAGCACCGACGGTGGCCAGAGCTGGGAGAATATGGGACTGAAAAACTCTGAACATATTTCAAAGATAATTGTACACCCCGATAACTCGAATATCATCTGGGTTGCAGCTCAAGGCCCTTTGTGGGATAAAGGCGGCCAGCGAGGCTTGTATAAATCAACAGACGGCGGCCAAAACTGGGAGAAAAAATTAGGAGGTAACGAATGGACCGGTGTTACTGATATCGAACTTGATCCACGTAATCCTGATCGAATGTATGCCGCAACCTGGCAACGGCATCGTATTGTACCTATTTATATAGGCGGTGGTCCGGGATCAGGAATTCATAAAAGCACCGACGGTGGAGAAACCTGGAAAGAGTTGACAAGTGGTATCCCAGAAAATGCTGGAAAAATTGGAATGGATATCTCTCCCCAGAAACCAGATATCGTATATGCGGCTATTGAGCTCAACCGCAGAAAGGGCGGAGTCTATAAGTCTGAAAATCGTGGCGAATCCTGGAAGAAAATGTCAGATGCCGTCGGAGGCGGAACAGGTCCGCACTATTACCAGGAGCTTTATGCTTCACCACATCATTTTGGCACACTCTACCTGATGGATGTAGAAGCTCAAATATCTACAGATCACGGTGATAACTTCCGTGAGATGGACAACGAAAATAAGCACGTCGATAATCACGCTTTGGCATTTAAAAAAGATGAGCCCGGGTACTTGCTGATGGGTTCCGACGGCGGGCTTTATGAAAGCAATGATCTTGGTGCAAACTGGAACATGGTTCGTAATTTACCCATCACCCAATTCCATAAAATCTATGTTGACGACGCCGAACCTTTCTACAATGTGTACGGCGGTACTCAGGATAACGGCTCCCAAATGGGACCATCACGAACCGATAATGAAAGAGGTATTGCCAATCGCGATTGGAAAAAAACATTAGGAGCTGACGGGCATGACGGTGCTACCGAGCCCGGTAATCCCAATATCTTTTATGGTGAATATCAACAAGGTGTTTTACATCGGGTTGACAAGAGAACCGGAGATGCTGTCCTGATTCAGCCTCAATCCGGTGAAGGAGAAAATTATCAGCGTTTTAACTGGGATTCTCCGGTTGAAATAAGTCCACATAATCCGACTAAAATTCTCTTTGCATCTCATAAAGTATGGGTCTCCGAAAATCGAGGAAACAGCTGGACTGCTATTTCAGGTGACCTCACCAAAGGAGATCAGGAACGTATGACGTTCCCTATGATGGGTAAGCAACGAAGCTGGGATAATGCATGGGATGTGAATGCCATGTCAGACTATAATACTATTACTTCACTGGCAGAATCGCCCCAGCAGGAAGGATTAATTTATGCCGGTACCGATGATGGTCTTCTTCAGGTCACTGAAAATGGTGGGGAAAGCTGGCGCGAAATTGTACTCGGAGATATTGATGGTATACCTAATACCGCCTTTGTCAATGATATTAAAGCTGATCTTTTCGATGCGAACACTGTATATGTTGCAATAGATAATCACAAGTACGGAGATATGAGTCCGTACATCATTAAAAGTACCGATCGCGGACAATCATGGGAGCTTATTAGCGAAGACCTTCCCGATGATCACGTTGTTTGGAGACTGGTACAGGATGATGTCAATGAAAACTTGATGTTTACAGCTACAGAGTTTGGTGTTTTCTTTACTGTTGACGGCGGTGAAGAGTGGGTTAAACTTGATAGTGGAATGCCGACTATTGCTATTCGAGATCTCGTTATCCAACGGCAAAAGGACGATCTGGTCGCAGGATCATTTGGACGGGGTATTTTCATCCTTGACGATTACACATCACTACGAGAAGTAAGCCCACAGATGTTAAATCAGGAGGCGAAATTATTTCAAGCCCGGGATGCTTATTGGTATCGCCCGGATGAAGAGGTGGAAAATCTTGGTGCAAACTTCTTTACAGCCGAAAATCCACCCTTTGGAGCTAATTTTACCTATTATCTGAAAGAGGGGCTTAAATCCTTAGAGCAACAACGTAAGGAACAGGAACGAGCACTTGACGAAGGTGAAGACGTTGCGTTCCCCGGTTGGGATAGCCTTGAGGCCGAAAAAAGAGAGAAGGGTCCAAGTATCGTACTTACCATTAGAGACAACGATGGAAATGTAGTTCGAAAAATCGATAGTGCACCTACCTCGGCTGGATTCCATCGCGTAAACTGGGATCTTCGCTATCCTTCTAAGGATGTGGTAGAGCTGGAAGCTGAAGAAGGCGGTTACTACAGTGGTGGCTTCATGGCAACCCCCGGAACTTATACCGCTACCCTCTCTAAGAAGGTTCGTGGAGAGGTTACCCAGCTATCGGATCCTGTCTCTTTTGAAGTTAAACCACTGCATGAAGGTACGCTGGAACGTGCTTCCAATAAAACGATCGAGGAGTTTCGCAAGGATCTGGAAACTTTCCAGCAGAATCTGACAAAAACCTCTAATAATCTTGATAAGCAGATCGAACGTATTAATGCTATGCAAAAAGCACTCTCCAGAGCTTCCGAAGTTGACACTGCTCTTGTCAAACGACTGCATGATGCACGTCTCAAACTGCTTGATCTCCAAGAGCAGATGGAGGGTTCTGAAGCGAAACAGGAGATTGGTGAACGCACTAAACAGCCAACACCGAGCTCAAGATTGTATGTCGGCTACAGTGCATTGTCATCAACATATGGACCTACTCCGATGCATGTTAAAACGGTAGAAGCCGGAAAAAGTGAGTTGGATTCAATTCAGAATAATCTTACGCAATTTATTGAAAACGTAATGCCTGAACTTGAAAAAGCAGTGCAAAATGCCGGTGCGCCTCCTATAGAAGGCAACTAACATTAGCAAACATATCATTCTAAAAAGTAAAGGGACGCTTCGGCGTCCCTTTTTCTTTTTAAGCTTTTCTATCAACCACCCACTACTTTCACAAGTCTGTGACTTGGGCCAATCATGAGACAAAGTTTGTTGGCCACAGATCTCCAAATATGAGAACTGATCATGTATTTTTTCCAGCTAGTTTTAAGAAGTTAACCAGTCGCAAAGCGTCTTACCATTCCGACGTAAAGCATCGGAACGAGACAAATAGATCCGCAATCTTAACATGAATATCACCAAATCAAAGTAAGCTGATTCATCAGATAAATCAGCGATACGACTTTTGCCAAATCATCATCTTGTCGGTATATTTCGTGCGACTCAAAAAACGATCAATCTAACAAAATAAAGTTCAATGAGCGTACTCGTAGGTAACGATACTCGACTAGTTGTACAGGGAATTACAGGCAGCGAAGGCAGCTTTCACGCCGAGCAGATGATTGAATACGGCACCAATGTGGTGGCCGGTGTTACGCCTGGTAAAGGGGGACAAACACATCACGATCTCCCGGTCTATAACACAGTAGCCGATGCTGTTGAAAAAGAGGATGCCAATACATCCGTTATTTTTGTTCCTCCCGCATTTGCCGGCGACGCTATTTCCGAAGCTGCTTTTGCAGGAATTGAAGTTATTATCTGTATTACCGAAGGTATTCCTGTCAAGGATATGATTACGGCTAAGCAGATCGTCAACAGCCACGGAGCTACGCTCATCGGTCCAAACTGTCCGGGTGTGATCACCCCTGATGAAGCCAAAATTGGCATTATGCCCGGCAACATTTTTACGCCCGGCAAAGTGGGACTTATCTCCCGCTCGGGAACTCTTACCTACGAAGCCGTTGATCAGCTTACCAAAGCAGGACTTGGACAAAGCACGGCTATCGGCATCGGTGGTGACCCTGTAATTGGCACTACTCATACCGACGCTGTCAGGCTTTTCCAGGAAGATGACGACACTGAAGCCATCGTGCTGATTGGAGAGATCGGCGGAACAGCCGAAGAGGAAGCTGCAGCTTATATTGAAAAAAATGTGGATAAACCTGTCGTAGCATTCATTGCAGGCAGCACGGCACCTCCGGGCCGACGCATGGGACATGCCGGCGCTATTATCTCCGGCGGTGAAGGCGGCGCTGACACTAAGAAAAAAGCACTTCGCGATGTTGGCGTAACCGTCGTTGACAGTCCCGCTGAAATTGGTACTACGCTCAAAGAACTTCTGGAGACTGCTTAGATTTAACGTTTTACTCGTCCGACCACATTCAGTGGTCGGACGAGTTTTCTTTATTTTTATTTGGGGATCAGCTATGGCTTATATCATTTTCGGAATTGCTCTCGGTACGTTTATCTGCGGACTAATCGAGAAGTATACCAAAAACGAAAAAACCAGCTGGGTTAAACCCAAATATTTATTCCTGCTTAGCGGAATTATCTTTCTGCTCTTCATCTTTGTCGGATGGCCCATCCTCAAACAGGTACTGGCTCAAATCTGATAAGACCACAAAGGCTTATCCTCTGTGTAACTTATGCTCCATTGTGTAGCTCTGTGGAATAGCTGTCATCTCACCGCCACTGCTTCTTAATATCTTATCTTCTTTTGAGAACACTCCCTGAACGATTGTTTTTAAACTGCTTATTTTCCCGCACCACCTCTCCATTCGTCATTACCCAGTCAAAACCTTCGGCCAACTCATGGGGATTTTCAAACGTTGCCCGGTCCTTAATCTTCTGCGGATCAAAAATCAGCAGATCGGCTTTCTTTCCCTCCTGAATGGTTCCCCGGCCAGACAGTCCGAGTGTTTCAGCCGGCAGACCGCTCATCTTATGAATAGCCTCCTCCAGTGATAACATCTCTTCTTCATTGACATAGTTCCGAATAATCTTGGCAAAGCTTCCATACCCGCGCGGGTGATGCATTGTCGGGCTTCCATCGGAGCTTATCATCACCTTTTCCCCTAGTACAATGCGATCCTGCAGCTCCTGATCCATCACAAAATGAGCCGCGGATGCCGCTCCTGGACCCATCTCCATCAACAGGTCAATCGGTGACTTCCCTTCCTGGACGGCAGCTTCCTGCAACGTTTGCCCGGCATAATCACCCGATCCAAACAAGATTGCATCGGGCCCATTTCGCTGCTCTACTTTATCCTTTAAAAAATTACGGAGTACATCGGGACGCTCACGGACGGCATTTTGCCATTCGTTTTCGGTCTTGGCCCAATCAGGAAACACGATGCCGATGCCAGTATAACTGGCTGAATAGGGATAAGTGTCGGCAGTCATTTCTATTCCTTCATTACGAAATTTATCCATGTAATTAAGGATTTCTTCTGCCCGGTCAGCTCCCTCTCCGTACACAACTTTCAGGTGAGATGCATGAACTCTCACAAACTCCCCCTGCATAGCCAGCTCATCCAGCGAAACCTCTATCTCCGAGTCATCCTCACTGCGCATGTGGCTCATTATCACGGCGTCTTCTTCCCCCACTGTTTTTGCGAGCCTTTCCAACTCCCCTTCTCCGGCATACATGCCCGGCACGTACTCAAGCCCCGTACTCATCCCGAAAGCACCGGCCTCCAAATCCTTTCTCAACAACCGCTCCATCCGCTGTAGCTCTTGTTGTGTAGGATTTTGTTTGCCGACATCTACTTTTCGGCGGATGCTTCCATGACCCGACAAGATAGCTATATTCACAGCCGGCTGCTCTTCTTCGACTTTGGCAAACCAGCTCTCGAGCTCTCCCACAGCTGGTGATGATCCATCCTGACCCAGGACAATAGTAGTGACGCCCATTCCCAGAAAATTGCGGAATTCAGGCGTCTCCAGCGGATTACCATGCGCGTGGACATCCACAAAGCCAGGTGTAACAACTTTACCGCTTGCATCCACTTTATTAATTACACTTACGGTATCAGGATCTACCGCTCCGATAAAACCAATAGAATCTTCCTTAATCAGAATATCTGCTTCATAGGCTTCCGATCCGGTACCGTCTACAACTGTACCGTCAGAGATGTGCCAATCCCAACTTGTTTGGGCACTTGCCGCATTTACTGATATCAGACAAATGAGTAGATAAAAAATCCTGTAAGTCATGACAACATTTGGGTGTTAATTGTAACACAACGTCACACAAAGGCTACACAAAGTTTCTCAAAGTAACAACAGGGTTGGCTAATTTGAAAGCATATCCACTCTTGTTTCTTCTTCATCAAAAAGTAAAGAATGGAAGCACGAGCGGAGCTCGCGCTATGGTTTTTTATTCTTTTTAATTTTAACCTTCTAACAAAATCACAAGGTCTGCTGTCAACTTCTCACCGCTAAACGTCGAAGAGCAAAGCTACACAAGCTGTGTGTAGTACTGCCTACACCACAAAAAACTTGCAGTTTTATTTAAGTAGGGAAAAATCGAAAGAGGGTCAAAATAAGCTCAAATCTATGCAGATCTGTGGCTGTATAATCATTCTTTGGGAACAGAGCTCCCTCAGAACTAAAAATGCTTTTATACCGGATGTGCATCTCCCCAAACTAATCACCTTAGTATTCTTTGTGCCTTAGTGGTAAGATATCCACGACCTCCTTCTACACAATTCGATTGGGATCACTGAAATCAGGTACTTCTCCGCGGTAGCCAAATAACTTCTTGATCAGCTTCACCTGCCACTCCGACTGACTTTTAATATACCACTGGTCGGCGGCCCTCCGCGCCCCGAGACCGTAACTCGGATAGGGATGAATAGTATCCGCAATATTTCGCAAAGTTACGCCATTCTTCATTGCTACAGCGTATTCTGATATCAGCTCTCCGGCACGAGCACCCAAAATGCTAACACCGTACATTTTGCCGTCCCATTTTCGGGCATAAATTTTGATCAACCCCTCGGACTCCGATTCCGTAACCGCCCGATCAATCTTTTCATACGGAAAACGATAAGTCTCATAACTCCTGCCCTCATCCTGTAACTGCTGTTCAGTCGCCCCCAGATGTGCCAGCTCGGGATCGGTATACGTTACCCACGGCATGTGAGCAGCATCTATCTTCATCGGATATTTAAGCAATGCGTTGGTCACGGCTACTTTAGACATATGCTCACTCATATGTGTCAGCTGATACCTCCCGGTTATATCACCGCAGGCGTAAATATGTGACTGACTGGTCCCGCATTTCTGGTTTATTTCAATGCCTTTTGATGAAAATTTTACTCCCGCCGCATCTAAACCCAATCCATCTACATTAGCACGTCGGCCTGTGGCAACCAACAGCTGATCCCCAGGTATTTGCGTCTCCTGTCCCCTGCCTTCGATGTTTACTGTGATCCCCTCCGGCTTTTTCTCTAAGCTCGTAACATTCGCCTCCAAAAAATACTCCACTCCTTCTTTTTGCAGCTTTTTTTGAAGCATTTCCGCCAGCTCAAGGTCATCTTTTCCCAAAATACGATCGGCCATATCGATAACGATAACTTTGGCTCCCAAACGGCTGAAAGCCTGTGCCATCTCTGTACCAATGGGACCAGCTCCGATGATTGTCAACTCATTGGGAAGATCTTCGATTTCAAATAGCAACTCGCTGGTCAAATATGGCACATCATCAATCCCAGTAATAGGTGGGACAGAGGGACTGGCACCGGCACATATAAAGAAATAGCGCGATGAAGTATGACGAATTGAACCATCAGGCGTAGTTATTTTGATATGATGATCGTCTACAAATTTTGCCGATCCTTGAACTACTTCAATTCCCATATCCTCATAGATTTCAGGTCGATCAGCGTCCTCATAAACCTCTTGCCTCTTGTTATGTACATGTGCAATAACTTTTTGAAAATTTATTTCCGGCTCCTGATCAATGAGTCCGTATTTTCCTGCTTCTTTTATTTGTTGTGCTACTTTGCCTGCTTTAAGCAATACTTTGCTAGGCACACAACCCGTCCATGTACAGTCACCGCCCAGCTTATCTTGTTCTATCATCATGGTTTTAGCACCAAAATTTGCAGCTATGCCTGAGGCTGTGAGCCCCGCAGCGCCCCCGCCAATAACAATTGCATCAAAATCATAGTTACTCATCAGATGATATCTCCTTTTGTAATATTCATGCCATACCAATTATGACCTTTTATCCGTTGTATATGTTAGGAACAAATGAGCAGGGATAAAACTTTTTACGAAATAAGCCTTGCACCCTTATAACTCTGCGTTTATTTTGACCTTATAATGAATCGCTCAAAGTTACATATCTTGTTGGGAGTGTTTGTTGCATCGTTCATCGGTGTAACGCTGACCCTTTCTATCCTCCACTCTCATCACCATATCAGCTGGGATCATCCCCCGGAAATGGCCGATACGGGACATTGTTTTACTGAAGATACCACTGTATGTCCAATAGGTGCTTATCTTTTTGATCCGATTATTCCCGCTGATATAACTGCCGAAATAATCCCGCAGCAAAAAGAAATAAAGACAGAAATATCTCGAATAGTCATTACGGATTATTTCTCTTTTACTATTAGAGGCCGCTCTCCTCCCGTTCTTGGTTAACAATTCTGCATACTACAATTATTCATTGCTGCTTGATATTCAAGCAGTAACTGTACCATACCATAATTTTTCAGATTCAAAAACCAAGAGCTATGAATATTTTTACTACTTTTTCAACACGATTGTTAGCATTAACTTTTGCAGCGGCAATCTTTTTGGCGGGATGCAGCAATCCTGCTAGCGACGACGATGATCATGATGAACATTCTGAACCACATGCTATTCAATTTGTCATGAACGGTGAAACTATTGTCACCTATCAGGATGGGGAAACTACAGGTCATTTTGATGTCGAAGAAGAGCACGAAACTTCTTTAATAACCGCCGAATTCCTGGATGAGGCCGGTGACGAGATTCACGGAGAAGATCTTGATGAAGATTACTCACTGGCCTGGGAAATTGCTGATTCTCAAATCGCTGAAGTAGAACAACATGACGAAGATGGACGCTGGAGCTTTCATATTGTTGGTAAAACGGCCGGCGAAACTGCTATCAAATTTATGCTGATGCATGGAACCCATTCCGACTTTGATACGCCGGATCTCGATTCAAATAATGCTCTCCAGATCCATGTAGGGGAGCACTCTCACTAATTTGCACTCAATACCGGAGGCATTCTTGTCTCCGGTAAGTTTATAAGTGTACAAATTATGGGCTATAACATACATAATTTACTTTTCCTTGCCCTTTTATGGGGATTATTCCTGCCCCTAAACACCACTGCTTCTGATACTCAAACCGGGACGGTAGAAGGTATTGTAGTGGATGCCGAAACGGGTGAACCTGTCAATTATGTATATCTTTTTATTGAAGAGATTAATCGCGGACAAACATCCCACAACGACGGCACTTTTACATTCAAAGATATTCCAGCCGGAACTTATACACTCAAAATGCAGCGCATCGGTTACCAGACACAAACACAGCCGATAGAAGTTCCAGCCGATGATACTCTGCAAATCACGCTAACCATGCAATCCACGGTGTTGAGTAATGAAGGAATAGAAGTTATCGGTCAAAGAGAACGCGGCAGCAGTAATCACCTTGAAAATGCCGTACAGTCTGTTTCGGGAGAAGCACTGCGGCAGAACTTGAGTACCACACTGGCCAATACGTTGGAAGATATCCCAGGCTTGAGCACTCGGTCAATGGGTACGGCCCCCGGTCGTCCGGTAATGCGTGGACTAGGCGGTGAGCGGCTGATGATTTTGCAGGATGGCGAACGTACGGGCGATGTATCCTCACAATCGGCAGATCATGCGGTTTCGGTGGACCCGATGTCAGCAGAAGAGATCGAAATTGCCCGCGGTCCGTCGGCTTTGGAGTATGGATCAAATGCTATCGGCGGTGTTATCAATGTGGTCCGCAACCAGGTTCCTTCCAGTCAGCCCGATCATTTCCACGGCACGGCCAGCTTGCAAGGCGAATCAGTTAACAGCGGTACGGCAGCGGGGATTGACTTCGGGGTTCCGTTAGGCAAAGACTTTGCTCTGAAAATGGATGGTAACTTGCGATCTGCTCTGGATACTCAAACGCCAAACGGCCCTCTTGAAAACTCAGGGGTCTTGTCAACAAATGACGCCGTTGGAATCGGTTATATTCGTCCCTGGGGACATGCAGGTATTGCTTCTAGTTTTTATCTCAATAATTATGGCATTCCGCCGGATTCGCTGGGTGGACATCCAAATGGTGTGAATATAGAAATGCAAAAACTCCAGGTTGAAGGGACATCTGAAATATTCCTGGATCATCCATTTTTTAGCAAATTTGAAGCGGACGTGTCCCATAAAAGTTACTTTCACCAAGAGATTGAATCCAGCGGTATAGTGGGAACCGAATTTGGCGTGTTGACAAGCAATGCATCTCTCAAAGCCAATCATGAGGAATTTGCTTTTTTTGACGTAGGAAAAGTTGGACTCTGGGCCGAGCGTAAGAATTACGCCGTTAACGGCACCCGGACTCCCGATTCTGATTCCTACAGCTATTCCGCTTTTATTATTGAAGAAAAAGATATTGGTCCCCTGCACCTGGAATTCGGGGCACGGTTTGACCATACAACTGCCAATCCCGACGTTGAAAACCAATCGATACAGGGTCGCGAAATCCGTGACCGCAGCTTTACTGCTCTGGCCACTTCGGCCAATGCCGTCTATAATTTTGGCGGTGGATTTTTTACCGGTGCCAGTGTTATTCATTCTTTCCGTGCACCATCGCAGGAGGAACTGTTCTCACAGGGCCCACACCTGGCATCCTATTCTTTTGAAGTAGGCAATCCCGATCTCGATCCCGAACGTGGACTGGGTAAAGAGATCTATTTTAGATATCGAAAACCAAATATTCGGACCGAGCTGACGTTTTTTCATAACGGATTTTCTAATTATAACTATGCTGCTAATACCGGAGAAAATCGACCGGAATCGTTAGGCGGATATCCTATTTACCAGTTTACCGGTACCGAAGCTGAACTAATGGGAATTGAATTCAGCTCTGAGGCAAAATTATTTAATAACTGGGCTCTGGCCACATCCATTGGATATACCCACGGCAGGCGGAAACTTTTTGAGACCGAGCAAGAAGATTTCAATAAAAACTATAGACCGCTGCCGACAATACCGCCGCTGAAAGGGAATATTGAGCTTAGCTATACCAGAAACACACTTAAGGTAGGGGCTGGGAGTAAGCTGGCGGCCGAGCAGAATCGGACGGGTGAATTTGAACAACCTACTGACGGATATGCTATTCTTAATCTCTTTGCCCAATATCGGTTTGAACATTGGAAAATGCTACACACACTCTCGCTCAATGCCAATAATATTTTTAACACCACCTATCGCGATCACTTATCGCGTATCAAAGAAATTTATCCTGAACCCGGAAGAAATATTTCACTGCTCTATCGAATCTATTTTTAACTACTGTTAATATATTGACATTTATGTCTTTCAGATTCCAAAGCGTAATTTCACTACTATCAATCATTTTCATTTTGGGGATTGTCAGCTCTTCCCCGGCGCAGGAACAATCCACTGAAACAGCTGCCGTAGAGGGCAAAGTTACCGATGCAAAAGGTCAGCCCTTACCCGGTGTTAATGTTGCCTTGCCGGAATTAGGCAAAGGAACTTCCACAACTGCCGACGGATCTTACCGGATTGAAGAGCTCGGGGGGAATACCTACACACTTACTTTTTCTTTTGTGGGATATCAGTCCGAAACTCGTGAGATATCGATTCAGGATGGTGAAACAGCAATCTTGAATGTCACATTAAACCAACAGATCTTACAAACCGAAACAGTCACTGTTACCGGCACACCTTACGAGTCTGATCCCCTGACTACCCCTGCTGATGTGGATGTCCTCACCGGAGATACGAAATTCACTCAACAGCAAACATCACTCGGAGAATCACTTGATGAGCTGGCGGGTATTTCTTCGATTTCTACCGGCAGCCAGGTCGGGAAACCCGTCATCCGCGGGCTCAGCGGCAGTCGTGTTCGTGTGCTTGATGATGGTGTAGCCATGGACTATCAGCAATATGGCGTACGTCACGGCCCTAATGTAGATCCCTTTACTTCGGAGCGCATTGAGGTAGTTCGTGGTGCCGCCAGTGTACAGTACGGCTCAGACGCCCTGGGTGGAGCAGTTAACGTACTGTCAAACTCACTGCCCGATGCTATTGATTCGGATCCTTTTTTACAGGGACAAACACTCGGAGAATTTGCCTCAAACAATAATGAACTTGCGGGGGGATTACATCTCAACGGTGCCAGCGGACCCTGGGGTATTACGGGGACTATTATTCGTCGCTCGGCTGGCAATATGACTGCACCCGATGTGCCTACCTTTCGGGAAAGTGACGATACCTCAGCTCCAAAATTTGCCGGCGAACTCGATCATACCGACTACGATCAGCTAAATGGAAGCCTCGGTATCGGGTACCGCACCGGAATTGGTCAGCTCACAGCAGAGTATACCCGCTGGCAAAATAATCACAACTTTTTGCTACCCAACGGGCGCGGTCTTGGTCAGAACCTGGAAAACAATTCCCTGCAGTTAGAAGGTGATCTGGATCTCGGAAAGGGCTTTTCAATTAATCCCCAGTTTACCTATGCGCAAAACTTGCGTCAATCGAGTCCCGGCGGTGATAACGCCGAACCACGCAGTGAACTGCCAGACGACGGCTATGCCCATCTTGATGTCCTGCTCGACAGTTATACCACCAAGACCGAGCTGGAACATCCCGCAGTTGGGCCATTCTCAGGTACGGTTGGTGTTGAATATAAATTTCAGGATCAGGAGACCCGTGGCGTAGAACCGCTGGTACCATCGGCGACCATAAGTAATGCGGCAGCGTTTGTCTTTGAACAAGCAGAAATCAATAACTTAACGTTGTCTTTTGGCACCCGCCTTGATATCCGTAACCAAGAAGCCGAATCCAACCCCGGTTTAAACCTTCCCGACTATTCGGCCGGCGAAACTGACGTTGTTTTAACACAATCGTACATTGAATTCAGCGGATCCCTGGGCGCCACTTATCAGTTTACAGAGAAACTGGCACTGGCAACCAATATCGGGCGCGGATTTCGTGCTCCAAGCCTTTTCAACCTGCATGTGGATGGCATACACGGTGGAATCGCAGCGTACCAGGTTGGTAACCCCTACCTTGATTCCGAGCGCTCCCTCAACACCGATCTTTCGATCCGCTGGCGTTCCAGGGATGTAAAGGCCAAAGCCACTGTTTATCGCAATGCTATCAATAATTATATGTTTCTGGTTAATACCGGTGAATTTGCTGGTCCTGACAATGACGGTCCGCCCATTCTTGAATCCGTACAAGGTGATGCTCGACTGATTGGTGCCAATGCTGATATAACGGCTCAGCTACAGCCCTGGCTACAACTCTCGGGCACCTTCGAAACTGTAAACGGTGAAAATGTGGATGAAGATATCTCAGAAGTTGACGAGTTGCCACTGCTTCCACCGACCAAGTTCAGTGGATCTGTAAAATTTATTCGTCCGGAGCTCGGTGTTTTTGATAATACATTTTTAACACTAACCGTTGAACACGCTTCATCTAAAGAAGCCGCCGGACGTTACGAACCTTTCTGGCAGTTTGGCAATGCTCCACAGTTCAGTGATTTTGGTGTTGCATCGACGGATGCATATACCCTGCTGAATGGCGCTGTCGGTGCCGAATTGCCGCTCTGGGATCGACCTATTTCTCTGCAAATATCCGCCGACAATTTACTCGATGAAGCATATCGTGATTTCCTGGATACTTATAAAGGATATGCGCTGGGCCCGGGCAGGAGTGTGACGCTTCGCATAAAAATTCCTTTTACAGTGCTGTAAAAATGGAAAGGCCGGATAAAAGAGAAAGGTGCTTCTTCTAAGGTGTGATGCTGGATGCGGGAAAAATGCAATTCCTAAAAGATGCTTAACAAGCAGTCCACACTTCTGCTCCCCTCTGTTAATGATCTTCTTTCAAAGGGTAAACTTTATTAATTCATGATAACTTGTTGAACCGCACTGAAACAATGAAACATTGTTACTCTCTTCTAGTATTTATCTGCAAAATTATAGACACTAAAAGTTAGCACTTCGTACTGGTAGTCCGTAGTTTTGGCCCATTAACAAAAATCCAATTACAGTGATGGAGTCTATAAATCACTATGACATTGAATACGAGCTGGGAGCAGGTGAATACGGTACTGTATATTATGCCACCGATACCCGGCTAAAGCGTCCGGTGGTTGTTAAAATTGCCCATCCCAAACGAGCCAAGGAGAAAGAAATACGTGAACAGATCCTTGAGGAGGCGCGTATAGCCTCGGCGATACAGCATCCGAATATCAGTGCTATTTATGAGGTCGGCGAATATGAGGAGCGTCCTTTTATCGTGATGCAGTATGTACCGGGACGCACACTGGCAGAGCTGCTGGAAGATGGCGCTCTTAACCTGCAGTTTGCTCTTTCGATCAGTATTCAGATTGCTGACGGACTGGCTGAAGCACATAGACTGGGTATTCTGCACCGCGACCTGAAGCCGGCCAATATTATGGTAACCGACGGTGGATTAGTAAAAA
The DNA here is from genome assembly GCF_058386985.1 of Fodinibius sp. GM108. Classification (NCBI taxonomy): domain Bacteria; kingdom Pseudomonadati; phylum Balneolota; class Balneolia; order Balneolales; family Balneolaceae; genus Fodinibius; species Fodinibius sp. GM108. The sequence goes on from NZ_JBYEIR010000003.1 coordinate 463,898, forward strand.
TCCTGGATTTCGGTCTGGCCAAACGACGAGAGGCTTCAGAAATGGATTCCATCACTAATGAAGAAAAACCAGACGGACAACAAGAAGCATCTTCTCATTTGGGGACCACCGCTTATATGGCACCGGAGCAGTTTATTACGCTGCGCAGCAGCAAGCAATCCGATATTTTTGCGCTCGGTGTTATCCTCTATAAGATTGTAACAGGACGCCATCCATTTTTATTTGCAAAACATGCTGATCAAACTGAATTAGTACGGGCTATCCGATCAGTGAACCCGATGCCTCCCAAAGAAAAAAACCCTGAAGTACCGGAACCTTTCAGCGATTTAATTATGAAAGCGCTGGAAAAGCAGCCCAGTAACCGTTTTGAGTCGGTTACCGAGCTCCACGGAGCTTTAAAAACTTTGATGCAAAGTATGGATTTCGAGAAAGGGATGATTCCGGGTGAACAATCGGCCCTGTTGCCTTCTCCCTCTCCATCCCAAAAACAGAAGGCCAAAAAGCAGGATAAAAGCCGAACGGGCGTCTTTTCTATGCTCACAGAATTTTTCCTGCAAAAGGATGATCAGGATGTGCCTGAGAATTCGATTGCTGTTTTGCCATTTAAGCAAGCTGAAGAAAATGGCAAAACGCGCTACTTCGGACTAGCTATGGCGGATGCCATTGCCACTCGGCTCTCTCAAAATGCGTCGGTCGTCATTCGTCCACCCGGTACTTTTTTATCCCTTTCAGATCAGTCGATTGATGATATCGAGGCGGGCAGAAAACTGGAAACGGAATATGTGCTTACGGGCTCTTTCTTCAGTGATGATGATGGGTTTACCCTTAATTGGCAGCTCGTTGAAGTAGCTACCAAAGCTATTCAGGCGGGAAATACAATTTCGGTGCCATCATTTGATCTGTTAAAGGTTCAGAGTGAAATTACGGAGGAAATTTTTGATACACTCTTCAGCCTGGGAAGGCTCGAGGAACACCGCAAAAAAACGGCGTTTGAAAATCTGCCAATCGACCTTTCCGAACAGTATCTCGAGGCACAGGCCCTGCTTTCGCGTTTTCTATGGGGATCCAATAATCCCAAAGACCTGAAAGAGGGACGGGAAAAGTTCGAGGAAGTATTGGAAAAAGCACCCGATTTCGCCGCGGCTCATGCGGGATTGGGTCGAACTCATCTAAATTACGTGACGAACGGTTACGGTGGTCCAACACATTTTATGAAAGCGCAACGTCATCTTGAAAAAGCACTGGAGATTGATCCCGATAATGTGGAAGCTAAATTGCAACGGGCATATACTTTTCTGTGGCGGGGCGAAAAAGAACGTGCGCGTCGTGACATTCAATACCTGTTAAAAAATAACGGGCGCAATACACAGGTACTTCTTGGTGCCGGTATAATCGTCCAGCTGGATGGCTTACATCGTCAGGCTCTGCGACTATTGGGTAAGGCACTGCAAAAAAATCCCGCTGCGGCAACGCAGATTTATAATCGCCGGGCGCGGCTCAATCACTATTTGGGACAGCTTGATTTGGCCTGGCTTGAAGTCGACAAGGGGCTTACGCTGGAACCGAATCACTCCCTGCTGAGAACAACCAAAGGGTATCTGTTTTTCACAGAGGGAGCCTATGAAAAAGCAATTCCTATTCTAGAATCTGTTATCGAAGAGGATCCCAAACGTCGTGTCACCTATCCTACGCTGGCAATGTGCTATGTCCGCAACGGTGAACCCGAAAAAGCAGATCCGTTGATTAGTGATAAACTGCTAACTATTGCATCAACAGATTGTGAGATGGCATTCCGCCTGGCCACCTATTTTGCCGTGGCAGGCAACAACATTGAAGCGCTCCACTGGCTGCGCAAGGCTATTTATCTGGGTTATGAAAATTATCCCTGGATTACAGAAAATCCTGCCTGGGATTCACTACGGGATAATGAAGATTTCAATGAAATATTATCCGATCTGGAGCGGGTATATGAAAGCAATCAAAACCGGTGGGCAAAATTTCTGGCTGATTTTTGGGAATAAATCCTCTCAGGAACCCTGGGCCTTCTAATTTCGGCACCCACCCCCGAGAGCTTTGGCCTCGAAGAATATTTAAAATCTCTTTTAGCAACTCTCAGCTTTTTAAACCGCTATACATCACTGTGGCTTCACTGCCTGTTGTACAGCTTTGGAAATCGGTAAATCTCCAGATGTCAGATCGAATTGATGTCCGGCTGCTTCTGGTGTTTCTAATATCTCGGCTAAAACGGCGGCAACATCTGCTCGTGGTATCTCTCCCTTTGGAAGATCTGGTCCCAGCGATACTTTTCCCGTACCAGGATCGTCAGTAAGCCCACCCGGCTTGATAATTGTGTAATCGAGTCCACTGTTGCGCAAAGCTTCATCGGCTTCTGCTTTTGCCAGCTGATAGGCGCGAAAGACTTCATTACCTCTGGGTTTATCCAATCCCATTGCACTTATTAGCACATAACGACTGATGCCGTTTTTTTGAGCTGCCTCTATTAACTTTATCGCCCCATCGCGATCAACTGTCCATTTGCGCTCGGCGCCACTGCCGGGACCCGCTCCGGCAGCAAATACAACAGCGTCTACATTGCCAACCGCATCCGAGATATCGTTGTTCTTTTCAATATCACACACAACCGGCTCAACTCCGACTTCGCGCAGATCATCCGACTGTTTCTCTTTTCTGATGATTCCACGTACGAAATGACTGTTTTCTTTCAATATCGGGTGTAGCAACATTGCAACGTCTCCATGAGCCCCAACTACTGTGATATCCATAATCAATCATTGAATGATTTAAATTTGCTGTATATCAGTAACAAAGCAGCTGAATTATCCATTTCACTAAATAATCTAATCTTGCTCAAAGTTTAATCCTCCGATTCATTTACTTATACTTACCTCCCTTTAAGAAAGGTTTTTCGTTTACATTTTATAAAGAAATAATTTTTATTAGCAGTCGTTCGCAGACTGTGGTACCTACAATTGAAATACGAATTTCTAAAATCTTAACATGAATAACTTCGTAAAATATCTATCAACTCTAGTACTGGCTGTCGCTCTGATGGCGTGTGGAAACGATACGTCTGAACAATCGCCAGAACAGCAATCTCAGCAACAGCCCCAACAGCAACAGCCAGGTCAATTGGGACAAATGGATCAGCAAGCACCTGACGTTGATGTTTCTGATGAAGAAGCAGCTACCTTTGCTGATGCTGCTATGGAAGCCCAGCAAATTCAAATGCAAGCCCAGCAAAAGATGGTGGGTATCATTGAAGATGAGGGACTAGATATCCAGACTTACCAGACAATTGCACAATCCACACAGCAAGGAGGACAGGCACCCGATAGTATTAGCGAGAGTGATATGCAGAAATATCAAAGTGCTACTGAATCACTCAAAGAAGTTCAGAGTGAGATAGAGCAGGAGATAACTAATGCTGTTGAAAATGCCGGTATGAAAATGGATCGCTTTGAAGAGATAAGCAGAGCAGCCCAGCAAGATCCTGAACTGCAAAAGCAAATCCAGGCAAAGCTTCAGGAAAAAATGGGTCAGCAAGGTGGACCAGGTGGAATGCAGCAACAACCGCCTCAAGGCAATCAATAATTGTACATTATCAATAAAAGCCTGCTGCATTTTGCAGCGGGCTTTTTTTATTTAATGGAACACGGGTAAAGCCAATTACGGTTCGGGAGTGCAACTCCCTCACAACAATTTTAGGACAAATGACCGCTGTTGTTGTTTCAGCCACCGGACGGCAAACCCAGCCGCCCGATGGCGTTACCAATAACAAATAGCGAGTCACTGAATTCGGAACGTTTTTCCTCTTCATTCGGCTTATATAGCTTATCATCAGAAATAGATAAACAACACCAGATAATCTCCACCAACGCACAACCCTCTGTACTTAAAGATTTAAACCTCTACGTCATCTTTGGGATAACCCTTTCCGCTGTGATGGGTGTTGCCAGCATTGCTCCGGCCTTACCTAAAATGAGTAATGTGTTGGGTGTCTCTAATGAACGAATTGGTCTGCTGATTACCGTTTTTACAGTACCAGGTATGTTTTTAACACCTTTTTTAGGCGTTATTGCCGACCGCCTGGGCAGAAAAGTTATTTTGGTGCCTTCCCTGTTTATCTTTGGAATTGCCGGCACAGCATGTGCTTTCGCCACTGATTTTACATGGTTGTTAATCCTTCGCTTTCTGCAGGGAATCGGCGGAGCTTCGCTGGGAGCTCTCAATGTCACGTTAATAGGTGATTTATACGAAGGCAATCGCCGAGCTACAGCTATGGGATATAACGGCAGCATCCTCAGCGTGGGTACTGCTTCCTATCCCGCTATCGGGGGCGGACTGGCACTACTTGGATGGTTTTATCCCTTTTATCTGCCCCTGCTGGCGATACCAGTGGGGATATTCGTGCTCATCAGCCTGGATAATCCCGAACCTGACAATAACAAGGAGTTGAAAACATATTTTGGTGCGGTATACAACTCGCTTAAATCAAAAAAAGTAATCGGTTTATTTGCCGCCAATTTCCTCACTTTTGTTATGCTGTATGGTGGATATCTTACCTTTTTTCCGATTCTGCTGGATGAACAATTTGGCAAGTCTTCCTTTATTATTGGGATAATGTTATCCGGCTCATCACTGGTTACAGCCATTGCCTCTTCTCAATTGGGCAATCTCACCCGACGCTTTAAAGAATCAAATCTGATCCTTACGGCTGCCGTGCTCTATCTCTTTGTTTTCAGTAGTTTGCCGCTCATAGATAATATCTGGCTCTTTACACTTCCTATTGTGGTATTTGGATTTGCGCAAGGTATCAATATTCCCAGTGTATTGAACCTGCTTACTCATCAGGCGCCCAGTGAATATCGTGCTGCATTTCTCTCTGTGAACTGGACGGTCTTGCGGAGCGGACAGGCGCTTGGTCCTTTTCTGCTGGGATTGATTTACGGTATCACCGGACTTAGCGGTACGTTCTTGGCATCGGCAGTAACCGCTATCTGTTTTGTCGGGGTTACCGTGCTGATGATACGTGACTAGCGGAAGAACAGAACACAGATCTAACAGATAGGTCCCGGATCTTCGCAGGCGATATAGTCAACAGAGGAAAGCTATTATAGCTGTTTCAAGCGTCCACGCTTGAAACATGATTATGGGTGATAAGCGTGGACGCTCATCACAGCATAGGAACGGTGCTGATGATACGTGACTAAAGCCGGTTTATGACTTACCACTAAGACACTGAGAACACTAATATTTTTGTTTAAGAAGCTTCGATATATCGATTAGAATTCTTTACTGATTACAATCCAACCGCGCTGATAACACGATAGCTATCGTTCCGAGGGAGTTGTACTCCCGGGTTGTTGTTCGGAGGTACAACCTCCTCACAACTGTGAATGGTTCCGACGCAGAGCATCGGAACCAGATAGATATTACTAGCGCGGGAATTAATTCCCGCGCTAATGATGGATTATCCCAAGCTGGAACTTGGGAATGAGATATATAATCATACTATCTATCACATGGTCAATAGCCCCAATCGCCTCATCTGCGTTCTATTACCCCTTATCGCTCTGGCTGATAGCCGCATGAGCACTGAATATTACTAGGTCCGTGTGTTTTGGCATGCCAGTCGAAATCAGAAGGATATCCCTCCTGTTCCCACCAGAACGGCAGACGTTCTTTTTCGGTCGGTAAAATTTGATTCATCGTCTCGGCATCATACAAACGGCCGTTAATCATCGTATGCGTCAAATGTTCTGTGGCTTGAATATCCTCCAGAGGATTGCCGTCAATAATAATAAGATCGGCCAGCTTGCCTTGTTCAACAGAACCAAGCTCGTGATCCATCCCCAGATATCGCGCGCCGTTCATCGTAGCCACTTCAAGTGCTTCCATCTCACTCATGCCGCCCTGGTGTATCATCCAGAGCTCCCAGTGTGCCGCAAGTCCCTGTAGCTGTCCGTGGGCACCCAAATTCACATTAACACCGTTATCAGTCAAGTCTTTGGCCGTAGCAGCACTTAAGATATGGCCGTTTTCATATTCCTCTTGCGGAACCATTGTGCGGTGACGTGCGCGAGAATCGACAACAGAGCGTGGAGTAAAATTGAGCAGACGATCTTTCTCCCATACCTTCGTATTCTGATACCAATAATATTCTCCACTGATACTTCCGAAATTCACCACTAGTGTAGGTGTGTATCCGGTCCCGCTCTCACCCCATAGCGTGTGGACATCCTCATACATCGGAAAAATCGGCACGTTATGCTCAATTCCAGTGTGCCCGTCCATAATCATGCTCATATTGTGGGTAAACGTGGAGCCGCCCTCGGGCATCACCATCATCTCCAGTTCACGGGCCGCCTTAACTATCTTTTGACGCTGATCGCGACGCGGCTGATTGTAACTTTTCACAGAAAACGCTCCAAACGCTTTTGTACGCTCCAGTGCTGAGACGGCATCCTCATAATCCTCAATAACAGCTTTATACTCAGCCTCAGCGCCGTATAAAATACGTCCTGTTGAAAACAGACGAGGACCTGTCATATTTCCAGCCTTTATCGCTTCGGATTGTGAGAAAATCATTTCTGTGTTGGCAGAAGGGTCGTGTGCGGTCGTAACGCCATAACCAAGGTTTGCAAAATATTCCCACTGTTGCTGGGGACTTAATCCTTCCCTGAAATTCCCAATATGCGCGTGAACATCGATCAGGCCCGGCATCACTGTTTTTCCTTCTACATCGATAACTTCGGCGTCAGACGGTATATCAACTTCGTCGGTATTACCGACTTCTTCGATGCGGTTTTCGCGGATGACCACCGCACCATTCTCGATTACCTCACCATTGTTCATCGTGATAATGTGGGCATTTGTTAACACGATGGTGCCACTCGGTTTCTCGGATTCGATTTCCAGTCCGATATCTAGTCCCTCGTTGGTATCCAGAGGGAGTTCATCTTCAGAAGAATCTCCATTAAGGAAATCAAATGCATCCTCCAGCTCAACGGAAAAATATTCTTGGCCGAGTGTCCAGTGCAGCTGCTCACCATCCCCCGACCAATGCAGGTTGATCCCCGCATCTTCGGCGACATCCGTAACAGGAATCGCCTGCGTGTTGGCACTTAAATCGATATCCGTTCCGGCCTGCGGCATAGGCGCCACGTATACTTTGAACAGATGATTGAATGCTACCCATTTGTTGTCAGGACTGGGAACAAAATTATTGCCGTATCTGGAAGTAAAATGAACGCGCTTATTATTGCCGGACAGATCCACACTCTCGTAAGAGTTATCCAGATAGCTGCCGCCGAGATAGAAAATCCGTTCTCCATCGGCACTGAATTGTGGATCGGTGCCATCTTCAATCACCAGCTCTCCCTCACCGCCTGAAGCGGGCATGGTATATATTCCGGGATCAGTGGTATAAGCGTATCCCTGCTGACTGTTACCATCTTCGTGACGATAGACAATCGTTTCACCATCCGGAGAAAACGACGGCTGACGAAAGATACCCTTCCGTTCAGTAATTTTTTGCGGCTGTGCATTTGAATTGTCTAAATCCAGCTTTTTAATTGCCCCGAGATCGGTATCGCTCCAGGTGACATAAATGAGTTCATCTCCATCAGGAGAAAATGCCGGCTCAAATTCAAAGTTCTGCTCATCTGTCAGTCGCTCAGGGGTACCATTTGGCAGCTCTTTCTTCCACAGGTAGCCTGCTGCATTAAATACGAGATGCTCACCGTCTGGAGATGTTACTGCGTGACGAATGGCCTTGGCGGTAAATTTTTCGGGATGCGGATTTTGCTCAAAACTTACCGCATCATAAATGCGTTGCTGTACATCTGCTTCAAAAGGAACAACCTCTGACTCTTGATCTTCCACATTTAATTTGTGGATTTTTCCCTTAGCCCAGAAAACGATCTGCTCGCTGTCGGGTGTCCAGTCGATATTGGTATATGGACCAAAGATCGCCCATGCTTCCTGCTGATCTTTACTCAATTGGTCATACACCGGTCGCTCAATGCCAGATTCCAAATCCCGAATATAAAGCACGCTTTTTTCACGCACACGTTTAATGAACGCCATCTTTTCTCCATCTGGCGAAATTGTGGGACTGATTGCCCCGCCGGCTCCACCCGTGATACGCTCGATTTCTCCCGTTTCGCGGTCGTACCGGTTTATCACATAGATCTGACTGTTGGGATCTTTGTTGTACTGAAAATATCCGCCGGGATATACGCTCTGGCTGTAATAAACGTAGCGACCGTCAGGTGAAACATTGGGCTGACCGATATCCTGCTGCTCGTTTGCTTTCTCCACGAGCTGAATACCCGACCCACCGGAGTGGTGGTACATCCATATTTCTCCCGCGCCAAGCGAACGTGTTGAGGTATAATGCTTGCGTGCGATAAGATACTCCCCGTCGGGTGTCCAGACGGCATTGTTGAGCAACCGAAAGTCTTCATCCGTAACCTGTTTGGCGTCTGAACCATCAGCATTCATCACCCAGATATTATCACCATTGCCGGCGTCACTGGTAAATGAAATTTTGCTGCCATCGGGCGAAAATCGCGGCTGAACTTCATAAGCCAAATTATTACGCAGAACTTCCGCTTCTCCACCATCAATCGACATCAGATAGATATCCCCCAGCAGATCAAAAACAATCTGATCGCCATCAGGACTCACATCAATATTCATCCAGGTTCCTTCAGAGGTATTAAAAGTAATCTCTTCATATGATCCCCCGGGATCATTTACATCCCATTCTTTCTGTTCTGAATCCTGGGCCCAGCTTGTAAATCCGAATGCCAACAGTACCAGCAGTGATAATATCTTTTTCATAGCTATTTTATTTTGATTTGGAATCATGACAAATGTATAAAATTTAAAGTTACATCGCGTCTGTTTTTCATTTTTTTAAAAATACTATCCCGAATTAGTAATTTATCACTAAGTCAGCCGATCGGTGAAGCCTCCAGGCTTCACCGGAATAGATTACCGTGGTACAGGCTAGGAACACTTTCTCCCTTGTTCCGAAGCTCCAGCTTCGGAACAGACCCTTGAACTTGTATTTATAAAACTCAGATCAGATATGAACTCCTCCAAACTTAATCATATAGATTCATTCCCAAGCAGATGTTTGGGATTGAGATTACTTAGTCCCACTACTCTTTTGTAGAGTGCTGGTTCACGGGTTTTACCGTTGGGGGTTTGGGGGAATCGGGGAAAAGTGTTTTAGCATAATGATTAATGTAGAATAGCTATCCTTAGTTTCCGGCTTTAGAAAGAACAAAATCTACGATTCCCCCAACACTTTTTTCGTCCCAGCTCTGCTGGTCCCGACAGCTGTACGGGATTTGGTGACAAAAAAATGGACAATCATAATATATAATATACAGACAGCCATGAAAGGACTGAACTATACCAGATATAAAATCCAGATCAGTATTTCTAAAATATCCTTTTCAGGTCAGGTACAACTCTCAACTCAGATTTCCTAATAATACGATCTTTCACCAACGACGGATAGCTCACCCATACGCCGGCTAAGTTGCATTCCCAAGCTGTAGTTTGGGAATGAGATAAAACAGACGCCGAGCATCATCTGGCTGTTCAGCCGCAGAGCGACTGAACGAGATAGATGTATTTGTGAAAAGCTATGTCTGCCCCTCTCCGAACTAATAACCCTCGGGAGTACAACTCCCTCGGAACTCCTGGATTGATGTGCTAAAAAATTACGATCAATTTTCTCTTGATCCTGATAAATTTATTTCTTTTCTATTGATATTTGACGTAATATTCATTTGTCAGCAATTTATCAGAAGTTTTCGATTTATTGCATGATTCCACTAAGAACAAAAAAGTATATGACGAATGGATATTTACGTAGGAAATCTTTCGTATAAGATTTCAGACCAAGAGTTGAAGGAAGTATTCGAAGAATTTGGCGAAGTTTCTTCTGCCAAAGTTATCAAAGATCGCCAAACAGGCCGATCAAAAGGATTCGGATTTGTAGAAATGAATAATGATGATGAAGCCCAGACAGCAATAAATAAGCTGGATGGAGCTGAAATCAAAGGCAGGGCGGCAAAAGTCAATAAAGCTCGTCCCAAACCAGTAACAGCCGGAGAAAACAGGAACGTTTCAAATCGCCGCCGGTAAATATTATGAGTAAAAAGCCCTGATTTTTTCGGGGCTTTTTACTTTCCCCTTCCCCAAGATCGTATTATCTTTGTTTGCGCAAATTACAAATGATAAATATATACGATGAACAGCTGTGCCTTTTTGTCGATGGATAACCTCGACAATTTTGTAGTATATGACCATCTTTTATTTGAACCGTTCGAGCAAATCGGCTGGGAAGTTGAGGAAATATCCTGGCGAAATACCAAAGTCGATTGGGATCGTTTTGACGCTGTAATTATCCGCAGCCCGTGGGATTATCAAAAAGATCCCAAAGCTTTTCTCGATGTTCTTGAGCAAATTGAGAATTCCGATGCTGTGCTCGAAAATAGCCTTGAGCTCGTCAGATGGAATATCGACAAATCATATCTTCAGGATCTGGAAACAAGGGGCATCGAAGTCGTTCCCAGTCTTTGGTTTGACGCTTTCAACGATAACATTTTCCCAAATGTTTTTAAGGATCTTGAAGCCGAAGAAATTGTCTTAAAACCCACAATCAGCGCCGGGGCAGATAACACTTTCCGCATTCATCGAAAAAACTATTCCGTTTTTATTGAGGATCTGGAATCCACCTTCAAAAATCGTGCGTTTTTGGTACAGCCATTTATGAACAATATTACGGATGAGGGAGAATTTTCGGTCTTCTTTTTTGGGGACACGTACAGCCATACCATTCTCAAGACTCCTAAGGCCAAAGATTTCCGCGTGCAGGAAGAACATGGTGGAATATTGAAACTGATCGAACCTGAGAAGCAGCTTTTAAAAACAGCTCGCAATATGCGCGATATGATCCAGCCGGAACCGCTTTACACCCGCGCCGATTACGTCCGGACAGCAGATGAGACTTTTGCCCTTATGGAACTAGAGCTGATTGAGCCCTCACTCTATTTCAATATGGATCCGGAATCACCAAAACGCTTTGCGCAGGTTTTTGACAAATGGATGGAAAAGAAATTAGTGGCAAAGACCTAGGTTGAATTAACATTCCAGCATAGGGAAACTGCCTATTTTACTATCTTCGTTCAGTCGCTCTGCGGCTGAACAAAGTGAGACACTCCCGTCACTAACTCTATTGTAAGTTACTTGAAAACCAAACGCAGAGCGTTTTTTTGAGGTCCCGGCGCAGAGCACCGGGACGAGATATGTGTTTTTTTAAAAACATGCCAGTTATAATTACGGGTACACCAGAAATCGGACAAAGTGGCAAAGCTTTTCTATATCGATTTTACATCTCATATTCTCTGACGTCAACCCGCACTCCGATACGGGATCCCGTGCGGCAGGAAAAAACAAGATTAGCGGAAAGCTTTACCAACGACTTGTGCGAACCTATCTCCTTTCCTGACAAGGCGCTGGTAGAATTTAGAATGCAAAACGCTTTTGCCGCGCCCGCGGCTGAACGAGAATTGGGCGCTCCGCCTCCCTGATCAACTTTTGAGACCGAGGCAAGATAGAAATTAAGCAGAGCTAGTGGCAAGAACCTAATCACAATAAAAAAAGCCACAACACAAAGAAGCATTGTGGCTAAATGATTTGTGAGTAGGGATTGTGCCGTGTCCATAAACCTTTAAAGGGTCAACAAAAATAAATCCTGGCTCAATAGCCCCGACATTATCTTTTCTCTCATGACTCACTACTTATCCTTAAGTAAACACATCTTTTATCTTAGAGAAGAATCCTTTGCCGTCATCATCTTTATTAGCGGGATCGAAGTGCTCGTTGTCTTTAAGTGCCTGGATATGTTCTCGCTCCTCATCTTTCAAATCTTCAGGGATATAAACATTTACACGCACAAATTGATCGCCAACACCTGAATTATTCAATCCGTGAATACCTTTTCCACTCATGCGGAGCAGACGTCCGGGCTGAGTGCCAGGCTCGATCTTGATTTTTGCCTGCCCTTTAAGCGTCGGCACTTTCACTTCCGTGCCTAAAATTGCATCAGGCACACTGAGTACCAGATCATAATATACATCGTTTCCGTCGCGCTCAAAATGTTCGTGCTCTTTTTCTTCTATCAGTACTACGAGATCGCCGGCCGGACCACCGCGCTTGCCAGCATTACCTTGTCCGCGCAGAGTTATATAATTCCCTTCTGAAACACCGGAGGGCACGCGAACCTGAACCGTTTCTTTCCCCTGATAGCGGCCTTCGCCGTGACATTTGGAGCATTTATTTGAAATAATGCGTCCTTCACCCTGGCACTCGGGACATGTTTGCACGTTCACCATTTGGCCGAGCATTGTTTTGTGAACCTGCCGCACTTCGCCCGTGCCATCGCAGGTACCACACATCCGAAAATCATTTTCCGTCTCGGCGCCGGTACCGTTGCACTCATCACACTTGATATATTTCTTCACCTTGAGCTTTTTTTCGGTGCCAAAGGCGATCTCTTCGAGATCAAGCTCGATGCGAAGCTTCATATCAGAACCGGGCTGTCCCGAAGAACGGCGCCCACGGCCGCGTCGGCGTCGCGAGCGTCCGCCGCCGAATTCGCTTCCGAAAATATCGCTGAATCGACTAAAAATATCTTCAAAACCTATATCTTCGAATCCAGCTCCACCGCGGCCGCCAAATCCACCACCGTTGACACCTTGATGGCCAAAACGATCGTATCTCTGGCGTGTTTCTTTATCACCGAGGACTTCATACGCTTCAGAAGCTTCCTTAAATTTCTTTTCAGCTTCCGGATCATCCGAGTTACGGTCCGGATGAAACTTCATAGCCTTCTTTCGATAGGCTTTTTTGATTTCTTCTTCAGAAGCGTCTTTACTAACGCCGAGTACTTCGTAATAGTCTCGTTTAGACATGAATGAGTGTACTTACCTAGCTTTACTTAAATTTATTCGCTTACAATTACTTTAGCGTGACGGATGGTGCGATCGCCAATACGATATCCACTTTCAACAACATTAAGCACGATATCGCTGTCGATATTGTCATCTTCAGGCTTTTGCCGCATCATAGCATCGTGCAGATCAACATCAAACGGCACGCCTTCTTCATCAATTCGTTCAACCCCGTGCTTTTCGAGCACCTCCCTAAACTTATCAGCAACCAGTGTCACACCATCCATAAATGTATCGTTAACCTCGAGATCTTCGGCTGCCTTTAAGGTGCGTTGCAGATCATCATTTATATCCAGAAAATCCTCCAGCGCGTTAGCCTTTGCCCGCTCATAAATCTGCGAGCGTTCACGCTGTACGCGCTTTCGATAATTCTCCAGATCTGCCGTTTTTCGCAGGCGTGCATCCTGGGCCTCAGAAAGTTCCTGTTGCAGTTCATCAATCTTGTTATCTCTTGCAACTAAAAGCTCACGTAATTCTTCAGGTTCATAACCTTCATACTGAGAAATTTTTTCTTCTTTCTGCTTTTGATCCTCAGCTTGTTCGGCCGCCTTATCTTGTTGTTCTTCTTCGGCCATTTGTTCTGCTTTTACTTTTTCATTCGATTCGCTCATGTGAAACTAGTTCTGTCGGTTAAGTTCTTTTTTATTATCGTGATGTTATAAAAGCAAATAACATGCCATTAGATTTAACATCCTTTTCTAGTGACAAAGTTACGGAAGTTCTATTCACCAATAAACTAAAAGGTTCAGAGTGTCAGCCACTCATTATTCTTCATCCTCTTCATAGAAGAACTCCAGCATATTTCCATCGGGATCCGAGATAAACACAAAACGACCCCGTTTTCTGTTTGCCGGACCACTCAAGATGGAAACTTCATTTTCGCGAAAATATTCTGTCAGTTCGTCAACTTCTTCCTCCGAATCCAGATAGAAACCGAAATGATCGACCCGGTAGTCGCGCGAGGCAGGATCATAGCTCGTTTCTGCCTCTACCAATACCAAGGTATCCTCTTCCCCGACCTGGTAGACGGCCATGCTTTGTCCCATTTTACGAACGAGTTCAAATCCCAAAATATCACCGTAAAACTCTTCGGCCCGTTCGATATCATTTACACGAATAGTTATATGATTAATACCTGAAGGATTGAAATCTGCCATAGTCTAATACTTTTTAAAAAAATTAGCGATCCACATTTAACAGAAATGGTAATAGCAAAGATATTCCTTTTTATCATTTCATGTAATATCGGTGCATAGTATACCCTTTTTACGCCTAAACTTCAGCCTTTTGAGGAGTTATATTTTTAAATATTACTGCGTGTGAATATCCACGTATGTATATATACTTCACAAAATACTATAGTAACTGAATTGAAATACGGAGATGGTATGAGCGGATTGAGTAGGATAATGTATTCTTCCGTACAAACTGCCTTCATTTTAAAATCAAGTGTTTACATTAAAAGCAGTGTCATCCTGAGTGGATTCCGACAACTGTCGGAAGGAATCGAAAGATCTCCCTGACAAGTTCGTGTAGAATCTGAAGATCGCCACTCACACATCTGCGATTAATTTGGGAGATGGATTCGACTCAATTACGCTAACGCTCCATTCCGCTCACCATGACATTGACGCTGATTTGGGTAGGAGTCTCATCCCAATCTTGACAGAGATCGTCATCACTCGAAATAGTCCCGTAGATTACGGGGATTTTTTCAAAAATGAACACCGAAGGAATATAAACGCCAAACGTTTAAAAGGTACCTTACTCATCATAAAATTGGATCGTAACAGAACGCTGCTGTCCATTTTTTGTCGCCAAACCCCGTACAGCTGTCGGGACCAGCAGAGCTGGGACTAAAAAATCACCGTCTCTACCTAACCAAATGGGCTACTTTTCTAATCTAAGGCAGCCTCCCTTATAGCCCCTATGCTGTGATAGGCGTCCACGCTTATCACATACAATCACGTTTCAAGTGTAGACGCTTGAAGTAGCCATAACAACTTGAAATGAACTTCTCACTCGAAATAGTCGCAGAGTTTTTATTATCTTCTGACGGATTTAAAAATCATTAATAAATCATCAACAGCATTTGAGTACGCTTTACATTGTAGCCACGCCAATCGGAAATTTGCAGGATATCTCGGAACGTGCCCGACAGGTGCTTTCGTCGGTTGACTATATCGCCTGCGAAGATACGCGCACTTCGGGCAAACTGCTTAATTACCTGGATATCGATACCCAAACCTTCGCTTTTCATCAGCATAATGAACACCAAAAACTCGAGCATCTTATGAATATACTCGATGCTCGTCAAAATGTGGCTATCATTTCAGATGCGGGTATGCCCGGAATCTCTGATCCTGGTTTTCTGGCTGTTCGCGCCGCCCATCAGGCAGGACATTCGGTCTCTGTCATTCCGGGTCCCGATGCCGCTACTACGGCACTTGTTGCCAGCGGACTGCCCTGCGACAAATATGTTTACGAGGGATTTCTTCCCCAAAAAAAGGGACGGCAAAAGAGACTCAAACAGCTCGTCGATGAAGAACGATCTATTGTGCTTTATGAGAGTCCCTACAGGCTGAAAAAGTTACTGGATGAGCTCCGGGAATATATGAACGATCAGCGAATGGTTGCTGTTTGTCGCGAACTAACGAAAAAGTTTGAAGAAATCATCCGCGGACCGCTTAAATCGGTATGTGACACCTTTCAGCTACGTGATGAAATAAAAGGTGAAATCGTCGTTGTTATAGCGCCCAAATCTTACAGCGAATGAAGCAATACTTTGGTTACTTCTGGAATACTAAATGGGTATTGGTTTTAACGGCCGGTATCCTTTTGGGATTAAGCTATCCGCCCGTGCCACTGCCGGTGCTTATTTTCCCTGCATTCCTGCTTATTTTTAGAATTATTGACCTGTCAAAATCGGCTCGCGAGGCTGCTTATTGGACCTATCCCGCTTTTGTCATCTGGAACCTTATCACTACCTATTGGCTGATGATGGCAACACTGGCTGGTGGGATCGCGGCAATTTTGGCCAACGCAGCAGTTATGACAATTCCTGTTATGCTGCAATATACCTTTCAGAAACAGAATTGGAAGCCGTGGCTGGTTGCCCTGGCTCAAACAGCAGCCTGGCTCAGCTATGAATATTTGCACCACCAGTGGGATCTGGCCTGGCCGTGGCTTACCCTCGGCAATGCCTGGGCCAACTTTCCTTCTCTTATTCAATATATTTCAGTCACTGGATACTGGGGAATCTCCTTCTGGGTCTTATTCTCCTGCGCCTTGGCTTATCAGGTTATGCGTAAGGATCTGCGATCTACCAGAATTGCTTTGGGAGTTGTTCTCTTTGCTTTCCCTTTATGGTCAATTGCCATTTCGCTTTTTTCAACGCCCACACAACCGATAGATCAGCACCAGGTAGTCGTCGTTCAACCCAACTTTGATTCCTACGAACAATACGGCGGATTCCCCTCCCCGAGGACAGCTCATGATCACTTATTAACCCTAACCGATTCGGTTCGCACGCCAGAAACAAACTTGGTTGTCTGGCCCGAAAATGCTGTCCAGGCTCAAATGACAAACAGAGATTCTTTCAGTGATATCGCCAAAGAAACTAAAGAGCTTCTATTTTCAAAGGCCAAAGAGTGGGATGCCACTATCATAACCGGCGCCACTTATATCGAGTATTATGATTCTGACGAAGTCCCGGCTCTCCCTTATGTCAGAGGTGATAGTAAATATCTACCCTTTAATTCCGCTCTTGGATTCTTTCCCGATAAATCGTCAATGGTACATCGTAAACATAACCTCGTGCCTATCGTGGAGCGGGTACCATTTGTGCATTTTCTTAATGGGATCGATATTTTAAATTGGATTGACTGGAGTCAGATACAGGGCTATGGCAAGGGCAATCAAGCCAACCAGTTTTCGGTAAATGGGACACTCACACCGGCGCTTATCTGCTATGATTCGGTATTCCCCGGCTGGGTGCGAAATTATGTCACCGGCGGAGCAGGCTACCTCACGATCATCACCAACGACGGCTGGTGGGGCAACACCAGCGGACACGAACAGCATTTTGCCTATGCCCGACTGCGTGCTGTCGAATTTGATCGCTGGATTGTACGCAGTGCCAACAACGGGATTTCGGGTATTATCAGCCCCGACGGATCCGTCAAAGTGGAAACTCCCTATTGGAAAACAACCGCTTTTCGGTATGATGTGCCAGTTCATGACTCCCGCACGCTATATGCCCGCTTTGGAGACTGGCTGCCAATAATTTTGCTGATTGTTCTGGGACTAAGTTTGGGACCAATTCTGCTTATCCGATTCTCACAATCTGGTTCTAAGAATTAAATTACGTAGGACGGACAGCTTGTCCCAGATACTAAGTATTTTACCCTCAGCTGGCGCAAGTCTGCGACTTGTGCCGTGAATCACCATTGGCTATTTCAAGCGTCCACGCTTGAAATAACACCATGTTAATATGCTTGAACGCTTATCACAGCATATTGTAGTTGATATATTCGCTGGCGATTGCGGATCAACCGAGATTATCTTGATCGGAATAACATCGAGATCTAACATATCATAAAACTCGCTCTACCTCGTAATTCTGCACCCCTATTGGCGCAAGTCTGCGACTTGTGCCAAAATAAAAAAACATAACTAGTTGGAGCGGATTGAAACCACAATATTAAACCGCAGATCATGATCCGTGCGGCCATAAATTCCCGATGTCTTTGGAACCAATCGTCTGTAATTATATTCGAAATTAGCCTGTATCGCCTGTGAAAACTGATATCCGATAACTGCCGATCCGTTAATTCGTGCCTGTCCCCCCGTAACTGTCCCGGAAAAATCTGCCGTATCAGGATTCCTGTTAAGCTGCTCGGGAGGAACATCTAATGCTTCACCCAAATCATCATCGAGCTGAAATTTTTCTTCCACGTCTTCGATGTAGTTTCCATTTAGGGTTATATCAACAGCATTATCCAGCCGCGGGAAAAAAGGTATCTTAAAATTTCTGATGGTATAAGCAAAAGTCATTTTTAGTCCTTTTGACAATCGTTCAATGACCGTAGAGTTGGATAAAGCAAGACTTGTTACGGTACTATATTCATATTGGATATTCGTCCGCAAGTTTGATTGCCACGTAATGTTCAGTCCCAGCAGTGGACTAAATTTCTTTTCTACATTTATACTGTTCGGCTCATATTCTGGTCTGCGATTGCTTACCGAGTATGCACCAAGAGAGAGATTGGGTAAGACACTCTGATCAGCATTGAATATCCAACCCAATCGATAAGTGCCACTGTAATTATGGGTAATAGAGGCCCGAGACATCAAATCTCCGATATAGGGGATAAATTGCTCGAGTCCGGTCCACGTTACCCGCCATCCCGGTAAGGGAAATGGTGTAAAATTTCGATCTCCAATCGCTCCCTGGCTCAACGATAAATACGACTGACGAAAATCTTGCTGAAGCGTTCTTTTCTCCAATACAGAATTACCATCCTGATTTCCTGTCGAATCCGAAATTACCGTGCTTCCCTGCGAAATATCATCAAAAGCAGTACTTAGCTGCTTTCTGAAAAAGGCACCATAACCGTCTCCAAAAGCCCATACGCTGGAACTGACAGAGCCGTTTTGAGAACGAACGATGCTCATCTCTTGATCCGGATCTATTGTTATCGAACGGCTTCTGTTATCATTCCATTGCGAATTCCATGAAAGATCAATCCTTAAATTATCAAACGGCCGTAGCTGAGATCCAATCGTAAAGTCATTCGTCAAATTCCGATTCGAGGGTAGCTGTAACGAAGACGTTTCATTGGGATTTTCAATCAGCCGCTCAAGTCCAATATCGTCCGTGATGCCGGTACGATATGAAAAAGGCGGAGAAGCGTGTCTGCCATCATTAAACATACGAAATATCTGCGATTGCCCGATATAACCACTTTGCAAAGAACTTTTAGATACATTATATGCAACATCCAAAGACTGAATACTCAGCAAAGCAGCTAATCCTTTTCTACCTATGTAAGCAAGATCTTTCCCCAGCTGATCTTCGGAATATCCGGTTTCACTATCATCCGACTGATCTGTATTGCGATTATTATCCGCTTCATCCTGCTGTAATCTTCGGTACCATTCCATACTATTCAACAACTGCCGAACGTTAAAGTCCAGCGTCTGATTGAGGGAAAAATTATTGGAGATATTAGCTCCCAATTCAGATCCCAGCGGACTATTTCTCCACTGATAGCCTCCGCCATAATTCGCCGAATAGTTTACCCAATCCAGGGATTCAATTCTACTGAGACGAGGCTGCCAGCCAGCCGAATATGACTCCTCATAATTACTGCGGCGTGAACTCAGCGTATCAAAAGCAACATCGCGAAGCACATCAAAAGTAGGCCGAATCCGATACCGTGTTGAATCTTCCCGGGAAACACCAGGCACATTGTGTTCGATACCGGCACGCGAAAGATCAAATACCGTACGGCTACGGAAGGTAGTTCTTACAGACGGAGTAAGATTATATCCCAGTCCGAACTCAGTATCATAGGTAAAGCTGTGGGATTGCTGTAAGGGCGTTTCATTTTGTCCATTCGTAAAGCGGCGAAGCTGTTCATCATATTCACGATCAATACCCGCCGAGGCATTAAGTGATGAGGGCGTATATCCCAACTGCAGACCAGCAAGCGGATGCAAGATCGGCGTATCTCCCAAAAATCCAAAAGGACGAAAAAGGCTGGTACTGCCGAAACTGATATCATATCGCACCGAACCGTTATAATTCCAGTTGTCTTGCCTGGCATACTGGGGATTACGTCGGTCTGTGTTATTATACACATAATTGATCGTGGTTTTATCAAGCGTATATTCCGCCAGCCCCGATTCAGACCGAGATTTTGACAGGTTGGAAATATTCAGCGAGTAACTTTCGGTAACGGACTGACTTTCGCGGATTCTCTGATCGATAAGCTCCTGTTTCGCCTGTTCACTAATATCATCGCGTGCTTTCACAGCACTCTCAAATTCCGACAACCGGATATCACCCTGGTTCGGCAGGTATCGCGGAGTTGAGGATGAACGACGGGTAGACAGTGTTACCGGGATATTCCATCCATAGCGTTCGGGAATAAGCTTGTGCATATTAACTGTGGAGTTCACGTTATATGCCTGCAAATTAGAGAGCCGGCGCTGTCCCAGCTGGGAGGTTAGGGCTCCGAATCCATCAGTCTCACGATTAAAATTGGCGTTCAACGTAGCGAAATCAGCCATATTCACTTGGGCCTCGGCATTCGTAGCCCATCCCGATTTGTTATCAAAACCGGATACTCGCAGCTCGTTAAACCAGAACTGGCCATCTAGTGAAGAAGTACCACCGTTCGACGGATTTTGAGGATCAAATGGATTACGAATCCCCATCCCGATTTCTCCGATACGGTCGAGGGAAGGATTACCTCTGATTGCGATCACGGCTCCTGATGGAGCTTCTTTAAGCAGATCTTCACGCTCATAAAGCTCTGAAGGGTCATTGCCCTGTTGATCTCGCAGCTGCTTTAACTCGTTAAATGCCCTAAGCAGAATATTCATGCTATTCTGCTCATACAGCCATACCTGTTCGGCTTCTTCTTGACGCTCGGCATCACTTAATTCCCGCAGCTGTTCACTGCTGAAAGGATAATCAGGATCAGTGGGAGATATGGGTTGGCGGTATTCATAATAACTATTCGTCAAGTCGGTCCCGAAACGAACAACCAGTTCGGCATCGCTACGATTGTCATATCCTTCACCGTGGACAAACATTCGTACATTGGAATAATTAATCATATTCATTCCGCCGGGATAAACCCGCTTCATCATCTTTAGTTCACCACCCTCCAAATTATTTACATTCATCACAATCGACTGCTCGTTAGCTATCGTCTGACGCTGGCGTCCGCGGTTGACAGCCCGAATAGCACCCTCCGGCTGTCGGTACGGAATTGGCTGCCGCAGACTATTTTCTTCAATATTCACTGTTGAAATATTAAAATCGCCCTGTGTAACTCCCTGTTCTGAGTGTACATTGTCAGCTTCACGCCATTGGCTGCCTACCAGCTCTAAAGTGGCAAATCGTAGTGTAAATGGCTTTTCATATCCCGATAACCATATCCTGATGTATGAAATATTCTGGAAGTTTTCGATACCGCCTACCTTTCGCACCCACTCTTGCAACGGCAGTCTGACCTGATACCAGCGATCTTCCTGATTGGGACCGTCAACCATATCAACGATAAACGTGCCTTCTGAACCGGGTTCTAGCTCGGAAAAATCGGCGGGATTCCAGTCAATTTCGTACTGAAAATAAGCATCATTCTGCTCCACATTTGACGGTGTGATCAATCCTTCGGTGTCAGGTTGATTTGTCACGGCTCGCTTATCCCCTTCATTGGGCGGGGTATTTCCATCATGATACCCGCGCATCCGCCGGAAACGCTCCTGCAAAGGCATTCCTTCTACCTGCTCTTCTCCATAATACACATAATCGTCATTGGACGGATCATTTTGGATTGCCTGATACTCAGAACTTCCCAGACCATATGATGCACCCATTTCCTCTAAAAATTCCGAAAACAGAACTTGTTCATTCCTGTTATTAATTCCACCCGTGTTGGGAGCACCATCGAGTCCGACATCCGCAAGCTCGCGTGTTTCATTTGAAAATTGCCCTTCGGGAGCCGGCGGTGGCACAGGCAAATAAGAACGGGATTGGCCGTTGAGACTGTTATCCGGCTGTAGATCATTGGGACGCCGCACCAGCCCATCTTCTGTATTATTTTTAAAGTTCGGTACCACATCCTCAGAGACAACTCCTACATCGATATAAATTTTCCCTTCATAATCCTGTAGATCCTGGGCAGATGGGGCACGTCCATTTGGCAATACTGTCTGCGCCCAAAATTCCAGGAACTCGATATTGTTTTGCGTTAGATCCTCCTGTCCCGATGGTAAAGTGGTAGTCATTCCGCCCCATGTACGCTCGGGCTGATTTTCAAGCAAATTTCGGAGGTTATCATTATAGTTATAAGGACCGCGTTCTGTGGGGTCGTAATAGATGTCGAGTGTATTTATAAAATTTTCCTCAGTCAACACATCACGATTGGGAAAAACATCCGTCACCTGTACCTGCTGTGTTTCAGGCGTAAATTCCACCCCGTCTAAAATCTGGTCGATATTTTGTGGAATACTGTACCAGGCAAAGGTGCTGCGCAGATCCGAGCGTGCAACTTTATCAGAAATTGTCGACGGAGGGTTATTAGGAGCATCTTCTTCGAAATAGATCTCATCGGCGTCATATCCCGGAACAGCAGCCGGTGCTGCAGCCAGATTCCAGCGTGACGCATTCATGAAGCTCAAACCGATATCAGATCCTTCAAAATCATCAATAAATGAAAGGCCGTTTTCTTCATCTTCAAAAAGGCGGTTATCATCAATGGCATCGTTAACGGCACTTGTCTGAGAAACGTCTGGCCGCAGCTGGGCAAACTCTCCGCTAAAAGAGATATTCGAGGGTTCTTTTGTCTGTAATAAAGGCACCTGATCGATCATGCGGGTCAGCCAGGGAGCATCAAAATAGGCATCGGCATCAAAGCCGGCGATCGAGTTGTTTACCGGCTCATCACCAATCCTTATTTTATCCTGAAGCGGCTTTTCTTTGTATTTAAAATAAGTGCTTCCCACCGTAATATTATCGGTAAATTGGTACTCGGCTCGCAGTCCGGTAAAATTCTTCTGACCTATTTCTGTAAGCTGATTATTCTCGTACTCAATTTTGATCTCCTGCCCTCTTCGCAGATACTGATCATTTAAAATAGTAATGCTACCAATGGAATAATCTACAGCATAATCAGTCCCCTCCTGCAGCTCGCGGCCATTGGCATATACATTAACTGATCCCTCAACCAGTGAATATCCCAGTGAATAACTGTCTGAAACACTGCCTTTGGAGGTCCCTTCAATCAGGTAAAAATTATTTTTTGAACGCTGATTGGCATTCACTTTTCTTTCATTATACAGCTCATTAAAAGTTATTTCGTCGATCTCATCATCCGGAAATCCTGTTTCTGCCAACAGTTCTGCAATACGAGAACCAAATGGCTGCAGGTATGGAAATATGATCTTGCCATTGATATGATCTAAAACCATCGTACTAAAGTCGATCTTGTTATCGGGATTTAAGGCTCCCTGCTGGTCAACGCGATCCAGTCCCAAATCCTGCAACAAGATATTATCACGTCCGGGAAGCGAGCTGCTTGGCACGTTACCTTCGGTAAATTTAACATCCACCTCCAGCCCATCCGGCGTTAAATCCTTTGCACCTACTGAGTACACATTCTTCATCTCCAGATCCCAGAGGATATTTGTAGTCGTGACTGTTTGGGGACGAATCAGCTTTAAGAAAATACGGTTACTCCCTCCCTGACTCACATCACCAACGCTAATTGTTTCTCCGGTTTGTGAATCCCGGTATTTAAAAGAAACAGCCAGCGCCTGACGTGAGCCCAGGTTCTCCTTTAATGAGATATAGCCTAAATTATGATCCAATTCATAATCTACACCTTCCTGCAGAGGGACAAAGTATCCTTCTACAAAGGTTGAAGGATCGACTCCAAAATCCGAAGCAGAAACTCCCTGGGCAGGATCCCGATACTGATTGAGCAAATCCTCTGAAAAACTGTCCTGATATTCATCCGGCGGGGCAAATTCGGCATTATCCTGATTAACACCCAGTTCGCCCAGCGCTATCGCCTGGCGTTCTCCCTCCTGTGACTGCGACGACTCCCGAAGTACCCAAACATTTATTTCTGTTAGCTGCAGTGCCTGCCCCAGCTGTTGTGGATTCGAAACATTCTCCTCAAACTCCTGACGGGTATAAAAATCCAGAAAAAAGTGTCGATCAGATTCATAGTCACCTGGCCGGATAGCAATTTCCTGTTCCTGGGCACCACCGGTAATCGTCTCCGTTTGCCCCTCACCCTCCTGCTGCGAAAGTACAGACGTTAGCCTTAATGAACCCAGCTGAGCAACAGACTTTACACCAAACAGAGCATTTCCACCACGAATAAGTGAGTTTCCTGTCTGCATCGAGACGTTACCAAGCTCCAGCTGCTGCAAAATTTCATCCTCATATCCCTCGTAAATAATATTGAGCCGGTTCATAAAATCGAAGTCGCGCTCTGTATCCCAGTCCGTCTGAATCGACAGTTTATCGCCGATTGTACCTTGTATATTCAGCTGAAGGGCTTGTTCAAAAGTGGGGTCAATTTGGGTGCGCTGGTCTTCCGGTATTTCGGGATTCTCGGTCCGCTGGATCGAGGCACCCACATTCATATTCGCCGTTCCGTTGATATTCAGATTTACCTCCGGCTTTCCAAAAATAGTGGTAAAAGCGGATTCCTCCCCGCCCGGAATATCAAGATTAAAATCAAGCAGCCCCGGTCCTTTCTGTTCCTGTGCCTGTTGTTCACGAATAAGCTGGCCCCAATTTTCTTTTTTGGATTCTTCACGCCATTGCTGAGTATATTCCTCAAAATCCATTACATGCGGAAATGCTACTGGAATATCATATAACAATCGCTGACTATGATACATCCCCAGCGTATCGCGCTCGATATAGGTCTGTTCCTCGGGCAACTGGATATAAAAAAGCCTGGGCGGCTCATCGGGAAAGGGATAAGATACTTCAGGTGGCAGGTGAAGCTTGGGAAGCGTATCGGGCTGGCTGATTTGAAAGGCAGCAGAATCAGAGGTAACTTGAGCCATACCATTCTCGGGACTTGCTACCAACGTAATCAAGCAAAGAAAAACTAAATAAAAGTATGCTTTGAGCTGCACGAAACCGTTATAGAAATATATTTACACCTTATCGATCAGTAAGCGGTAGTAGCAATGTCTCTATATACAGCTCCTTTTTAGTTGAGAATTGGAATTGCCAAACGCGGGTCGCAGAATTATACTAGATATTTTTTACTCTTAAAAGCACAAACTCTCATTTTACGGATATAACTACGAATCCATTTTGTAAAAATGCTGGTTAGGCCTAATTTTAGGTATTGATTACCAGATATCAGTTATGAAATTCATTCCCAACAAATTACAGATCGACATACTAAGACGACATCTGGGGCCATTTGTCTTTTGCTTTTTTACCCTGATGTTTTTGCTGCTTATGCAGTTCTTAATTCTTTATATCGACCTTTTGGTCGGAAAGGGGTTACCGTTTGGTGTTATCATGGAATTGATAGTAACAAATTTGGCCTCAATGGTGGTATTGGCCGTTCCCATGGCAGTACTCGTTGCCTGTTTAATGGCATTTGGTAAATTTACCGAATTGAATGAGTTAACAGCTCTACGAGCTGCTGGTGTGAATCCTATCCACGTAATAAATCCAGTCTTGGCGGCTGGTGTATTGCTTTCAATCTTTTTGGTGTGGTTTTCCAATGATGTATTGCCCGATGCCAATCAGCGTGCACGTTCGCTCTTTATAGACGTTCGATTAAAAAAGCCGGGATTCGACCTGAAAGAAAATGAATTCTACGATGGGATAGACAATTACACTTTTTTGGTCAAGAAAATTACGAATGAATCCGACTCATTGCACGATATTACCATCTATCAGCATCCTACCCGTAACCAGAAAGAAGCTTATATAAAAGCGCAAAAGGGACAGCTTGAAAGCAAGGAAGATGGCCAAACGCTCACCTTGTATCTACAAAAAGGGACCGTACTCCGCAATCTGGATCGTAGAAAAAATGGGCGATCAATTGATGTTTTCGAAGAAACTGCCTTTAATCGTTATCGCATCAGTTTTGATCTCTCAGAGCTGGCTTTCTCCCGGTCCGATCCCTCTGACCGTTCCCGCAACGACCGCACCATGAATATCCAGGCCATGATGAGTGTGGTGGATTCTCTGAATACTCAGATTAATGATCAAAAACAATTGGTTCTGAATAACGACAATTATATTATTCCCGCTTATTCCAAGCCACCTGATGAAGAAAAAGCACGGCGCACCTATCAAATCAGACCTCGTGAAGACTCTTTAGCAAAGGTACCTTATCCGAGCCAATATATAGCGCTTCAACATCTGGGAACACAAAGCGAACAGGAACGGCTGCACAGTATTACCATGAGTAAGTTGCGGAGCTATAAGTCATTTTTAGAAGATATTGCCAGCGATACCAGCTGGAAATATGAAAGAGTAGCACAATATCTCGTGGAAGTACATAAGAAATTCTCCATTCCGATTGCATGCATCATTTTTGTTCTTTTGGGAGCACCTATTGGTATGTATACCCGCAAAGGAAATTTGGGCTATGCAGCTCTCATTGGCACTGTGTTTCTCACCTTCTATTGGATTTCAATCATCCAGGGGGAGAAACTGGCTGATCGGCTGGTTATCACACCCTTTACCGGTATGTGGTTTTCCAATATTGTTTTGGGATTGGTAGGCTCATACCTCGTTATTCGCATTGCCACACCTTTTAAAATTTCAAGTTTGTGGAAGTCTCGTGACTAAGAAAATCGATCGATATATCTTTTTCCGTCTGCTTAGCATCACGCTATTTGTGATGATGGTATTGGTATTTATATTCATCGTGATCGATTTTTCTGAAAACAGTGAAGATTTTACCGATAAGGGGGCTACATTTGCCGAGATCTTTGGCGTTTACTATCTCAATTACATTCCTGAGATAACCCGACTTATCATTCCTGTAGCCGTTTTTGTAGCGTGCCTGTACTTAACAGGACAAATGGCCGAACGGCTCGAGATAACAGCCCTCAAAGCAGCAGGTATAAGTCTTTATCGCTTGCTCTTGCCCTATCTGGCTTTCGCTTTTCTTATGACTGCTGTCTTTACTTACCTGGATGGTTTCGTCATCCCAAAAGCCAATGAAACCCGAATTGCTTTTGAAGCTGAATACCTGCAGGGCAAATCAGATAAAGTAGATGACAATCGCATATTCCGTCAGGAATCAGAAAATACTATTTTTAAAATCAATTACTTTAACGAGAGTAAACAAACCGGTCATCGTGTTGATGTCACTAAATTTGAGGGCGACAGTATAAGAGAAACGATGTATATCCAGCGCATGGTTTGGCAAGATTCTACTCAACAGTGGAGGCTACAAAATACCACAAAACGCTTGTTCACAGAAAAGGGATATACCGAAACCCACGTCGATACGATTGATACGACCCTCAATATCTATCCGCGTGATTTGGCCCGTAAAACTTCAGATATCTATCAGCTGACATATCCTGAAGCCCAGAACTATATTTATTCAATCGAACGCAGCGGTGCGGGTAGCGTGGAATTGCCAAAGGTACAGCTATACGGACGCTATGCATATCCGTTCTCAATAGTTGTGGTCATAATTGTTGGGTTTGCCCTTGCCTCGGTACGACGGAAAGGCGGCAAAGGTTTTTATATTGCAGCAGGTCTGATAGTTAGCTTTCTGTATCTCGTGCTGATGAAAGTTATTGAACCTTTTGGGGGACAGGGCGAAATTGCACCTTGGCTGGCAGCCACATTACCTCACTTTTTCTTTTTGATTGTGGGACTTGGGATTTTATTTAACGCCCGCAAATAGATGAAAGATTTTGAGTGAGTGATAAAGGTACTTTAGCTTATCTCTTTTATTTCTTCTACTCCACTGAGATTCACAAAGAAGTCACAGAGTTACACGGAGAAAAATCTGTAATACTTATCTGCACGTTTAGTCGCTGTATGGAAGCTTTAGTTGTGAGGGAGGTGTGTCTCCAAACAAATATTAGCTTACCGAATAGTTCGGTGATTCCTTCGTAATCTGTACGGAATGCGGATGACTCTCCTTATAAGCCGCCGCAGAAATCTGAACGAATTCAGCCTTTTGCAGACTCTCAATATCCGGAGCACCACAATAGCCCATCGCCGCACGCAATCCACCGGCCATCTGATGAACCACTTCACTTAAATGCCCTTTATAAGGCACTCGACCTTCTATACCTTCAGGCACAAGCTTATTGATATTATCCTCAACATCCTGGAAATAGCGATCCTTCGATCCCTTTTCCATAGCACCGAGACTGCCCATGCCGCGATACGATTTATACTTGCGCGATTCGTAGATAATTGTCTCTCCGGGGCTCTCATCAACGCCGGCAAACATCGATCCCATCATCACCGCATCAGCACCACCCGCAATGGCCTTGGGAATATCGCCGGTTTGCTTGATACCGCCATCAGCAATGAGGCCAACATCGGCTTGATGAGCATACTCGGCGACTTCCATCACCGCACTTAGCTGCGGCACGCCAACACCGGTCACAACTCTTGTAGTACAGATCGATCCCGGACCAACACCTACTTTCAGGATATCAGCACCCGCTTCCACAAGATCTTTGGCCGCTGATCTTGTTGCAATATTTCCGGCAATCAGGTTTAAATCCGGATATTCCTTCTTAATATCTTTAACCATTCCCAACACGCCATCAGAGTGTCCATGAGCAGTATCAACAGTAATAGCATCCACTCCCGAATCGACAAGCGCCTCTACGCGTTCCAGCGTATCGGAAGTTACACCAACCGCTGCCCCAACACGCAGACGTCCCATATCATCTTTACAGGCATTGGGGAAGTTCATCTTTTTTTCGATATCCTTGAAGGTAATCAACCCCACCAGTTTCATATCATCATCCACTATCGGGAGCTTCTCAACTTTGTGCTCCTGTAACATTTTTTCGGCCTCGTCAAGTGTCGTGCCTTCGCGAGCTGTAATCAGGTTATCAGTGGTCATAATCGTGCTGAGCTTCTTATCCACATAATGCTCGAAACGTAGGTCACGATTCGTGACAATACCGATCAGTGTATTATCATCTTCCACAATGGGAATACCGCCGATCTTGTGCTTTTTCATCAGGTGTCGCGCTTTACGCACTGTTTCTTCTTTACTGAGCGTAACCGGATCCACAATCATACCACTCTCACTCCGCTTAACCATTCGCACCTGGTCGGCCTGATCCTCGATAGACATATTCTTATGCAGCATCGCTATACCTCCTTCTCGGGCCAAAGCAATCGCCAGGCGGTATTCAGAAACAGTATCCATGGCCGCACTAATGACAGGGATGTTGAGCGTCAGATTCGGAGCCAGCTGTATGCTCGTATCAGCTTCACGGGGTAAAACTTCTGAATGCGCCGGAACCAGCAATACATCGTCATAGGTGAGTCCTTGACGTGTAATTCGGTCGAAGGGAGAGGAATTTTCCATGGTTAAGGAGGTCTGGAAATATTTTGATTCTGGTTTGGGCAAAGATAAAAAAAATGTGAGCGACCTGCTTAACAGAATTCCATAAAAAATCTGTTAATTAAAGCCACTCACACTTTCCGGGACCTCTTGGCGCGCTCTCTTATAATATGATGGAAATTTTCACAGTTTTTTGATGTGTAAAGCTTCAATAGCCGTTTCGAGCGAGCAGATGTCATCCCGAAAACTTTCCACCCAGTGCACAACACGCTGGCGGCGCCGCGCCACATGCGGATCACAGCTCGAATACTGCCCCTGCAGTTCATCCACCATAGCGGCAACATCATCTTTGATCTCCATTTTCAGCGCGTCCGGCAGATCGCCCCATCCCATCAAATCAAACATTTGCTGAAGTTCCCGATGCTCTTTTTCAGCTTCTTTTAAAACTTTGCGAAGAACCGGTTCCAAATTTGTATTAAGATGCTTTTTAGAAGTTTGTGTGGCAGTATTCATAACTGATTTCCTTTTGTTTAATTTATCTTCATTCTCAAAGTAATCAGCCGGAGTGACACCCTAATGTCACCCCACTTTTATGATTTTCTAATCCCCAGAATTAACCTGCTAAATTTCATTAGTTTGCTGTTTTACTAATTCCAATCATTTCAACAGGTTCTTTTTGAGCGTGCAATAAATCGAAGACTGAATAACCATTCGTATGAATGCGCTGGATTGGTTTGTCGTATTTATTTATGTAGCGGGATTAATTCTCCTCAGTTACTACTTGAGCAAACAGCAAGAGACAACCCGCGATTATTACCTGGCAGGGCGCTCTTTTAAATGGTGGCAGATCGGACTCTCAACAATGGCAACACAGCTCGGTGCTGTCAGCTTTATCTCTGCTCCCGCTTTTGTGGGAATGCGCGAAGGCGGTGGTTTAAAGTGGCTGACCTATGAATTTGCCGTGCCGCTATCCATGATCTTTCTTATCATTGTCATTTTCCCGCCGCTATACAAATCCGGATTTGTAAGCATTTATGAATATCTGGAAAAAAGGTACGGCGTAAGCACACGATTGATTTTAAGCTCGGTTTTTCAATTCAGCCGCGCCTTTGCCGCTGGTATCACCGTCTATGCTGTAGCCCTGATCTGTTAGACTTATCTCTTGTGTTGAGAATTGCCATTAACTTCTTCTTTTTAACGTACCAGCAAGCGGAAGAAAGGCTAATTAGCCCATCGGAGATTGACTCCATGAAAGGAATCAGCCCCTTCCGCTTTT